>JALHHH010000023.1 GCA_022837485.1 Bacteroidales bacterium
TGATCAAAAATGAACTCAGGAGTATAAGAAGTTCCGGACAAACAAAATGAGGACAAAGTAGATATTTGCTACCTTATCCTCATCACGCACCGGTAAAAAATTACCCGTTGTTTTCAGTAGTATCGGTAGCCGGCTTTTCGGCAACCTCACCGGTTTCAGGAGCCTTTTCAGCTTTAGGAGCTGCAACTTCGGCAACCTTGGGTTTAGAGCTGCGGCTGCGGCGTGTGGTTTTAGCTTTGGGAGCCTCTTTGGCTGCAAGCATATTTTCGTTGAAGTCCACCAGCTCCATCATACACATCTCGGCATTATCGCCAAGGCGGGTTCCGGTTTTCAGAATCCTGGTATAACCACCCGGGCGGTTAGCTACTTTCACCGAAACCTCTCTGAAGAGCGTAGTAACGGCATCCTTATTCTGGAGGTAGCTGAAAACCATTCGGCGGGAATGTGTTGAATCGTCTTTTGAGCGGGTGATCAGTGGTTCAACATATGACCTCAGCGCCTTCGCTTTTGCAAGCGTGGTATTGATGCGTTTATGCAGGATAAGCGAGGAGGCCATATTCGAAAGCATAGCTTTGCGATGGGCGCTCGTTCTTCCCAGATGATTGACTTTCTTTCCGTGTCTCATTGCAATTAATCCTTATCAAGTTTGTATTTTGCGATATTCATTCCGAACTCCAGATTTTTCGACTTCACCAGCTCTTCCAGTTCGGTGAGTGATTTTTTACCAAAATTGCGGAATTTCAAAAGGTCGTTTTTGTTGTATGAAACAAGTTCTCCAAGGGTTTCAACGTCGGCAGCCTTGAGGCAATTGAGAGCCCTGACCGACAAATCCATGTCGACAAGTTTGGTTTTCAGCAGCTGCCGGATGTGCAGTGATGTTTCATCAAACTCTTCAGTAACAGCTTTTTCTTCTGTATCGATGGTAATTTTTTCATCGGAGAAAAGCATGAAGTGATGAATCAGAATCCGGGCAGATTCTTTCAGAGCTTCTTTAGGATGAATAGAACCATCGGTAACGAGTTCAAGAATGAGCTTTTCGTAGTCGGTTTTCTGTTCAACACGGAAATTCTCGATGGTATATTTAACGTTTTTGACGGGCGTATGGATTGAATCGATGGCGATGGTACCCAGGGGGGCATTCGCTACCTTATTCTCCTCAGCAGGAACATAACCCCGCCCTTTATCAATGGTCAGGTCAATTGTCAGTTTCACCGAGGGTTCCATATGGCATATTTCAACCTCTGGATTAAGCACCTGGAAAACCGAAAGGAACTTATTGATATCACCGGCCATAAATGCATCCTGACCAGAAATAACCACACGGATTTTTTCACTGGTTTCCGATTCAAGCAAACGTTTGAATCGGATTTTTTTCAGATTAAGGATTATGTCGGTGACATCTTCCACCACGCCTTTGATTGAAGAGAACTCCATATCAACTCCTTCAATCCGCACCGAAGTGATAGCAAAGCCTTCTAGCGATGAAAGCAGAATCCTTCTCAGTGCATTGCCGATGGTTATACCGAATCCGGGTTCGAGGGGTCTGAATTCAAACACACCTTTCGAATCGTCGGCTTCGATCATTATTACCTTTTCAGGCTTTTGAAATGCTAATATTGCCATATACTCTTCCTCTTGTGTAAATAGTTTGAAAATCGTAAGCTCGTTACTTGGAGTACAACTCAACGATGAGCTGCTCCTTTATATTTTCCGGAATATCTTCACGTGCCGGAAGGCTGGCAAATTTACCTGAAAGATTTGTACTGTCCCACTCGAGCCAGGGATATGTATTCCTTTTGGCAGCCAGTGCATTCTGGATAACTTCCAGAGATTTCGATTTTTCCCTTACGCTTACGCTATCGCCCGGTTTCAGTTCGTATGAAGGAACATTAACCAGCGAACCGTTAACCAGGATGTGACGATGGGTTACAAGCTGGCGGGCTGCGCTGCGAGTCGGAGCAATTCCAAGACGATATACCACATTGTCGAGTCTGGACTCAACCATCTGCAGCAGAATCTCGCCTGTAATACCACTCTTGCGGCTGGCCTTCTGGAAAGTATTTTTAAACTGTTTCTCGAGAATTCCGTATGTATATTTGGCTTTCTGCTTCTCCTGAAGCTGTGTGCCGTATTCTGAAAGTTTTTTACGTCTCTTCGAATTTCCGTGCATTCCCGGGGCATAGTTTTTCTTCTCGAAATACTTGTCCGGACCATAGATCGGATCTTTGAATTTCCGTGCAATTTTGGTTCTTGGACCTGTGTACCTGGCCATAATTACGTGTTATTTGGTATCTGTTTTTGTTTTCAATTTTGCTCCGGTCATAGCCTGACATCAAACCATCCTGCAGGACAAAGCAAAACCGGGAGCTTAAAAAATAATTAAACCCTTCTCCGTTTCGGAGGACGACAACCGTTGTGCGGCAGAGGCGTTACGTCAACTATCTCAGTAACTTCTATACCAGCAGAGTGAATGGTACGGATAGCAGATTCCCTTCCGGAGCCGGGTCCTTTTACGAAAACCTTTACCTTCCGCAGGCCCATATCGTAAGCTACCTTTGAACATTCGGTTGCAGCCATCTGAGCAGCGTACGGGGTATTCTTCTTCGAACCCCTGAAACCCATCTTACCGGCTGAAGCCCAACTGATCACCTGTCCGCTGTTGTTGGTCAGCGATATAATGATATTGTTGAAAGATGCACTCACGTATGCGCGGCCGACTGGATCAACCTTAACAACTTTCTTCTTTGATGTTTTAGCAGTTTTTGCCATAACAATTTTTTTTCGACAATTCGTTTGGTTAATTTAAAGGAAAATCAACGATTAACCTTTGGTTGCTTTCTTCTTGTTGGCAACAGTTTTCTTCTTACCCTTACGTGTACGGGCATTATTCTTGGTACTCTGACCTCGCAGCGGAAGTCCGATACGATGCCTTACACCGCGGTAGCATCCAATGTCCATCAGTCGCTTTATGTTGGTCTGAATTTCTGACCTGAGTGCACCTTCCACCTTAAACTGATCGTTGATGATCGTACGGATGGCGTTCTGCTCATCATCATTCCATTCCTGAACCTTTTTGTTCAGGTCCACTCCAGCAGCCTGAAGAATCTTCTGGGCTGAGCTGCGGCCTATACCATAAATGTAGGTCAGGCCTATCTCACCCCTTTTGTTTTTTGGTATGTCTATACCAGCAATACGTGCCATATATTGTTCTGTTGTTTGTTAAACTCTGTTATCCCTGCCTTTGCTTGTACTTGGGGTTCTTTTTGTTGATAATGTACAACCGCCCTTTCCTTCTGACAATTTTACAGTCAGGTGTCCTCTTCTTGACTGATGCTCTTACTTTCATTTGACAAGATGGTTTGTTTATTTGTATCTGAAAATTATTCTTCCCTTGGAGAGGTCATAAGGCGACATTTCAAGTTTTACCTTATCACCAGGCAAAATCTTAATATAGTGCATCCTCATCTTCCCCGAAATGTGAGCGGTTATGATGTGCCCGTTCTCAAGTTCAACACGGAACATTGCGTTACCGAGCGATTCGGTAACCGTGCCGTCCTGTTCTATCGAAATTTGTTTTGCCATGTATTCAAAAAATTATTGTTGTGACTCCAGTACTTTCTCAATCTCATCAAACGATGAAAGAATTTCGGTTTTCCCTTCCATTATTGCTATGGCATGCTCATAGTGAGCGGAAGGCAGCCTGTCGGCCGTACGGATGGTCCATCCGTCGCGCTCCTGAATAACCTGCCTGCGTCCAAGATTGATCATAGGTTCTATACATATAACCAATCCGGCCTGAAGCATGGTTCCAACGCCTCTTTTGCCATAATTAGGCACTTCCGGTTTCTCGTGAAGATGCCTGCCAAGTCCGTGACCCACAAGGTCGCGAACCACCGAATAGCCGTATTGCTCAACATAGGTCTGAATCTCATATCCTATATCGCCGATACGCTTGCCCGCCTTAGCAACTTCTATGCCACGATAGAGCGATTCTTTCGTACGCTGCATCAGAAGCCGCTTCTCTTCGCTCACAGTGCCTACCGCAAAAGAATATGCAGAGTCACCGTAAAATCCATTCAGGATAACGCCACAGTCAACCGACACAAGGTCACCGTCCTGAAGCACCTGATTGCCAGGGATTCCGTGCACTACAACATCGTTAACCGATATGCACAGGGTTCCGGGGAAGCCACCGTAACCTTTGAATGCAGGTATTGCACCATGATCACGGATAAAGGTTTCGGCTATCCGGTCGAGTTCAGCAGTCGTCACACCAGGTTTGATGCTTCGTGCTGTCTCGGCCAGGGTTTTACCAACAAGTAAAGAACTTAACCGTATTAATTCTATTTCTTCGTTTGTCTTGTAATAAATCATTTGCAAGCACTGAAGTCCTTACTTCAATATCAACCCATGCTTATGGATGAACGCCCCTTAATACGACCAGATTTTGTAAGTCCGTCGTAATGCCTCATTAGCAGGTGACTTTCGAGTACAACACCGACCAGAATCAGCAGAGACGTACCGCCGTAGAACTGGGCAAATTGACCCGTGACACCGATTTTGCTGACCAGAGCAGGCATAATCGCCACAAATGCCAGGAACAATGAACCGGGCAATGTAATCCTCGACATGATCTGATCAATAAATTCAGCGGTCTTTTTTCCGGGTTTAACACCTGGGATAAAACCGTTGTTTTTCTTCATATCCTCCGCCATCTGATTTGGATTGATGGTGATGGCGGTATAGAAGTATGTGAACACCACAATCAGGAGTGCAAACACAAAATTGTACCAGAATCCGTTGATATTGGTGAAGGCAGCAGCAAAGCCGGTCAGGGTTTCCGATTCGGCAAATCCGGCAAGTGTCAGAGGCAGAAACATAATTGCCTGGGCAAAGATGATCGGCATAACACCGGCAGCATTCACCTTAAGGGGAATATACTGCCTAACGCCGCCATATTGTTTGTTTCCGACTATACGTTTGGCATATTGTACAGGTATCTTGCGGGTTCCCTGTACCAGCAGGATACTAATCAGAATAACACCGATCAGTACGGCAAGCTCCACGATAAAGATTACCAGTCCGCCGCCTTTCTGCTCCATACGTGAAACGAGTTCACCAAAAAGAGCAAAGGGCAGACGTGCAATGATACCGATCATGATAATGAGAGAGATACCATTTCCGATTCCTTTATCGGTGATGCGTTCACCCAGCCACATTACAAAAAGGGTTCCCGAAATCAGAATGATAACGGAAGAAATCCAGAAGAAAGTGGAAGGCGAAGTAACAGCGGGATCAAATGGGGTGATGGCGGATGCAGGCAATTGAGAAACAAGATTGGCGATGTAACCCGGAGCCTGAAAGCCGGTAATCAGAACGGTGAGGTAGCGGGTAATCTGATTAATCTTTTTACGACCGCTCTCTCCCTCTTTCTGAAGCTTCTGGAAATAAGGAATTGCCATTCCCAGCAACTGCACTACGATGGATGCAGAGATATAGGGCATGATTCCCAAAGCAAAGATGGAGGCGTTGGAAAACGCTCCACCCGAGAACATATTGAGGAGTCCGAGCAATCCGCTGCCGGTCTGGTTCTGAAGATTAGCAAGCTGGTTTGGATCAACTCCCGGAAGAACAACATAAGATCCGAGTCGGTAGAGCAGAACAATGCCAATGGTATAACCAATGCGTTTGCGCAGTTCCTCGATCTTATAAATGTTCTTGATAGTCTGAATAAAACGTTTCATCTACAGTTTAGATTTTTATAGCCTGACCACCCTTTGATTCAATAGCCTTTACAGCAGATGCAGAAAACGCATTGGCTTTCACATCGATTTTGGTTGTTAACTCACCACGACCAAGGATTTTAATCCTATCGTTTTTGGAGGCGAGTCCGTTGGTGATCAACAGTTCGATATCCACAACTTCCACATTGACAGCAGAGACCAGGGCCTGGATCACATCGAGGTTAATGCTTCTGTACTCAACGCGGTTAATATTGCGGAAGCCATATTTGGGAACGCGTCTGTAGAGGGGCATCTGACCGCCTTCAAAGCCGATCTTCTGGCTATATCCTGAACGTGATTTAGCTCCTTTATGACCGCGGGTAGATGTACCTCCGCGACCAGAACCCTGGCCACGACCGATACGTTTCCTGCTTTTTACTGATCCTTCTGCCGGTTTAAGATTACTCAAATCCATAATATCTTGACAATTAGAAGTGTACGATTTAGATTTCTTCAACTTTCAACAGGTGGTTGATCTTTGCGATCATACCTTCGATCTGAGGGGTAGCAACCACCTCAACAGGCCTGTTCATCCGCTTAATGCCAAGGGCTTTAAGGGTAAGTTTCTGACGCTCGGGCTGTTTAATGCCGCTTTTTATCTGGGTAACTCTCAGTTTCTTCATTTCAGTTGGTTTTAATTGGTTAGTCTTAACCATTGAAAACTTTATTGAGGTCAACGCCACGAAGCTGAGCTACGGTGTATGCATCGCGCATTTTCATCAGGGCATCGATGGTAGCTTTTACAACACTGTGGGGGTTAGAAGAGCCTTTCGACTTGGCAAGCACGTCGCGAACACCAACACTTTCAAGAACAGCGCGCATAGCACCGCCTGCGATAACACCGGTACCGGGAGTAGCGGGTTTCAGGAACACCAGAGCTCCACCGTATTTACCCAGTTGTTCGTGCGGGATCGTTCCCTTAAGAACCGGTACTTTTACCAGATTTTTCTTAGCATCGTCAACACCTTTTGCAATGGCTGCGGTAACTTCTTTAGCTTTACCAAGTCCGTAACCAACAACGCCGTTTTCATTACCAACAACTACAATAGCTGAGAAGCTGAACGTACGTCCCCCTTTGGTTACTTTGGTAACTCGCTGGATGCTAACCAGTCTGTCTTTAAACTCAATCTCGCTGGATTTAACCCTTTTTATGTTTGCGTTTGCCATCTGTTTTAAAATTTAAGGCCTCCTTCTCTGGCTGATTCAGCCAGGGATTTGATTCTACCATGATATAAGTAACCGTTGCGGTCAAAAACCACTTCTTCGATACCCGCTTCTTTGGCGCGCTCGGCAATCATTTTTCCGACAAGCTTAGCCTGCTCGATTTTTGGCATAGGGGTACCTGAAACTTCAGGAATGCGTGACGATACAGAAACAAGGGTCTTGCCTTCAAGATCGTTAATGATCTGTGCATAGATCTGTTTATTGCTTCTGAATACGGTCAACCTCGGCTGCTCAGCAGTTCCGGTAACTACCTTCCGGATTCTGAGTTTTATCCTGTGCCTTCTGTATTCTTTTCTGTTCTTGATAGCCATCCTTTATGAGGAATTTTACCCCGTTTAACCGGGATTGGTTTAATTTTAATGTTATTTATCTGAAGCAGATTTACCGGCTTTTTTCTTGACCACTTCACCCATAAACCGTATACCTTTACCTTTGTAAGGTTCGGGTTTGCGAAGTGAGCGAATCTTGGCGGCAACCTGTCCAAGTAACTGTTTATCGTGTGATTTCAGGGTAATTGTAGGATTTTTACCCCTTTCGGTAAGAGTTTCCACACTGACTTCCTGAGGCATTTCAATGAATACGTTGTGTGAGAAGCCAAGCGAAAGTTCAAGCAGGTTTCCGGTAGCGGAAGCTTTATATCCAACTCCAACCAGTTCCTGAACGATGGTAAACCCTTCCGATACACCTTTCACCATATTTGCAACGAGTGAGCGGTAGAGGCCGTGTTTGGCATTGGCATCCTGTGTATCGTTCGCTTTGCCAATGATCAGGCTATTATCTTCAATTTTAAAGGTAATCTGGGGATCCACCTGTTGCGTAAGTTCGCCAAGTTTACCTTTCACAGTAATCAGATTGGTATCAGATACAGAAATCTGAACTCCTGAAGGAATGGCAACCGGCATTTTTCCTATTCTCGACATGTTGAAATCTCCTCTTTTTAGCTAATGTAACACAAAACTTCTCCGCCAATCTTCTGGACTCTTGCTTCTTTATCGGTCATCAGTCCTTTATTGGTAGAAAGTATAGCGATACCCAGTCCATTCAGAACGCGTGGCAGTTCATCTGCACCGACGTAACGGCGGAGTCCGGGCTTGCTGACACGTTCCAGTTTGGAGATTGCGGAAATCTTTGAAACCGGGTGGTATTTCAGCGCAATTTTTATAATTCCGGGGATGGTTTCATCCTCAAACTTATAATTCAAAATATAACCCTTTTCGAATAAGATCTTGGTGATTTCCTTCTTCATGTTTGAAGTCGGGATTTCCACGATCCGGTGGTTGGCCATCACGGCGTTCCTGATGCGGGTCAGATAATCTGCAATAGGATCTGTTACCATTTTATCCTTGATTGTTAAATTGATCAAATGTTTTTATTACCAACTGGCTTTTTTCACGCCCGGAATAAGGCCATCGAGGGCCATGAAACGGAAATTAATACGCGAAATGCCAAATTGGCGCATGTATCCTTTCGGACGACCGGTGAGCTTGCAACGGTTGTGCAGGCGCACGGGTGAAGCATTTTTCGGAAGCTTCTGAAGTGCGATATAATCGCCGGCTTCTTTCAGTTCAGCACGTTTGGCCGCGTATTTGGCGACAAGGCGTTCTCTTTTAAGTTCCCTTGCCTTCATTGATTCCTTTGCCATATCGTTATTTCTGATTTTTGAATGGTAAACCAAATTCTTTAAGCAGTGCCAGGCACTCCTGATCGGTACGGGCAGAAGTTACAAAGGTGATATCCATACCATTGATCTTTGCCACTTTGTCGATCAGGATTTCCGGAAATATGATCTGTTCGGTAACACCAAGAGTGTAATTACCGCGTCCGTCGAATCCTTTCTCATTAATTCCGCGGAAGTCCCTGATTCGGGGGATAGCAACGGAAACAAGGCGGTCGAGGAATTCGTACATCTTATCGCCCCTGAGTGTAACCCGTGCCCCGATCGGCATTCCTTTACGGAGCTTAAAGTTTGAAATGTCTTTGCGCGACTTTGTAGCAACTGCTTTCTGTCCGGTAAGGGCTGTAAGTTCATTAACTCCTGCATCAACCAGTTTCTTGTCGGCAATCGCTGTACCAAGTCCCTGATTAACACTGATTTTCAGCAGCCTGGGGACCTGCATCACGGTTTTGTACTGAAACTTTTCCGTAAGAGCCGGAATAATTTCCTGCCTGTACTTATCTTTTAAGCGTGGTGAATAGTTCATTATTTAATTACCTCCCCGGACTTTTTAGAATAACGGACTGATTTATTGGTCTTCTCGTCAAGTTTACGACCTACGCGGGTCGGAACGCCGGTGTTATCGACAACCATAAGGTTTGAAACATGGATTCCGGCTTCTTTTTTGACGATGCCACCCTGTGCATTTTTTGCATTGGGTTTGGTGTGCTTTGAGATCAGGTTAACACCCTCTACGATGGCTTGCATTTTTTCTACATCCACTTCAAGGACCTTTCCCTGTTTTCCCTTAGAGTCACCGGCTATAACCTTCACGGTGTCGCCTTTCTTTATACTAAGTTTCGTGCTCATATGCTTGTGGGTCAATTACAGCACCTCGGGTGCCAGTGAAACAATCTTCATGTATTGCTTTTCACGCAATTCTCTGGCGACCGGCCCAAAGATACGGGTTCCGGACATTTCACCAGCGTTGTTGAGCAATACTACAGCGTTGTCGTCAAAGCGGATATAGGAGCCGTCGTTGCGGCGGATTTCTTTCTTGGTTCTGACAACCACTGCCTTGGCAACCGTACCCTTTTTTATATTCCCGGAAGGGAGGGCATGTTTTACGGTTACAACAATTTTATCGCCAATAGAGGCATAGCGTTTGCGGGTTCCACCCAGCACACGGATGCAAAGTACTTCTTTTGCACCGCTGTTGTCCGCTACCGTAAGTCGTGATTCCTGTTGTATCATAATTACTTGGCTCTTTCAATGATTTCGACTAATCTCCAGCACTTGTTTTTGCTCAGAGGACGGGTTTCTGCAATAAGGACGGTATCGCCGATGTTGCATTCATTTTTCTCGTCGTGGGCGGAAAATTTTGTAGTTTTCTTCACAAATTTTCCATATTTGGGGTGCT
Organism: Bacteroidales bacterium; assembly: GCA_022837485.1. Classification (GTDB taxonomy): domain Bacteria; phylum Bacteroidota; class Bacteroidia; order Bacteroidales; family Lentimicrobiaceae; genus Lentimicrobium. Next base: position 10,082 of record JALHHH010000023.1, read on the forward strand.
TCTCGCGGCGTTCGACCTGAACTACGATAGACTTCTCCATTTTGTTGCTGACAACAACCCCAATTCTTTCTTTTCTCAGATTTCTGGTTTCCATAGCTCCTACGGTTATTGGTTGTTAGCGGTAGCTGTACCCTTGGACGATGCTGCTTCCTGGTTGCGCTTGTGAAGCTCGGTAACCATACGTGCAATTGTCCTGCGGTAATTTTTGATTTTATTGGGGTTCTCAAGAGGTGAAACAGCGTGGTTAAGCTTAAGCTTGATTAGCTGTTTGCGCTCTTCATCGAGCCGTTCAATGAGTTCGGCTGTTGAAAGCTCTCTAATGACTTCTTGTTTCATCTTGCGTTATATTGATTCTTCAACGTAATCTCTTCTTACCACAAACTTGGTAGCAACGGGCAATTTCTGCGCACCAAGACGGAGGGCTTCCTTTGCAACATCCACGGGTACACCTTCGGCTTCGAAGAGAATACGGCCTGGGCTGATGCGTGCCACAAAATATTCGGGTGCACCTTTACCTTTACCCATACGTACTTCCGCGGGTTTCTTGGTAACAGGCTTATCGGGGAAAATGCGAATCCATATCTGGCCTTCACGTTTCATGTAACGGCTGATGGCCTGACGGGCTGCTTCTATCTGGCGGCCTGTGATCCATGCCTCTTCCAGGGTTTTAATAGCAAATGAACCAAATGAAATCTCTGCACCACGCTTGGTGTTGCCTTTCATTTTGCCCTTCTGCATTTTCCTGTACTTGGTTTTCTTTGGCTGTAACATTATTGTCGGATATTGAACGTGTTTTTGTTACTCAGTTTCTTACTTCTTCGGAGTCCTGTTGCGGTTCCCGCGCGGAGGTCTTCCACCGGTTCTCGGAGGCATCGATTTCTCACGGGCTCCACTGCTTGCCTGGGCTTCTGCTGAAGGAGTGAGATCTACCTTTCCGTAAACTTCACCTTTGCAAATCCAGACTTTGATACCAATACGGCCGTAGGTTGTATGGGCTTCAGCTACAGCGTAGTCGATGTCGGCTCTCAGCGTATGAAGTGGGGTACGGCCCTCCTTGATCATCTCGCGGCGAGCCATTTCAGCTCCTGCAAGCCTTCCCGAAATCAATACTTTAATTCCTTCAGCACCAATACGCATGGTTGAGGCGATGGCAGTCTTGATTGCACGGCGGTATGATATACGACCTTCAATCTGACGGGCAATCGAGTTGGCCACGATTACTGCATCCATCTCAGGACGTTTGATCTCGGATATATTGATCTGGATCTCCTTCTTGGTTACCTTCTTCAATTCTTCCTTCAGTTTGTCAACTTCCTGACCACCCTTACCAATAATGATACCCGGACGGGCAGTATGGATTGTCACGGTAACGAGCTTCAGCGTACGTTCGATAACGATCTTTGAAACTCCGGCTTTGGATAAACGGGCATTCAGATATTTGCGGATCTGGTCATCTTCTACCAGTTTGCTTTCGAAACTCTTTCCGCCATACCAGTTGGAATCCCATCCTCTGATGATGCCTAACCTGTTACCTATTGGATTTGTCTTTTGTCCCATTCAACAAATGATTATTTGGTTGTTAAAGCCTGCTTTGCAGTAATATTATTATTTTTCTTGTGCTACTCTGTTATCGATGAGCAGTGTCACGTGGTTTGAACGCTTGCGGATTCTGTGGGCACGACCCTGAGGAGCAGTACGGATACGCTTCAGTGAGCGGCCGCCGTCAACGCCGACTTCCTTAATATACAGACTGGTGTCTTCTATGCGCACACCCTCATTCTTGGCCTGCCAGTTAGCGAGTGCCGAGAGAAGCAATTTATGCATACGGCCGCTGGCTTCCTTTGGCGAATGTTTCAGTACATTCAGTGCCAGTTCTACCTTCATACCGCGGATCATATCAGCGATCAGCCGCATCTTCCTGGGTGAGGTAGGGCAATTCCTGAGGCTGGCAAAGGCCGCGGTCTTCCTGGCTTCATTGATCTGCTCAGCCCTGTTATGTTTACGTGATCCCATTGGTTTTTCCTTCTTTATTTTTTACCTTTATCTTTACTACCGGCGTGTCCCCTGAAAATACGGGTCGGTGAAAACTCTCCGAGTTTGTGTCCTACCATGTTCTCAGTTACATAAACCGGGATGAATTTGTTTCCGTTGTGGACTGCAATGGTTTGTCCAACAAAGTCCGGAGATATCATCGAAGCACGTGACCAGGTTTTAATAACAACTTTCTTGTTGGAGTTAACCACGTCCAGTACTTTCTTTTCCAGTTTGTAGTCGATATAAGGACCTTTTTTAAGCGAACGGCTCATCTTTATTGCTGTTTAAGGTTCAATTACTTCTTCCTTCTTTCGATGATGTATTTATTGGAAGCTTTCTTCGGATAACGGGTCTTGTATCCCTTTGCCGGCAATCCCTTGCGCGACCTCGGGTGACCTCCGGTAGCTCTTCCTTCACCACCACCCATCGGGTGATCAACCGGGTTCATAACAACAGCACGGGTGCGCGGACGACGTCCGAGCCAGCGGCTACGACCGGCTTTTCCTGAAACTTCCAGGTTGTGCTCGGTATTTGAAACCATTCCAATGGTTGCTTTGCAGCTTTGAAGAATCATGCGGGTTTCTCCGGAAGGCAATTTAATGACGGCAAATTTTCCATCGCGCGACATCAGCTGTGCCGATGAACCTGCACTGCGCGCCATCTTGGCTCCCTGTCCCGGCCTGAGTTCAATATTGTGAATAACAGTACCGAACGGAATTTCACTTAAATAAAGCGTATTCCCAATCTCGGGCTGTGCGCCCTTACCGGCCATCACCTGCTGTCCAACTTTCAATCCGTTGGGGGCAACAATGTAACGCTTCTCACCATCGGCATAATACAGCAACGCAATGCGGGCAGTACGGTTCGGATCGTATTCAATGGTTTTTACTGTCGCAGGTATGTTTTCCTTATCACGTTTGAAATCAATGATACGGTACTTCTGCTTGTGTCCGCCACCGATCGACCTGATGGTCATTTTTCCGGTGTTATTTCGGCCACCTGAGCTTTTCCTCGCCACCAACAAGCTCTTTTCAGGACTTGTCGCTGTAATGTCATCCAGTGCGCTAACCAGTTTGAAGCGCTGACTTGATGTGGTCGGTTTGAATTTTTTTAAAGCCATTATCTTTAAATATTGCTATAAAAATCAATTGTTTCACCCTCAGCTAAAGTTACTATAGCCTTCTTGTATGAACCTGCACGTCCCTTTACCAGTCCGGTTTTGGTGTACCTTGACTTGGACTTGCCAGCATAGTTCATGGTGTTTACATCTGTAACTTCAACTCCGTAAATCTCCTCAACGGCTTTTTTAATCTGCAGCTTGTTGGAATCCTTCTGCACGATAAACCCGTAGCGTTGAAGCTTGTCGCCTAAGGCCGTCATCTTTTCCGTAACTACCGGCTTTATTATGATTCCCATCGTTTTTGGTGTTAATGGTTCTTAATCTCAGCGCTGTGAGCGTGAATTTCTTTTTTAATTCTCAAAGGTCTTTTCGATTTCGGCAACCGAGCTTTCGAGAATGATCAGATTGTGGGCACGAAGAATTTCGTATGTATTTAAATCACAAGCCCTTACAACCTTTGCCTGCTTCAGATTTCGGGAGGACAAATATAAGGCTTTATTGCTTTCGCTCAGCACCATAAGTGTCTTTTTTCCTGAAAGTTGCAGCTTCTCGAGTACTTCGATGAAATTTTTGGTCTTCGGCTTGTCAAAGGAAAAGTCCTCCAGTACCACAATCTCATTGCCTTTAGCCTTGTAGCTGAGTGCCGACATACGGGCAAGCTGTTTCAGCTTTTTGTTCAGCTTAAAACTGTAATCTCTCGGCTGAGGTCCGAAAACCCTGGCACCACCGCGCATAAGCGGAGATTTGATGCTGCCGGCACGGGCACCACCGGTACCTTTTTGCCTCTTCAGTTTACGGGTACTTCCCGAAACAACCGATTTCTCGAGTGAGCTGTGCGTTCCCTGACGCTGATTTGCCAGATACTGCTTCGTATCAAGATAAATAGCGTGGTCGTTAGGTTCGATATTGAATACCGAGTCGTTAAGGGTAACCGTTTTTGTGGTCTTCTCCCCTTTGATGTTATATACTGTTAGCTCCATCTTTCAACAATTACATATGATCCAGCAGGTCCGGGTATCGAACCTTTGACTAATAAAAGATTCTTTTCCTTAACGATCTTCACGATCTGGAGGTTGATCATCTTCCTGCGCTGATTGCCGGTTTGCCCAGCCATGCGAAGGCCTTTGAAAACGCGTGAAGGCCATGAGGATGCACCAACCGATCCGGGAGCTCTGAGCCTGTTGTGCTGACCGTGAGTAGTTCCGCCTACACCACTGAAACCATGGCGACGGATAACTCCCTGGAATCCCTTACCTTTAGTAATTCCAACTACGTCAACGTATTCGCCTTCAACGAAAACATCAACCTGTACCTGGTCACCAAACTGCTTCCTGTGTCCTGCTTCAAAACGGGTAAATTCTACAACCTTGCGTTTCGGGCTTACACCGGCTTTGGCAAAATGACCTTTTTCAGCTTTGGTAGTATGCTTTTCTTTCTTGTCATCATACGCAAGCTGAATGGCTTCATAGCCGTCAACTTCCATGGTTTTGATCTGGGTGACGTAGCATGGTCCGGCCTCAATTACCGTACAGGGTATATTCTTGCCGTTGGCATCGAATATACTGGTCATCCCGATTTTTTTTCCTATAATTCCTGACATTGCAGTATCATGTTAAAATTGATGATTCTTTTTTCTGAACCCCGCCTGCGGCGGATCCCGGTAAACGATCAGACCTTGATCTCTACTTCCACTCCGCTGGGCAGCTCAAGCTTCATCAGCGCATCAATGGTCTTGCTGGTGGTGCTGTAGATATCGAGAAGGCGCTTGTATGAACTCAGTTCAAACTGCTCTCTCGATTTCTTATTGACAAAGGTTGACCTCAACACAGTGAATATCTTTTTGTTGGTCGGCAGGGGAATAGGGCCGTTCACAACTGCACCGGTAGATTTAACGGTCTTTACGATCTTTTCGGCAGATTTATCAACCAGATTGTGATCGTACGATTTCAGCTTTATTCTGATCCTTTGGCTCACGTTACTTTGGTTTATTGAATTAATTCCTTTGTTTATTTAACAAGATATCCTTTCAGTTTGTAAATGACGTCGTCCGTCATGGATGCCGGCAGTTCTGCATAATGCGAAAACTCCATACTTGAATTTCCCCGTCCGGAAGTAATCGTACGAAGCGATGTTACATATCCGAACATTTCTGCCATCGGAACACTTGCTTTTACGATCTGGTAACGGTTACGGTTTTCAATGCCTTCAACACTGGCCCGGCGTTTGTTCAGATCGCTGGTTACATCGCCAACGTATTCGTCGGGGCAATTAACTTCCAGCTTCATCACAGGTTCAAGAAGTACGTTGCGTCCGGTTCGGGCAGCCTCACGAAATGCTACTTTCGCGCAAATCTCAAAGGCCAGAGCATCGGAATCCACCGAATGATACGATCCATCCAGCAGGGTGATTTTCAGGCTCTCAAGAGAAAATCCGGCCAGTACACCGTTTTGCATGGCAATCCGGAATCCCTTTTCAATAGCCGGTATGTATTCTTTGGGAATATTTCCTCCTTTTACGTCGTTGATAAACTGCAGTCCACGGATGCCTTCATCGGCCGGTCCCATCTCAAAAAGGATGTCGGCAAAACGACCTTTGCCACCGGTTTGTTTTTTGTAAACCTCGCGATGACGGATGGTGCTGACAAATGCTTCCTTGTATGCGACCTGAGGATTTCCCTTGCTGATTTCAATACGATTCTCCCGCCTGAGTCTGTCGGTAATGATATCAAGGTGAAGCTCACCCATACCGCTGATTATCGTTTGACCAGTTTCCTGATCCAGTCGGACGTCGAACGTAGGATCTTCCTCTGCAAGTTTACGCAGAGCAGTTTCCAGTTTTTCAATATCGTCCTGGGTTTTGGGTTCCACGGCTATGCTGATAACGGGCTCGGGGAATTGTATCGTCGCCAGTACTATGGGATGCTTTTCGTCGCAGAGCGTATCGCCGGTCCGGATCTCTTTAAAACCAACAACAGCAGCAATGTCACCTGCTTCCACCTGTTGAAGGGGGGTTTGCTTATTGGCATGCATCTGCATGATTCTGGAGATCCGCTCCTTTTTACCGGTGCCGGTATTCAACACATAGCTTCCGGAAGTGAGTGTACCTGAATAGACTTTAATAAATGCCAGGCGACCAACGAAAGGATCGGTTGCGATTTTGAAGGCCATGGCAGCAAATGGCTCTGCGGCATCCGGATGGCGTAATTCTTCCTTCTCCGTATTCGGATTGACTCCGGAAATGGATTCTATATCGGAAGGGTTGGGAAGGTACGCGACTATGGCATCGAGCAATGGTTGTACTCCTTTGTTGCGGAAAGATGCACCGCAAAGTACCGGAGTGATTCTGTGTTCAATGGTAGCCTTGCGGATGATCGTACGCATTTCATCGGGGGTGATGGAATTGTGATCGGCAAGGAACTTCTCGAAAAGGGCTTCCTCTTCTTCGGCAACACCTTCGATGAGTTTTAGTCTGTACTCTTCAACGATTTCTGCCATATCGGCGGGAACTTCAGAAACGGTGCAGTGTTCGCCGAGGCTTTCATCATCCCAGGTATAGGCCTTATTGGTAATAAGATCGACCACACCGGTGAAATTCTCTTCTTCTCCGATAGGAATCTGCAGAATAACGGGATTGGCACCGAGTTTTTCTTTCATCTGGGCAATAACCCCGAAGAAATCGGCTCCGGCACGATCCATTTTATTAACGAAACTGATGCGGGGTACGTTGTACTTGTCGGCCTGTCTCCAGACGGTTTCGCTTTGTGGTTCAACGCCACCAACTGCGCAGAATATGGCAACGGCGCCATCCAGTACGCGGAGAGAACGCTCCACTTCAACGGTAAAGTCAACATGGCCCGGGGTGTCAATAATATTGATCTTATATTTCTCTCCCAGACTTTCCCAGTAAACGGTAGTAGCTGCCGAAGTAATGGTGATACCGCGCTCCTGTTCCTGGATCATCCAGTCCATGGTAGCAGTACCTTCATGCACTTCGCCGAGCTTATAGCTGATGCCGGTATAATACAATATCCGTTCCGTCGTCGTGGTTTTACCCGCGTCGATGTGCGCCATAATGCCGATGTTGCGTGTATGTGCGAGTTTTACGGACATTGGATATTGATTGCGGCAGTTAATAGTTTTATTATTCCGGATTAGAACCTGAAGTGTGAGAATGCCTTGTTGGCGTCGGCCATACGGTGGGTATCCTCTTTACGTTTGAATGCGGCACCTTCTTCTTTGTATGCGGCCATTATTTCACCGGCTAGTTTTGCGCTCATGGTTTTCTCATGGCGTTTGCGGGCAAAGAGAATCAGATTTTTCATACCGATTGAGCTCTTGCGGCCGGGGCGGATTTCAGAAGGAATCTGGAACGTTGCTCCGCCGATACGGCGGCTGCGAACCTCGACATTAGGGGTTACGTTGTTTAATGCCTTTTTCCAGATTTCGAGTCCGTCTTCGCTCATTTTTTCACTCACCTGGTCGATGGCTTCATAGAAAATCTGAAAGGCCAGGTTCTTCTTCCCGGTGTACATGAGGTTATTGACAAACTTGGTTACAAGTACGTCGTTGAACTTCGGGTCAGGAAGTATGATTCTTTTTTTAGGTTTTGATTTCCTCATTTTTGTAAACTGTTTTTACCTGAAACCGGAATTATTTCTTGCCTTTTGCTGCAGGAGCTGCCTTACCGCCCTTGGGACGTTTGGTGCCGTATTTCGACCTGCGCTGATTCCTGCCGTCAACACCCGATGTATCAAGTGCACCGCGAATGATGTGATACCTTACGCCCGGAAGGTCTTTAACCCTGCCGCCACGGATCATTACGATCGAGTGCTCCTGCAGGTTGTGGCCTTCGCCCGGAATGTATGCATTCACCTCTTTTGTGTTGGTCAGCCTTACCCTGGCTACTTTACGCATGGCTGAATTGGGCTTCTTGGGAGTAGTCGTATAAACCCTCACACAAACACCCCTTCGCTGCGGGCAAGAATCCAGAGCAGGTGACTTGCTCTTATCGGTTAACTTGTTACGTCCTTTACGAACCAATTGCGAAATTGTAGGCATATCAGTACTTTTAAATTGTTTTTGGTTACTCGGCAACCCCGATTTTTTGGGGACTGCAAAAGTACAGCTTTATTTTATTTTAACAATAGGCTGAACAAAAATAAATTACATCTTTCCTGAAGTTCCGTATGAGCGGAAACCGGGGCTAATGAATTCATCCTGTTTCAGGATTTGCTTCTGAAGAGATTCGGGATTTTAATAAGGAGAGACAATTACAGCCCTTATGGCCGCAAGACTCTTCAATGCCTTTATAATTCTGCCGGTGGCGGTGGCATTGATTGAAACCTATATTGTCTTACTTTATCAGGTTTCCCGGATTAAATCTCAGAAAAATTATGCATTTCAGGAAGTTAAAACCTATTCATTCCTTTTAAATGCGGCTGCAAAAGTACAGAATATTTTGACTCCTGCAACATTTTTTTCTGATTTTTAGTGATTTCTGTTAAAAAAAATACAAAAGCAGACGACATAAGCATTCCCGGCAACTTTAAGCCTGTTTTTAAAACCGCATTTGACGAGGATTGCTTTCCATTTTTAACCGGCAGAGAAATCCATATAAGAAATCAATACACTGCAAACAATTTATCAACAGATAATCCGGGCCTTCAGCAAACGGAAAACAATGCATTCAAAAGGTACATCCTATAGCAATTCACGCAGGCGTCTGTATCCCCCGGCACTCACCTTCAGCTTTTCACCGGTTTTAAGCACAGCAACCCGGGTATCCTTCCCGTAAGGCTCTACCGAAACAATCTGGGTTATATTTACTATAAAACTGCGGTGAATCCGGATAAAAGCGGCTTTCGGGAGGTGAAGTTCGAAATACTTCATGGTTTTTTCTTTCAAATAAGTACCCCTGGCCGAATAAATCATTACGTAGTCGTCCTGTGCCTCTACATAATATATGGTATCGACCGGAATTACGTTTATACGGTTTCCCTGCCTTACCACTACCCTGTCTATCTCTCCGGACGATTTTTCTAGTCCCGCATTCAATCGGAGGGTTTCTTCCGCTACCGGAACGGGGCTGGCTTCAATGCGCCTGACTGCCCGTTCAACGGCTTGTGAGAAGCGAACCCCCGAAAACGGTTTCAGCAAATAATCCACTGCATTCATCTCGAATGCACGGATGGCATACTCGTCGTAGGCAGTTGTGAATATAATCTGAGGTGGCTCAGGAATCAGTTCCAGCAATTCAAAACCGTTTATTTTCGGCATTTGAACATCCAGAAATATCAGATCAGGACTGGTTTCCTGTATTGCCTTGAGTGCTTCAAAGCCATTTTCGCATTCCCCTGCCAGCTCTATTTCCCCGAATTGCTGAAGGTAATGCTTCACCAGGTCGCGTGCCGGTGGTTCATCGTCAATTATCAATGCTTTTATGCGCGGCATAGGCCGGGAATTTCAGTGTTACGGTAAATGTTTCTTCTCCTTTAATAATATGTACCAGATCGGGCATGCCATACTGAATCCTCATTCTTTTCATCACATTGGATAATCCGGTACCTGTGCCCCGCTTGCCGGGATAGGCCGAATCGTAAGTGTTAGTAACAGCAACTTCCAGCCCTCTGTCTGATCTGGAGGTCGACAGAATGACCTCCGATTTGCCTGGCGTATCGTAAACTCCGTGCTTTACGGCATTCTCCACAAGGGGTTGCAGAATCATAGGCGGCATTGGCCATAATCCGGTTCCAGCCTCAATATTCTCGATCACCTCCAGACGACCGCCAAACCGCACCTTCTCAATTTCAAGGTATAGCCGAAGATGGTACAACTCTCTGTCGAGCGAACTCATGCTGTTGTCGGAAAAACTGAAGGAATAACGCATAAACTCCGACAAATTCACCACCATCTCCTGCGCCCGTGCCGGATTAGTAATGGTAAGCGAGCTGATGGAATTGAGCGCGTTGAACAAAAAATGAGGTTTGATCTGCGAACGCAGCATGGCGATTTCCGTTTCGTGAAGCATCGACTGCAGCATCTGCTCGCGCGAGCGGTGTTCTTTCAGGTTTTCGTTGCTGATGAGCAAATAGAAAACGGTAACCATGATGCCAAAAAGAAGCAATCCGGTAATCACTCTTATTACCATGGTATCTTCCAGGTGCCGGATGTATTCCGGACTGCTCCATGGCAGGTTGTTCAGCAGCAGCATACTTACGCCCATCCACAGGCTTATCGAAACCGTGCTTCCGGCAGCCAGCCGCATGACCATTCCGGCAGCAGAGGTTTTTTCATGGTCGTTGATCTTGATCAGAAACCAGAGTCCAACCCCTATCAGTGCAAAAACCAGATTCATCACCACCGCTTCCGAAAGAGCCTGGGCCATAACGGCACCCGGTCTAGAGGCAGCTATGTAGAGATGAATCAGGGTTATCAGCACCCACACCGTTATGTACAGCAGAACACGCTTATTAAACCTGTCGGTAATCATTGGTTATGTGCCGGATTTCAGTAACTTTTGAGTTCTCCACCGCCAAAGATTGCCACTCCTTTTATTACCAGAGTCTTGGATGTATCGATGTTGATGTTTGAGCGTTTATCGGAAAACCCTCCAAAGATATTGAATACTTCGAGTTTTACGTTCCAGTCTGAAGGAACCAAAAGAGTGGAGCCTCCGAAAATGGCCACCATTTCAATGATATTATCGTGCGGTGAAAGGGTGCAGCGCGTTAAATCGATTTTGGAACCGCCGAAGACCGAAACCACCCTTCCGCCCCGGAACTGCTCCGACTGCACCACGCGTTCGCCGCCTCCGAAAACGTCCACTTCTTCAAAGAAATCGTTGCCCGACGACACCTGTGCGCGTTTAATCCGTTTTACGATGGCCGAATGCGAAAAGATTATAGCAACACCGAGTAAAATTATCAGCACCGGCCAGAAAAGGCCCAGAATATTGTACCCTCCGATACGCAACTGAAGAAAAATCAGGCCGGTAATTACAAGCAGCGTTCCCCAGCTGTAGTGGCGTCCGGCAAAGTTTACCACTCCCACTGCAACCAGCAGCATGGGCCAGGAAAATATTATTCTCCAGACACCGGGGTCGAGGACTCCCATATTCTTCAGCATATAAAGCACTCCGAATGCTATAATCAGGAGACCGGTTGTTGTTGTCTCGGCACTGCGTGTCCAGTTGCCGCGTGTCATTTTTTCTTTCTCTTCCATGGTTTTTAAATTTAGCGGGGTTTATCCGTAATTGATCCGACAAAATTAATATGAGGGGGAAAGAAGGTAAAGAAAGAATCGGTAAACGCGGGAAAAATGCCGGTAAACGGAATCATTGACGGGATTACTTTCTCCGTACCGGATGTTGAGATGTAAAAAAGCCGGAACTTTCGCCCGTTCCGGCTTCACCATTCACTCACCAAAAAAGCGGATTATCTTCCGCAACTATGTTAAAACAGCATATCTGCATCCGGCAGATCGGGCAGTCCGCGCAGGTTATCCACGTAGCGATCCTGATTAAAAGCTTCCCCGAATTGCATAAGCCGGAAGAGTTCTACCTGCACTGTCATATAAATCAGTCGTCTGGCTTCGGCATCGGTAAACGAGTCCTCGATCAGTCGCTGATAGGTTTGAGCGGCTTCAGGCGGTTCATTTCTGCGAATCTGTTTATCAACGATCTGTTCGATAATCTCCCCGATTCGTTCATCCCTTTTGCTAAAATTGATCATGATACGCGATTTGTCAGAAGTTTATACAGCACTTGATTTTGTTTTCATCCGGGCATCGTTACGGAGATTCTGTCTGCTTTTTTGATCCATGTCTGTATTGTTGATAAGTTTTCCAGACAGGAATCCGACGATGCTTCTACAGTGGTTTATTGCATTCTGCGTGAAAAGTAACCCTGCTCCGGGCAGATTTTTATCTTCGTTAGGGAGGTAAAACTGCCGTGAAACGGGAAGAACGTATGCCGGCTCGGAAAAGAGTACTAATTTTGCGGGTACAATCAAACCGAAAGAAGTGCAGGACTTACATAAAGAACTTAATGAGGCTCAACTACTTGCAGTAACCCAAAGCGACGGACCCGTGATGGTGATTGCCGGTGCGGGATCGGGCAAAACCAGGGTACTTACATACAGGGTGGCTTATCTTCTTCAACAGGGCATTGATCCGTTCAACATTCTGGCGCTTACTTTTACCAATAAGGCAGCCAGGGAGATGAAAGATCGGGTGATTGCGCTTGTGGGAGGATCGGAAGCGCGGAATGTGTGGATGGGAACCTTTCATTCCATTTTTGCACGTATACTCCGGGTAGAAGGACATTTTCTCGGATACCCTCAGAACTTTACCATTTACGATACCGACGATTCAAAAAACCTGATAAAAACGATACTGAAGGATCTTCAGCTTGACCCGAAAATTTATGTTCCCGGAGCCATTCTTTCGAGAATTTCTTCGGCTAAATCGAATCTGATATCGGCTGAAGAATATAACAACAATGCCGAAATCAAAGAATCCGACAAAGCTGCTAACCGTCCGCTTACCGGTGAAATTTTTCTTCATTACAAAGCACGCTGTTTCAAGGCATCTGCAATGGATTTCGACGATCTGCTATACAATACCAATCTGTTGCTGCGCGATTTTCCAGAAATATTATTCAAGTATCAGCAAAAGTTCAAATACATTCTGGTGGATGAGTACCAGGATACTAATTTTGCCCAGTACCTGATTGTGAAGAAGCTGGCAGCCAGGCACGAAAATTTATGTGTGGTTGGCGACGACGCCCAGAGCATATATGGATTCCGGGGGGCTAACATTCAGAACATCCTGAATTTCAGAAAGGACTATCCGGATGCCAGAACGTTCAAACTGGAACAGAACTACCGATCTACCAAAGTAATCGTAAAAGCAGCCAACAGTCTCATTGCCAAGAACAAGGACCAGATATTCAAAGAGGTATGGACCGAGAATGAAGACGGGGAGCTTATTAAGATCCTGAAGGCGTCAAGCGATACCGAGGAGGGCAATATGGTTGCCAATTCGGTGTTTGAAATTAAAATGAACCAGCACGTCGCAAACTCCGATTTTGCCGTGCTGTACCGCACCAATGCCCAATCGCGGGCCATTGAGGAAGCGCTCAGGCGGTTAAACATCCCTTACCGCATTTACGGGGGACTTTCATTCTACAAGCGTAAGGAAATCAAAGATTTGCTTGCATATTTCAGGCTGGTAGTGAATACCCGCGACGATGAAGCGTTCAACCGTATCATTAATTTTCCGGCCAGAGGCATTGGAAAAACGACGCTCGACAGGCTGGAGATTGCGGCTTCCACAAACAATCTGAGTCTCTTTGAAACGGCTGCTAACGCAGGCAGACTGGTTGGCAGCGTAAATTCCGGGACCCTGACTAAGATTGCGGAGTTTACATCGATGATTCTGGCATTTCATCACCAGCTGAACAAGCTGAATGCTTACGAGCTGGCGGTAAAGATTGCCAAAAACTCAGGTTTGCTGAAAGAACTGGCAGCTGACCAGTCGGAAGAGGGCATTTCGAGGGTTCAGAACACCGAGGAGTTGCTGAATGCGGTAAAGGAATTTTCGGAAAAGGAGCAGACATTATTCCCCGACGAAGAAACCGGTGAGCTGGTGAGCGAGGGTCCGGGTCGCGGACTCGATCAGTTTCTGCAGGAAATTGCGTTGCTGACCGATGCCGACAACGACGACAAGGACGACAACAACAAGGTTGTACTGATGACCATACATTCAGCCAAAGGACTGGAATTCCCTTACGTATACGTTGTGGGGATGGAGGAGAACCTGTTTCCTTCCATACTTTCGCTGCAGTCGAGGGCTGAAATAGAGGAAGAGCGCAGGCTGTTTTATGTTGCCCTGACGCGTGCCTGCAGAAAGGTAACCCTGTCGTATGCCGAAACGCGTTATCGCTGGGGCAATATGACGATGAACGAACCCAGCAGGTTTTTGGATGAAATTGAAGAACAGTTCATTGAAAAAACAACCAGAAGGATTATAAATCACGGAAACGGTGGTTTACCCGCGATGCAGAAAGCTCCTTTGTTTACCAAAAAACCTCTGAAGAAAATTAATGATGCGAATTCCCCGAAAGGGTCAGAATTGGGAGAAACAGCTGCCATTGAACAGGTTCAGCCGGGTATTGAAGTCATTCATGAACGTTTCGGAAAGGGAAAAGTATTAAATGTAGAGGGCAGCGGACCAAACACAAAAGCTACGGTTTTCTTTCCGGCTGCAGGTCAGAAACAATTATTGCTTAAATTTGCAAAGCTCAGACTATCTGAATGATATTTTTTTCATATCTTTGCAGGCAGTCTGATACCAGAAAAGTCTTCGGGACAGCTCACATCACAAAAATTTCCTGACACTGTTATTTAAGGCATTGCTGCTGAAGCATATAAACCACGTGCTCTCCTGCCTTATACAGCATACTTTGATATCATTAACATTTTAACTTATCAGGTTTTCCTAAACCACCCCTTTATGGATTATAACAGCACCCGTGAAAAGCTCATAATTCCTGAGTACGGTCGCAATGTGCAGAAAATGGTTGCCTATGTGATTTCCGTTGAAGATCGTGAAAAACGGTCGAATTTAGCCAAAGCTCTTGTTAACGTTATGGCCCAGCTTCATCCCGAACAGCGCGATACCGCTGATTTTAAGAGAAAGCTGTGGGATCATCTGCACATTATTGCAGACTATCGTCTCGACATTGACGCTCCTTTTCCCCCTCCCGCTCCGGACGATCACGTTAAAAAACCCGAACGCATTTCCTATCCTCAGGAAGAAATTAAATTCAGGCCTTACGGGAAGAATATCGCCCGTATGATTGAAAAAGCCTGTCTTTTTGAAGATGGTCCGGAGAAAGATGCCCTGGTTAAAAACATAGCCAACCATCTGAAGAAATCGTATCTTAACTGGAACAGGGATTCTGTGAACGACGAACTGATTACCGAGCACCTGAAAGTATTGTCGCACGGCAAACTTAAGCTCAGCGAAGATACGCGGCTTATTCATACCAGCGAACTGCTGGCCAGGAACAACACTCCCGTCCACCCGGCTTCTCACAGCCAAACCAACAAAAGAAGGAAATTCACGCAGAAAAACGATAAGAACAATTATCGCGACAACCGGAACCGCAAAAAGAATTAACTTGCAGCAAAATTAAGTTTGGTTTTGACATACAAAGTCTTTAAGCCCTGTTGGCAAGATTGACAGGCTGATGCCATATGTCGAAGCCTTTTTGTTATACCAATATGCTGCAGCGGACACTATGAGTTCATTTGTTATCAACGGAGGCAACAGGCTTCAGGGAGAGATAATCCCGCAGGGAGCCAAGAATGAGGCATTGCAGATTTTATGTGCAACCTTGCTTACACCCGAACCGGTAACCATTCACAACATCCCCGACATTCTTGACGTAAACCGGCTGATTGAGCTGCTGGAGTCTATGGGCATGGAAGTTACGCGTGAAGGCAGGAGCAGTTGTACGTTCAGTGCCGGTAACATCGATCTGGAATATCTCAAATCAAAGGAATTCCGTAAGAAAGGAGCCGGACTTCGCGGATCGGTAATGATTCTCGGACCTCTGCTGGCGCGTTTTCGCAGAGGATACATTCCGCATCCGGGAGGCGACAAAATCGGGCGCCGCAGGCTGGATACGCATTTTACCGGATTGCAAAAACTCGGAGCCCGCTTTGAATCGGAAGGCACCGGCAACTTTTACAGTATCGATGCCACCGAACTGAAAGGGTGTTATATGCTGCTGGATGAAGCATCGGTAACCGGTACTGCCAACGTGGTTATGGCTGCTGTCATGGCCAAAGGCACAACCACCATTTTTAATGCCGCCTGCGAGCCTTACCTGGTGCAGCTTTGCCGAATGCTGAACCGAATGGGTGCAAAAATAAGTGGAGTGGGTTCAAACCTTCTTACAATTGAAGGGGTGGAATACCTTGGCGGGACCACACACACCATGCTCCCCGACATGATTGAAATCGGTAGCTTTATCGGACTGGCAGCAATGACCGGTAGCGAAATCACCATACGCAATGTAAACTACCGCGAACTGGGAATTATCCCGGAAGTCTTCCGGCGGCTGGGTATTAAACTGGAAGTCAGCAACGACGACATCATTGTGCCGGCTCAGGACTCCTACGAAGTGGAGACATTTATGGACGGATCCATCATGACCATCAGCGATGCTCCATGGCCGGGATTCACTCCCGACCTTATCAGCATTGCACTTGTTGTGGCAACGCAGGCCAAGGGAAGTGTACTTGTTCACCAGAAAATGTTTGAAAGCAGGCTGTTTTTTGTCGATAAGCTGATCGATATGGGAGCACAGATTATTTTGTGTGATCCGCACCGTGCAACCGTTATCGGTCTCAATCACAAGGTCCCCCTGCGTGGCATTACCATGTCGTCGCCCGATATCCGGGCAGGCGTCGCATTGCTTATCGCTGCCCTTTCGGCCAGAGGAAAGAGCCAGATCGACAATATTGAACAGATTGACAGGGGCTATCAGAACATCGATGGCAGGCTCAGGGCTCTTGGCGCCGACATTCAACGTATCGACGGATAATCAGGTCCGGCAGGCAAAAGCAGGCAATTTCCGGATACTGAAAACTGCCGGGATAAAATACCGGTACTTCATTACTGTCATTTTGGCGTAAAACAAGCCGTGGCAGGTATTTTGCAATAATTGCACAAAAAAAATATACGGGGCACAACTCCCGCAACTAAATGATCTATAATCATGGGTAAACATCAGAAAGCGAAGTCAGAGGAAAAGATGAATGAAATGGCCTCTGAGCGTGCTGAGGAAAAAATAAGCAGTTCTGACACTGACAATCAGGCACAGCAAACGCAGCAGGCCGGCGAAACGGCACAAACCGATGCCGGGGATTTCAACCAGAAGATAGAAGAGCTTAACGACAAATACCTTCGTCTTTATTCCGAATTCGATAATTACCGGAAGAGGGTTATTAAGGAAAAAATTGAACTCAGCAAGACGGCTTCTGAAGATGTAATTACGGGAATGCTCACAATCCTCGACGATTTCGAGCGTGCAATCAATGCTTTCGGAGCTGCAGGCGAAACCGATCCGGTTAAAGAAGGAGTAGTACTGATTTACAACAAATTCAGGAACATCCTGACCCAGAAAGGGCTTGCTGAAACGGATTCGCTGGGCAAAGATTTTGATACCGATTTTCATGAAGCCATTGCCAATATTCCAGCCCCGTCGGAGGATCTGAAGAATAAGATCGTCGATGTTACACAGAAAGGTTATACTCTTAACGGAAAGGTTATCCGGTATGCCAAAGTAGTTGTGGGCAGCTGAAATTCGGCTGGCCGATTGCCGGCATACAGCTGTAAGTCAGCTACAAGCAAATGTAAAACCCGAAAAAACGATTAAACAAAAGACGGTGAGTAAACGCGATTATTACGAGATACTTGGATTGCCGAAGAATGCCGGTGAAGCTGAAATAAAAAAGGCTTACCGGCAAATGGCATTAAAATACCACCCCGACAAAAATCCGGGCGACAAGGCAGCCGAGGAGAAGTTCAAGGAAGCTGCCGAAGCGTATGAGGTGTTGAGCAATGCCGAAAAAAGGGCCCGCTACGATCAGTACGGTCACGATGGCATGCGGGGAATGCCCGGAGGAGGTTTTGGAGGCGGAATGTCGATGGATGATATCTTCAGCCAGTTCGGCGATATTTTCGGGAGTGCATTTGGAGGTGGCTTTAGCGGATTTGGCGGCGGCACACGAAGGAGAGTTAACAAGGGTACTAACCTGAGGGTCAAAGTGCGCCTGACTCTGGAAGAGATTGCACGCGGTGTAGAGAAAAAAATAAAAGTCAATAAACTTGTTGGCTGTTCCACCTGCAACGGCACCGGAGCTGCCGGCGGATCGGCATTCTCAAGCTGCTCTCATTGTCATGGCACCGGACAGATAACCCGGGTTACCAACACTTTTCTTGGGCAGATGCAGACCAGCTCAACGTGCCCTTACTGCAACGGAGAAGGACAGACCATTACCAACAAGTGCAGCACCTGCGGCGGAAGCGGAACGGTTAAGGGTGAAGAGGTGATAAGTCTTAACATACCTGCCGGTGTTTCGGAAGGCATACAACTTTCGGTCGGCGGAAAGGGAAACGCGGCTCCGCGTGGCGGCGTTCCTGGCGATCTGATTGTTCAGATTGAAGAAATACCGCACGAAGATCTGATACGCGACGGCACCAATGTGCTGTATGAACATTACATCAGCTTCCCGGAGGCTGCCATGGGCACTTCCATTGAAGTCCCGACAATCGAGGGCCGGGTTCGGATAAAAATAGAACCGGGAACCCAGGGCGGTAAAGTTCTCAGGCTGAAAGGAAAGGGAATCCCTTCGCTAAACGGTTACGGCCGCGGCGATCAGTTGATCAACATCAACGTATGGACGCCGAAAAACCTGAGCAAGCAGGAAAAGGAAATGCTTGACAAACTGATGGAATCGGAAAATTTCAAACCCCAGCCCGGGAAAAAAGACCGCTCATTCTTTGACAGAATGAGAGAGTATTTTCAATAATTTTGTCGTGTTGACATGACGGAAGGGGGTGGTTACTTAATTGGTTAAGACAATCACCCCGCTTTATTTAATTCATCATCTATGAACTTTTTCTCGGTTAAAAACATCACCAAGCGATACGCTGCCCATACTGCGCTGAGTAACGTAAGTATTGAAGTGCCACCGCAAAGTATTTTCGGGCTGCTTGGCCCCAATGGTGCAGGCAAAACTTCTCTCATCCGGATTATCAATCAGATAACCGCACCGGATGAAGGTGAAGTGTTTTTCGGAAGCGAGAAGCTTGCTCCCTATCACGTCGAAA
Organism: Bacteroidales bacterium; assembly: GCA_022837485.1. Classification (GTDB taxonomy): domain Bacteria; phylum Bacteroidota; class Bacteroidia; order Bacteroidales; family Lentimicrobiaceae; genus Lentimicrobium. The sequence continues at coordinate 29,138 of JALHHH010000023.1, forward strand.
AGATCGGATATCTTCCCGAAGAACGCGGCTTATATAAGAAGATGAAGGTAGGCGAACAGGCCCTCTACCTTGCCCGTTTAAAGGGAGTTAGCAAGGCCGATGCCATGAAAAGGCTGAAGTACTGGTTCGAAAAGTTTGAAATCCAGGCCTGGTGGAATAAAAAAGTAGAGGAACTCTCGAAAGGAATGCAGCAGAAAGTGCAGTTTATCGTCACCATTATTCACGAGCCTTCCCTGTTGATATTTGATGAACCGTTCAGCGGTTTCGACCCTATTAATGTAAACCTGCTGAAAGATGAGATTCTGAATCTGAGAAAAAACGGCGCTACCATCATCTTTTCAACACACAACATGGCTTCGGTGGAAGAGCTGTGCGACGATATTGCCCTGATCAACAATTCTCAGAAGATTCTTGACGGCAGAGTAAAAGAAATCAAAAAGCGGTATAAAACCAACACCTGGTCCATCGATTTCGATGGGTATTCAGGCATGGTAAGCGAAATTCTGCCACCGGGATTCAGCCTGGTAAACGAACATACCGAAGATGAACTCAGGCAGATTGTGGTTACCCTTCCGGGTGGAGCCAGTCAGAACGACTTGCTTTGGGCCCTGATGCCACGAATCAACATCCACACCTTCAAAGAGGTAATTCCTACCATGAATGAAATATTCATTAAAACGGTGAATGCCTCGGGCAGAAACAACATAAACCAGTAAATCCCAGGAAACCATGAATAAGATACTGCTCGTAATTAAGCGTGAATACCTTTCCAGGGTACAGAAGAAATCCTTTATTGTGATGACAATACTGGGGCCGGTACTGATGGCGGCTCTTTTTATTGTTCCGGTTTACCTTTCGCAGCTATCGGATGAAATAAAACAAGTAAATATTCTCGATGAAACCGGTTGGTTTATCAATAAGTTTGAGGATTCCGACCGTTTTATCTTCAACTATGTATACAACGACCTTGAAACGGCCAAATCCGAGCTGATGGCTAAGAAAGGGTATGCACTGGTGTATATTCCCCGCCCTTCCGTTAGTGTACCCGCCAATGCTATGATATTCAGCGAGAAACAGGTTGGAATTGATTTAAAAGGATACATCCGCGGAGTAATGGAGAAAGAGGTCGAAAACCAGAAGCTCGGTGCCGAAATAATTCGCGAAATCCGGAAAACGAATCCCACTTATGCCATTCATGGCACCGATTCACTTACGGGAGCACATGTTGTGAGTGAAGAAATTCTGAAAAACATCAAGACAAGCATTAAGCTGACTTCCATCCGTATGGGTGAATCGGGCGAAGAAAAAAAGAGTTATGCTGAAGTTAGCATGGTAGTTGGCCTTTTTGCCGGAATACTGATTTATTTTTTCATCTTCCTCTTCGGATCGCAGGTAATGCGGGGGGTTATTGAAGAGAAAGTCAGCCGGATAGTGGAAGTTATCGTTTCCTCGGTCAAGCCGTTTCAGCTTATGATGGGAAAGATTGTAGGTGTAGCGCTTGTAGGACTTACGCAGTTTCTTCTGTGGGTGGTACTTACGCTTGCTATCGTGAGTGTGTTTAAGGCCACCATGCCGGAAGCATTCAATCAGGCGGGCAAGGTTGAAGCATTCGACGCCGGGACGCGGATCCCCACTTCTGCCAACTCTGCGATCAACTACGAAGAAGTAGAGGATGCCGACAGTCTGTCGCGTGTAATTGAGGCTCTTATGTCGATCGACTACGGAATTATGATATTCTCATTTATTTTCTTCTTCCTTGGCGGATATCTGCTTTATGGAGCCATGTTTGCCGCCATAGGAGCTGCGGTCGACAATGAAACGGATACCCAGCAGTTTATGATGCCGGTAACCGTTCCGCTGATACTGGCTATTGTTGTTGCTCAGTTTGTGCTGAACAACCCGGAGGGGCCGATTGCCTTTTGGTTCTCGATCATTCCGTTTACATCGCCCATCATTATGATGGTTCGCATTCCGTTTGGCGTTCCCTACTGGGAACTGGCGCTTTCGATGGTTCTGCTTACCGTATTTTTTATCGCGGCGGTATGGATGGCCGGCAGAATTTACCGAACGGGTATTCTGATGTACGGAAAGAAAGTAAGCTGGAGTGAGCTTGGAAAGTGGTTATTCTATAAGGGATAATCCATAACAACTTCATCCTGATCAAAAAAACTCAGATTGAGCCCGATGCAGGAAGAAAAATAAATGGCAGATGCTTTATTAAAACTTCAGCAAAACTGATGAATGTAAAAACAAGGAATTATGTCGAAAGTACTGGTAATTGACGATGAGCGCAGTATTCGCAGCACTTTGCGTGAAATACTGGAATATGAAGGATACCAGATGGATGAGGCGCCCGATGGACCATCGGCGCTGGAACTGGCTGGAAAAGAGAAGTACGATGTTATTCTTTGCGATATAAAAATGCCACAGATGGATGGCATAGAGGTACTTGATCGACTTCTGGTTATGAACGATACACCGGTGGTGATGATTTCAGGTCATGGAAACATAGAAACGGCGGTGGATGCAATCAAGCGCGGAGCTTACGATTACATTGCCAAGCCGCTCGACCTGAACAGGTTGCTTATTACCATCCGTAATGCCATGGAAAAAGGCAGCCTGGTTAAAGAAACACGCGTATTAAAGAGGAAGGTAAGCAGGACATACGAGATGATAGGTGAATCGGAACCTATGCTGCAGATTCGCTCGATGATTGAGCGGGTAGCTCCCACCGACGCAAGAGTATTGATAACGGGCAGCAATGGCACCGGCAAAGAACTTGTTGCCAGGTGGTTGCATGAGTTTAGCAACCGTGCCGAAGGGCCTTTTGTGGAGGTAAACTGTGCAGCCATTCCCGGAGAACTGATTGAAAGCGTACTTTTCGGGCACGAAAAAGGTTCGTTTACATCGGCTATAAAGCAACGTAAGGGCGATTTTGAACAGGCCAGCGGTGGCACTTTGTTTCTGGATGAAATCGGCGATATGAGTCTGGCAGCCCAGGCAAAAGTTCTGAGAGCCCTTCAGGAAAACAAGATCATGCGGGTGGGGGGCGAAAAAGATATTCCGGTTGATGTGCGGGTAATTGCAGCCACCAACAAGAATCTGGTGGAAGAGATTGAAAAGAGAAACTTCCGCGAAGACCTTTACCACAGACTTAGCGTGATTCTGATACATGTTCCTACCCTTAACGAGCGTTCGGAAGACATTCCGCTGCTTGCGAAGCATTTTATTACCGACATCTGCGAAAGTCAGGGCAAGCCTTTGATCGCCTTTACGGATGATGCAATACAAGCGCTTAAAGACATTACCTGGACAGGTAACATCCGGGAGCTCAGAAATGTGGTGGAGCGGCTGGCTATACTGTGCGATACGCAGATTACTGCAAACGATGTTGAGATGTATGCAAGACCGCTGAGCGGAAGATAAAAACGAAGGAAGCAGACAGCCGTTTGCGCCTAAGCAGGATTGGCATATATTTTGTATATTTGCACCGGAATTAGTAACCGGGGATGACCGGTTTTGACAGCAGGGAAGTGGTACTGTAAGCATGCCGGGCGTTGGAAGAATGGCCCGTTAATCCCAACTTTCACAGCCCTTAAACGGCAACGATTACAACTACGCGTACGCCGCTTAATCAAGAGGATTAAGCCGCCTACTGCTCCCCGGGAAGCCACGCGCGGCCGCGTCCCGACCGGAGCATCGAAAAAGCCGCGATAAGACAGTTAAGATCCTGGTGACTGTTCGAAAACCAAAAGGAATAAGAAACGGATTGGGTTGTTTTCTCCCTGCCCGTTTACGAAAATCAACTGAAAACTAAGCATGTAGAAAGCACTATTGCTGCCTGTTTGGACGCGGGTTCGACTCCCGCCATCTCCACAAATGCCACCTAAATAACTCAATATTAATGAGTTATGAATAGAAAATTTCTATTGAATAATTGAAATTTTTCTACTGGGGGCAAATAAGGGCCTTTTGTTTGCGTGGGGACGCACAATAGAAGCCCGAATGAAAAGAAAGATTGCTACCGTTCCGCGCCTTGTTGAAGGCAGGAACAAACAATGGTATGTTTATTTTTCCGTCCTCAATCCGATGACAGGAAAAATGAAACCTATCAAGATCTACAGGGGATTTAATGAATGTACTAACCTTGCGCAGAAAAAAGCGTGGGGTGTTAGCCTTGTTGCTGAGCTGACAGAAAAGCTGAAAGCCGGCTGGTCCCCCCTGGATGATAAAGAAAAGTTCATCTATTCTGATCAGACCGAATATCTAAACCTTTCCAAGAAATTTAACAAGGTCAGGAATTCTGTAAAGAATACCCGGTACTATATTTCTGAATACCTGGACAGCAGAAAGGTTGAACTCAAGCCTAAGTCATTCTCCACTTACCAGAGCAAACTGAGAATATTTGTCAACTGGCTTGATCACAGAAATTACGGGGAGTTTGATATTTCGGCCATCAATTACAAGATCATCCAGGAGTTCTTCCAATTCCTTATCGATGATAGCAACCTGGACAGACGGACAATTGAAAAATATGTTCAGATCCTCCGGAGCTATTTTGATTTCCTGATCAAAAAGGGAAAACTGACCGAAAACCCTGTAAAGGAAATCAAGAAACCTAGAAAGATGAAGGATATGGCCGCCCGGCCAATTCATGACTATGACATGAAATTATTGCTTACACACATAAAGGAAGCAAATCCTCAGCTTTACATGGCATGTATGTTTCAGTATTACCTTGCCATCAGGCCCGGCCAGGAGCTTCGCTTACTCAAAGTCAGGGATATTGATGTATATAATCATAAGGTGGTGGTGGTCGACGAAACTGCCAAAACAAACAGGCGGGTAATTGATATGCCGGTGGACCTTGCAGAGCTGGTTTTGAAATACCAGATAGACAAGTACAACAGGAATTTCTATGTATTCAGCAAGAATGGAATTCCCGGCCCTGAACCACTTGGACATAATACGCTCCGGAACCGGTTCAATAAGTTCAGAGACCAGCTGAACCTTCCTTCAGTGTATAAATTCTACAGCATGAAACATTCCGGAGGAGGAAAATTACTGGAGGCCGGCCTAACCATGGAGGAGATCCGTGACCACTTCGGGCATAAAAGTATTGAAACTACTGACCATTACCTGAGAAGGCACTTCGGGAACCGGAATACCAGGATCATAAATAATTTTCCACCGCCAATATAATTACAGGGACTCTATCTTTTCAACCAGGCTGAGATTGTGCTGTGTGACCCTTGCTTCTTTGTCCAGGGCAGCAGCTGCTTCTTTCAGAACTGACACTTCCGGTTCACTCAATTCAACACTGAACTTTTCTGAAGTTGCCTTTTCATTCCAGCTGATCCCTTTTGAAGTAAAGACCATTTCGTAAGTCTTGATTTCTTCAGGAGTAAATTCTACTTTAGAAAGCAAAGACCTCACAATTATCTGCTGCAGCTTGTTACCTTGCTGAGGAAGGATTTCCGGGAGAATTACTCTCTCTTTAATGTTCAATTCAATCATTGCATTTTTTTTAAACGTCATTTACCTGAGCTCATATGCATACCAACGGGTTGAGCCAATTGATCTGCCCTGATGTACAATAGTTAAACCTTGTGATTTTATGGTATAGGTACCATTTAGAGTCCCATTAAGGTAATCTCCCGATTGTACCCTTAGTATTACAGCGTTAGCGCTGCCATTCGCAACAAAATACAATCGATCCATAGAACTTGAAGCCGAAGGACAGTAAAGACTTGTAGCCCCTGCCACTGCCATATAGACCATATATTCTTCACCTAAAGTCTGGTTAGAAGTTGTGATATACCTGCTCTTAACTGAAATTGCACCATTAACATTGAAGCTCGAATCCCCAGCTCCAGCGGCATGCCCTACAGATACGCGATTATTCACAACCATGAATGCATTAGGTGCGGATGAAGAACCATATCCACTTACAACGAAATATGAGGACCCATATTCTGAATTAACTGTCATCCCTTTATTCACGATAACATGTCCAAGTGAGTTAATTGTCATCCTCAATTCTGGATCTCCAGCCATTGAAGGCATAGTGTAGAACTGAAGACCCGTCGGGTAATCCTTTTCTGCATGATGACCTTCGGCAATAGCTCTTAGACTTGCCACCTGTTGAAAAAGGCCGTTTGTTCCCATGCTTGCCAGAAAATCAATCCTGCCAACCCTGGTTCCGCTTTGAAGGTAGGTTTGGTTCCCATTGAGTAACCGGTATGAGCTCATTCCGATCATAGCACCACTTTCCTGAATAAAGAATCCATTACCTGCCCAAAAATTATTCTCATTCAAGGAAAGATGATAGGCATTATTGATAGGGGATATTATACCTCCGTTTAACTGCCAAAATTGAGTTGGCTGGGCAGAAGCGACTTTTATTGTTCCGTCAGCATCTGCAACCAGGAACCTCTCCCCTGTCCCGAATAATAAAGAACTCGTAATTCCATACCGAGTAAAAGATACAGAGGCAGAACCCGGCTTGGAAATATTAGTATGGATAAATACGCCTTCCTCTGCAGACATATATATCTGAGAATTCCCAAACTCATCAATTGACTCTTTGGAAGTAATTTCCACGGTGTTGTATCCGCCGGATTGCCTGAGGCGGATCCAGTCTGTAGATCTCCACTGGCTTTCAGTATAAACAAGGGTATGCCCTTCATCAACTCCAGAAAACAATCCTGCAATAATCTGATGCTCCTGCCCGATACTGTTATATGTGTAAAGCTTGTTATCCGATTTCGCGTAAAACCTGAGATAACCACTCGCTGGAGCTCCAGGAGCAGCCAGGTGTTTCATCAGATGATGATTTTCGCTGCCGGCAAACTCTACAACGTTCTCCACTCCCCCGCTTGTTCGTTTGCCATACAAAATGCCATCCGCATAGTTGTATGACAATTCTGATGCGCTGAGATCCGTAACAAGCGGGGCCTTACCGGCTACACCGGATTTTTTAAGCCTGATAGAATTGGGCATTAGTAACTTCCACCGTCGATAGTGGCATTTTTAATTAGATTGTTTACAGAAACCTTGCCGATTACAGCCCCAGAGGCATCATAAACAGGAACCATGTCAGTTGAAGCATCGATGTCTGCTGCAATGGTGTTCATGCCGTTGATATCTATCTCAAGCATTACCTTATCTCCTGAAACAGTCTTTTTTAGCCCCCTTGCAGCAGTTACATCGATTTTATCATCCAGGTAACCGGCGGCTCCACCGGCATTTACTTTTACCTGATATGTGTCACTTACAACACCGGAGAGAAAATTACTCCGGGTAATCTTCCTTTGTCTTGCCTGACCTGTTTCACTGACATCAATAATAATGACAAAGTCATCTGCAGCGATTGCGGTTCCGGTAGCCAGTTCCTCCAGTGCAACATCAATTGTATTTCCTGTGATAGAAATACCCAAACCGGCAATCATATTCTTGATTCCCGTAAATGGCTGAATATCGATGTTAGTTGTTCCAATGGTGATACTATCGGTAAACACACGCCAGATTGTATCTGACTGCGTGGAGCCCTGGGCAACCCCAAAAGTAGCTCCAACCAATTCAGATGCTACATTTGCATCATTCGACCTTTGCCAGGTTCCGGAAGCAGCAATGTAAATACCGTTCTGGGTCGCATTTGTTTGTGCTACTACCCCTACCCTGGCACCAGCCGGCACTGAAATGCCATCAATAGTCTGAAGGCCTGTAAGTGATATATTTCCGGTAGTTACTACCAACACATCAGCTTTCCAGTTAAGTCCTGACAACAGGTTATCAACCTCACCCTTGGAATAAACATCAAGGTTTGTCCTAGCTACTGCCTTATCCGGCAAATCATTCAGGTTTTGCGCCTTCAGCAGGTAATCTCCCAGCTGCGTAGCCTGGCACAAAAGGATTTTTGCGGTTGCTGTCCAGCAGATATACAGATTACCCGTATCAATTGCCATGATAAATTCCCCGGGATTCAGACCGGTGGTTGGGATGTTGGCATCCACAGCATACCTTTTAATCTTGATCGTATTAGCCATATTTGAAAAATTTAAAATTCACCACAATCTATAATTCCACCTTCCTGAACCACAAGATCATTCAGGATAAGATCCTCTCCGGAGGCAGGTTTAACTTCATTGGTTTTAACCGGCTGCAGGAAAGTTTTTACGCCATCCACACTCTGATCACCAAACACCCTGACATAGATATCATCCCAGATTAGAGGCATTCCGGAAAATTCAGAGATCATTCCCGGCAGCTGTGCAATAATGGATGAATTATTCAGGTACCGGCTTTGCCTTGAATATGAGAAGTTGAAGCTGTAATGGTTCAGCTCAGTCTTTACATCTTTGGCCTCAAATGAGTTTACAACAATGCGCAATGGCAAACCGTTTACATAATGATACCGGTTAATACTGGCCAGAAAATCATTGGTCCAAAGCAGCTCGTACCCGTTCCTGAAGTAACCGGTACTCTTATCGAAAACCTTTTTGAAAATGAGATCATATTCCAGGGTATCCTTGTCAAAGAGTGCACTCTTATATTCATGGTTTACACCATGACTGAGCTCACCGGTAAACCTGATTACATCGAAACCGCCAAGGGAGTTCTCAAACGCAAAGAGGTCATCAAATTCATGGTACTCATCTGTTAGGACAAACCGCTGAGAATATGTTTTTTTATCCTGGCCTTCGTCCTCTATCCAGCAGTCAATGTAATATGGAGCGCGGTCCTCATCTGCAAACTGCTCCCAAAGCAGTTGAAATTTCACATTCATGGAGGTCTTCCTCCCATAAGGTAGAGAATAAAACAGAATTGGATCAGAAGTAATCAGTTCTCCATTCTCCAGCCAAGTAGCCTGGATAAATAATCTTGATTCTGCGACAGCATAATATGTGAGCCACTGAGGATCCAGGTACTTAACTTTCTTTACCCGTGGCATCCATGAAAGGAAATTAGACCTAAGAAATGCTGCAGAATCAACCATTTCAGAATTTACTCCACCCTTGACCAGTCTGAAGGCATAAACACCTGTTCCATGCTGTTCAGGTATGTGTATCTCAAAATCAGCAACAGAATTACTTTGATCTACCAGGGTGCCTGTAACAGGTACGATCGTGGAAAGCTGACCATCCAGCAAATCTCTCAACTTGAGGCTGATCACGTTATTACCACTTTGTACATACTCTTCTTCGAGAAGCAGAACACCGTTCTTGTATATTGATACAATAGCTGTATCATCCTGAAAAACGACCTCTTCAGGGAAGTTACCGCTCAGAATCAAATCTGGCAATTCAGCTATTCCTACCTTATCCGCCATATTGCTCTCAGAACAAAGGCACCAAGAATGCCCCCGATTAGAAAAATGAAAATAAGAGACTTTGTTGTTGACCTGAAACCGGTTGTTTGAGGCCGATAATTCTCAACCTTATATGTGGTATCAACATTCGCCTCCATCCGCCTGGAAATGCTCAAATACACAGCCATACTGTCAACCCTACATTCAAAGATTGCTCTATTATCCCGAACTAAAATTGAAGGCTTTATGGATCTTCCTATTGAAAGCCTTTCAATCTCGCTCAGATATGCATTACCAAGACTATCGCAGCGAAGCAGGGCAACAATACTGGCGCTATCGGGAAGAGTATATAAGATAGTATCAACCCGCCTTTCAATCAGCACACTTTTATTTGAAGTACTAATTATCGGTCGGGTGCTTTTACATGATACCAAAGCGAAAAGCAGAAGCAAAACAACGATCTTTTTCATAGGAGAATTATGAGATACCTAAAACTTGTTTACACCTTTCATAATGCCTCAACCTGTCCTGGAATCCATTTAACCCTCCGTTAATCTTGATTGTAATTCGTCTAAAATCACCCACATCAGCCAAGTCATTAAGATTGTGCCGAAACCAATACCATCCTGAAACCAAGGCTGCCCATCGGGGCTGCTCCAATAACTCAGGATTTCTTATAAAATCTACACCAAAATACTCTGAAGCTTTACGGTAATTGTTAGTACCGGTCAACTGAATCAACCCTCTGCCCTTGTACCTTTCGCCATCATCATCGTCTTCCGGAGTATTCCCTAATCGAATGGCCAAGGCTCCAACATCGTAAGCCTGACCACTGGCGATTTCTTTAACATACTTCAATGAACCAGACTCATGCGTTATCTGAGCGATGAATGCAGCCTGCCTCCGGGGTGTGTTTATGGCAAACCGTTGCAGGGTTTCATTAAGTGGCGTTAGGAACCTGGTAATATTGATGCCCGATGCATTGGGCATCATTTTTTTGAGTTGATCTCCGGATAGCTGCATGATGGAATCTTTTCGTCGTAATTTTTGTTGAATTTCTTTAATTCATCCAATAACTTCCTATTTTCATTCCTGGCTTCTTTCAGTTGCCTTTCCAGTGAAGACATCTGTTCTTTTAAGGCTTTATTTTCAAGTAAAACTGTGCTAAACCTCTCCTGGATGGAGGAGTTCTCCTCTCTCAGCTCACGGATCTCATCTTTCAGTCTCTTTTCCAAATCTTCACTGAGTTCGCGCCAGATCTTGGCTGCCTTTTCAACGTTATCCAGTTCATTAGTTGTTGTTTCAGCTTTGTATTTTCGTCGGCTCAGAAACCATGTAACTATGGCGGTAAAAGCGGAAGGAAGTGATACAAGGAGGATGTCATTCATTTTACCCGTTTTATGGCAAAATAAAGTCGTGAAGATTCGGAAGAAAAGGACAACCTAACACTCAATCAGATCCACATCTACAAGGCTGAGATGCATGTGAGACAATGAATAATTGAGTTTCTGAATGTAAAATAACCGGCCTTTCAAAAACACTTTATCCCGGATGTCCAGTTTCTTAAGCTCGAGGGGTGAAAGCAGAAAAGACCCTTTCACTTTCATTTTATCCTTTTCAGTCCAGGCTTTCATCATTCCGTGATATTTCTCAATAAGGCCATCAGGCCCCTCCGGATGGAGAGAAGTATTAAGGCGTTTCACCCCAAAAATGATGAGCGGATATTCACTGCCATCATTCTCAAGTGTGCCCGCCATTCCAGCCCAGAACATAATACTAGGTGGTTCTGAAAGCCCCTTTTTCTCAATTACAGGAACCCACCAGTGTTTCTTCTGGATGGTATCTGCATAGGGCGCTTTATCCTGCCACCAATACTGATCAATGGCCATATCTGCCGGCCGGATATCTGAAATGACTTCTGTCTTGTCCCGGCTGCCATCTGGTTCGCGGGAAGCAAGCGGGCTGTGCCTGATATCACAAGTTAACCATGGAAGCGAATCCAGGCCCCGGAGTTTCCGGGTGATGTTATACTGGCCACCGGTGGATCCATCTGTGTATACAGTCCCGAATTCGCTCCCAGATGAGACTGCAGTGTCAAAAATTTCTTTAACAGAGCTATAGGTTCTAAGCATATCTTCTTCCGACTTATCAACTCCATCATACCGGAAGATATAGTCCCTCGCTTCTTCATAAGTTATAATCGGATCCCCCGCAAGTTTTCCATCCCAGTTTAGCCTTACCTGCCGGTTCATAACATCATTTGAAAACTCCATGCGGTATTTCACGCCAGGATATGCCGTAATGCAAAAAATTTTCATGAGGTTTTTCAGCAATTCCCTGAAGGGATAAGCTTGCAGAAATGACTTCATTTCCCAGGATATGGGGATTAAACCATTCGAAGCGTTATAAGAGTCCACCAGCGGGAACATTACATCCTGGCGATGCTCCTCCATTGGAGGGATCCAGTACCAGCTATACAAGTTGTCAAAACTGAAGTACTTATGGTTCATGCTGATAAGAACCAGTTTAGCCAGGTCTCCGGAGGCAAAAGGGTTTGACGCCAGGTATGTCCCGAACGCCTGCTCTATAATTTTATGCACAAAAGGGAAAGGCAGGATAGGCGTGTGGGCTTTCTCCTGATCTGTAATAAAGAAGTTCTTTGTTACCGGGTTAAAGTAATTGATGTATTGTTTAACACTGTTTACCATCCCTCCGGCACTTTCAGATCCTGACCAGGAAACCTCCCTCAGCCTGACCGGTGCAATAACATAATCTGAGCCCTGGTAGGCCATGGCCCTCATGGATAAGACATATTCTTCCAATTCCTGGGACTGGTAGTTCAGGTCTTCAGCATGATACTGGAAAGAACCATACTGCCTTGACCCCAGATCGATTTTATTCAGGTTTACGGCTATTTGCTCAGGCTCCCGGCTTCCTTTAAATTGTAGTTTAATGGTTGGATCTGTTTCAATAAGCAGTATTTCCCCCCGGGCCAATACTAACCCGCTGAAACGGATCTCGGCCGGCAAGCGCTTGTGTATTGAAGCTGAAGAAATGCGCACAGGGAAACCCAGCACTTTCAGGTTCCAGGGCGTTGGAGGAACATCAAACGAAAGTGAATAGGGGGCAGGAACCCTATCATCCATGAACAAAGGGTTTTCCTCAATAAAATTAACTTCAATGTCATTTGACAAGTTAAGGGCTAAGCCTTGCCCCACAATTACTTCAAGCATAGTTACAGGTTTGCATTATTTTTCAACCGGGTATCTTCTTCCATTGTCTCGTAAAACCCTCCGCGCCCGTGAAGCGCTACTGTTGATTTGATTGGCTTTTCCAACCGGGTTTTGAGAGCTGCCATTACAATGGTATTCTGACGAATAATCTCGAGTAATGCCGGATCCTGGGCAGGAGCAGATGAAGGCTGATTGCTTGACGGATTATTGCCTGACATATCACTGATATAACCTCCCTGCTGGCGGCCGGGATAGGTCCTTGTGCTCTCAAGGATTGCCGGAAGGTTAATGGTTGAAAGGTTTCCATTCAGCCTGCCCATTTCAAGGATATCCAATATTGGCCTAATGGTGGGGTTATTTACCCCTGCATCAGAAACAATGTACTCAGAAGACCCCTGCTTTTCTCCGGCTATTATAGTCGGAGTACTTACATAGCCCCGTTTTCGGGGATCATGTTTTGCCCTGAAGCGCTTGCCATCCTGAGCACGTTGCACATCCAGGTAACCACCGGTTTCGCGCCCTGGTAACTCCGGAAGCGGAGTTTTTATGATAGCGCCAACCTGAAGCCCACCCATTGCTCCTACGATACTGGCTAGAATCAGACCCAACGGTGGGGCTACCGTCAGAGCTGATGTAATTGCAGCAGCCGTATTAACAATTGCATTCATAAGTGCGACATTGCGCGAGCGCACAGCCTGCCGATACTCAAATTCTGCTTTCTTCTTATCCAAGTCTTCATCCAGTTTTGAAACCTGGTAGTTGTATGCCTCCTGAGAAATTAAGCTATTATCAAGATAATGCTGAAGTTGGTCCTTTTGCTTGTCTACCGACCGCTCAAATTCTACTAGTCTTGATTCCTCACCGGCTCCATGATCAGCTCATCGATGCCGCCTTTCCCGTCTTTCAGGTTCTGAAACAACAACTCCCAATCCTCCGGAGTAAAGCCCAGGATATCGGTACTTATGCCCCCAATCCTGCCCGCTTTCAGATCTGTTTCCTCTGAACCAGCAGTAAGGCCGGAGAGCAGTTTCTTCACTTCGTTGACCCGCTCAACAAGCACCTGTCTTTCTTCTTCAGACAATAATGTGTCACTCAGGTTCAGGCCTTCCCAGTCTCCGGATCCCATAACCTGCTGAAGGGTCTCAAGCAGCTTCTGCAGATGTTCCCGGGTAAACTGCTCCTCCTCTATGGCCTGTTGCCTGCGGAGAATTCGTTTTGCCTTATCCAGGCTCCGGATCTTCTGAAGCTCTTCGTTCGACATGAACTCAGAAAGGATCTCTTTTGCCTGGGCGAGCGATGTAATTGAATTGAGTTCATCAGCATTGCGGAGCCGCATTGTGGCCATGATTGTTTCATACTCCTGCTGGATCCGCTCAATCTCATCCTTCATGGCATCCGCATCCAGTTTGGACAGCTTTTGATGATGCAGTTTTTCCAGGCTTTCAAGGGCTGCCAGTTCCAGGGCGGTCATTTCTTCACGCGATTTTCCAAAAAGCTTCAGTTCAATTAACCGGTCTTCATGCTCCTGCTTTTCCCTGTCAATTGCAGATTGCCCTTTCAGAGAGGCCTCAGTCAACTCTCCGGAGCGTTTTTCTTCCTCCTTGCGTATCTCAATAATTTTATCTGCAATGGTTTGCTGCAGGGCCAGCAGATCCTCTCCGGATTCTTTGCCTGAGAGTATCCTGTTTTTCAGGTACTCAATCTCCAGGGCCCTCAGCCGTTGCTGTAGTTCCTGTTCTGTGGCTATTACTCCTTCATTATAATCCTGTTTGAGTTTTAATGACTCCCTCAGGAAATTAATGTCAGAGTTAAGAGACCATTTTTTGTTTTTATTGTCCGGAGCTGGAGGCTCCGGAGGCCGGTTGTCCGGATCCAGGTTATCACCATCATTCAAACCAGCAGGAGATCCTTCCAGTGATTTCTCATACGCCTGAACTGCCTTTTCAACTTCACCCCGCATGGTTTCAAGGGCTTTAACGGTTTGCAGGTGCTCCTTCTCAGCCCGGTCACGCCGGTTTTTCGCCCGGTTAACAATGCCTGAACGTGCGGCCTGGGCAGCAACACCGGCCTCCCCTCCCCCGACCACTTCATTCAAGGGGTTTTGGGCCATTGCTGACTGATACTCATTCTCTGCTTTCTGCAATTCCCGCTGGGCAGCAGATTCTTTTTTTATCAGTTCAATCATTTCTTCCTCGGCTGCCTGCTTCCGGAATTTCATCTCAAGCATTACCAAGTAATCTTTGATGGCTTGAGTATTATGATTGATTAGGCGCCCTTCCTCGGTTAACTCAGCATTATAGCCAGGCATGATACGTTTGAGTTCTTCAATGGCCTGCTTTCTTAAATTGTTGGATACATTTTCGCTTTCAATACGCTCCACCAGGAATTTGATTTTTGATGCTTGATCATCCAAGAATTCATTTGTCTTCCGGGATACATTATTGAGCGCCTGTTTCTCTGCAGTAGCTTCGCGGGTGCGCTTTGCATAGGTAAAAAGCGCACCGGCAGCCAGGGTAACAATCCCAACCAGGAAACCAACGGGGTTCATCTTGGTAGCGGCTGAAAATACCCGCATTGCCTGGGCTGCCCCTTTCAGATTCCCGGTGAGCAACATGGTTGCAGCGGCATAAAGCTGAGTAGCTGCAATGGCTGCATTCTCAATAGTAATTTTGACTTTTGTAGCGATAATCTGCCTCAATGTAGCCTGGGTTTGCCGGTTCTGCCATAGGGTAGCCAGTTTTGTGGCAATCGTATAGGCCGCAATCGTAGCCGCTAGCTTTAGAATAGCGCCTGAATGTTTGATAAAGAACTCCGTCATCACAATTCCAGCTTTTACGAAGTAACTGAATCCAGAAGTAGAAACTGTGAGAGCCGGCATAAGTTTCTCTCCCAACTCTATTGCCAGATTATTTAAGGCCTTCCTTTTCTTTTCAAGGATCGCCTGGGCATTGTTGTTTTTGACGTTGAATTCTTCCTGAAGCGATGTGCCCTTTTCGAACTCCCGATTACTTATTTCTTGCTGCTCCCGGAGGATTTTGACATTATTTGAAAGTACCCCAATAACACTGATTGCTCTTTTCCCTTCCAGATCAAGATCGCCCATGCTCTTAATAAGCTCTTCCATTCCGGCATCATTATTATTCAGGCCTTCCAATAGCTTTATAAAAGCTTCATTTGCGTCTTTTTTCAGTAATTCAGAGAAATTCTGCACATCCATCCTTGCAGCCTTTGCAAATGCAGTTGTATTCTTGAACATACCGGTAATTACCTGGCTGTATGCTGTACTCGACACTTCACTGGTTTGTCCCAGGTGATCGAGTGTAGCAGCCAATCCCATTACATTTTGCAGTGAAATATTAGCTGAAGGAGCAATACCGGCCACTCGCTTTGTAAAGTTTACGATATATGCTTCATTGGCCGTACTTGCCATACCCAGCTCATTGATAGCTGACCCCGCTTTCGTAATGGACTCTTCAATCCCAAACTCTTCTCTGATACCAAAAACCGTAACCAATTTTCCCATCTGGCGAACAGCTTCTTCAGCATTATCACCAAGATCTTCCTTCAATGCGACGACTACTTTATCTGACGCACGGATAAACCCTTCCACCTCATTCTGAGCAGTAATTCCAAGTTTACCGGCAATTCGACCAAGATCCAACAACTCCATTTGCGCAGTCCTGGTATCCACCTTTTTCAACTCTTCATTCAGAGTTATCACTTGATCGCGGGTAAGTCCAGTAGTTTTTCTTACGTCCGAAACCTTATCATCAAACTCTGCAAACATGGTAATGGCTTTCTTTCCGGAGTACAGTAGGCCACTTACACCGGCAACAAAAGTGGAGACTGCCAGGAAGTACTTATTAATCGAGTTGCTTATATTCTCAAAGTTCCATGATTTGCTGACCGTTCTCAATTGGTCGTTGTGCTCCTGAATAATCCCTTTAAGGGCCCTGATCCGTTTGCCGGCTTCCACATATTCGCGGCTGCCCCGAGTCATACGAGCCTGTTCATTAACGAGCTTACTCATCTCGGCCTTGATAGAAGCTATATCGTTTTTAACCTCTTTGCCGTTGATGTATAAATTAATGCGCCTGGTGTAACTGCCTGCCATTTCAATGAAATTTCAGGCAAAATACAGCCAGGCGCACCCTGGATGAAAGGACAACCAAATCAGGCGTTATTAACCAGCCAATAGATTGTTCCTTCAATGGTTTTTGATTGGAAGCCAATGCTGATCATTGAATCGTACACTGCTTCGCTTTTAACTTTTATCAACGTGCCTCTGACCATTTCAACCAGGTCAGAATGGCTTATCAGGTCATCGGAGCTCTCGACATTCAATGCCGGTAAGTACATACTGGAAATAACCTTTACCAGAGTCTCCGGATTCAGATCATCGGCTTCATCGTTAAGCCCATAGAAAGGAAACAATACCATTGCCAGCCCTCCGGTTATTTAGCCTCAAAGCTTTGTAGCAATGCAGCTACGTTTGATAAAATAGTAATTGATTGCAACGCGAACCTATAATCCTGGTCGCTATGATCAAAACCATCCAGATTCCTTCCTATCCATAGAACAACCCTTCCCATCTGGCTGATATGTTCGCGCAACATTTCATTGTTGTTGCTTTGTAGTTCAACAATAGTTTTTACAGCTTCAACAATTTTAGCGTCATCTTGCTGATGATCGATATTTCTATTTGAATTCATCTTATGGTTTCCTTTCCTTTAGAGATTTGTAAAATATCCCTCCTTTCTCCTAAAACAAGCTCAAGCATTTGATCTGTGCTGTCCACTATCCAGGTTTCTTCACCACAGTTTTTCAGCTTCACGGTATAACTGACACTTTGCCTACGCTGAAGCAAGGCGATTTTAACCGCGCGAAGCTGCACCGGGGAAGCCTGGCCAATAAACGCCAGAACTTCGGATAAATTAGTTTTCTCCTTGAAAGGAATTGCTGCCGGCATTTGCCGACGCTCACGCCTGAACAGGCTGAGCTGGTGAGCTGCATTCATTTGTTTTTCTCCTTAACAGGCGAAGCCCTGAGTGTTGTTCCGGCTGCGAGCAACCGCCTGCCACCTCGCAATGGCAAGACACTCAGGGCTTCGCCCTATGTAAATGTTAAGGAAACGCATTGGCACTCGCTATTTGAACAGTACAAAGATACTGTACTTATTCAATACATGAACAATACCACGGTAAAAATATTCTTTTACCGTGGGGAGTCAATACGGGAAAATGGGGACAGGGGGGGGGCTAAATGTACATAAAGGATTGAGGTGGCGAAGCAATACCCAAGTGTTTCTGAAGACTTAATGGTACTTCATACTCAG
>JALHHH010000099.1 GCA_022837485.1 Bacteroidales bacterium
AGTCGGGCATCATTGTTTATGCATCATGCCGGCCAGCGCAATTTTCAATAAATGTACAATCTTTATCCTTACAACCATTTGCCCGATTGCGTATTAGCCTTTATTAGTGTGCGGCGTTCAGCTAAGTCAGCTAAAAATTCCCGTAATCCAAAAAGTCAGGATGCGCGTGACTCTTCGATAGTTCGTGTCGATCAAGCCAACTACTGCTGTCCGGCAATAATGCTTGTCCGGATTTGGTGAAAGTTGTCAGGTTTGCCGAGAAGCCTGGCCTTGCAATGAACTAAAAAAATGTTCAGCATTCGTAGAATCTTCAATATTTTGCTCAACTGTTAAAATTCTTAAGCTGCACATCTAACGTATCAAAATATTTACGTATTACTATTCATTGTATTTTTGCAACGGATTTTTTATCCGTAAACCATTTATTAACTAAAACACAATCAATGAGTATCAAAAAGCAATTTCTTAAAAGCAAGCCTGTTTGCAAGGTTAGTTTTAAAGTGATGGGAGAACAGGCCGGGAATGCCGGAAAGGTAAATGTTGTTGGAGATTTCAATAACTGGGATGCATCGGGAGATGAGATGAAAAAGCTGAAAGATGGTTCTTTCAGTCATACCGTTGAGCTGGAGACCGGAAAGGAATATCAGTTCAGGTACATTGCCGACGATGCAACCTGGTTCAATGATGATGGTGCCGACAGCTACGTTTCCAGCGGTCAGGGAGATGCTATGAATGGCATTCTTTCTCTTTAGAAATCGAAGCAATAATTCCGGCAGCGGCATTTATGCCGCTGTTTTTTTTGTACTTATTCGAACCTCAAAGCTTTAACCGGGGAGATAAACCGGATTACTACAGAAGGTATAAGCATCATCAGGGTGCAAATGACGAGCGTCGCAAGATTAATCATAAGAATTTCCGGAATTCCAATAGACACCGGAACACTGGAGACAAAATATGAATCTTCGGGCAGGGGAATAAAACCGGTTTTTGCCTGAATAAAAATGAGTGTCAGGCCAACAACGTTTCCCCAGAAAAGACCATATCCGGCAATATAAACCGTAGCATAGATAAAGACTTTCCGAATACTGGCCGTTTGTGCACCAATAGCTTTCAGAAGGCCGATGGTCCGGGTATTTTCAAGTATCAGGATCAGAAGTGTTGAAATCATGGTAATGCCTGCAACCAATGCCATTAGTATCAATATTATCAGCACATTTATGTCCTGAATTTCGATCCAGTCGAATATTTGGGGGTAGAGCTGTCTGATTGTTTGTGTATTGAATTTATAACTGATGGTATTGTACACATTCTCCGCCACGGTTTCCAAATCTCCGAATCGTTCCACCTTGATTTCCATACCAGAATACATGTCATTGCTCCATTGGTTAAGTCGCTGAATATGACGATTATCCCCAAGAATATACATGTCGTCGAATTCTCCAAGTCCGGTATCGTAGATGCCACAGACGGTAAATTTTCTACCTCTTGTAATGTTTTCACTGATAAAGTACATCCGGATATCGTCGCCGGTCTTTAATTCAAGAAGTCGGGCTACTTTCTTTGAAATGAGGATTTCGTTTGAAACGATGGTATCGGCAAAGGCCGGGATGTATCCATCCGTAAGCCTTTCCTTGAAAAAGGACCAGTCGTAGAAAGTGTCAACTCCTTTCAGAACAACGCCGTGAATCTGATTATCGGTTTTGATAATCCCGGCTTTCAGGCTGAAAGGATGAACGGCAGAAACACCCTGGATATTTCTTAGCTCTTCAATATCAACTTCATCAGACGAAACCGGAGCCGGTTCAAAGGAGTTATTGGAGTCAAAATTGGTAATCTGGATATGTGCGCCAAAACCAGCAACTTTTTCCCTGACCTGCTTTTGGAAGCCTTGCAGTATTGCAACGGCAACCAGCATAACTGCCAGTCCGAGAGCAATTCCTGCAATGGAAACCCTGATTACGGGACGGGAAAAGGAATCTTCCTTCCGAGCCCTGATTCTTCTGCTGATGAAGAGTTCGAAATTCAATGTGTCAAAAGTTTATGGCAAAGTTAAGGGTTTAGGTTTAAATTTGCAGAAAAGCCTGTTTTGTAAAAATATAAGCAACATCCCTATGCTGAAAAACTTTTTTATTCTGATAATAGTGCTTACTGTTTCGTGTGGGAGAGCTCAGACAGGAGTTATTAATACCAGCACAGTACGTATTACCACGGGAGCTGAGCGGATGGATGCCTACATCGGCATGCTCAAGGGCAAACGGATCGGGGTCGTTGCCAATCAGTCATCGTTAGTTGGCCGGGTCCATCTGGTAGATACCCTTTTGGAGTCCGGAATAAACTTAGTAAAAGTATTTTCGCCCGAACATGGTTTCAGGGGGGATGCTGAAGCCGGCGCGCTAATAAACAACGACACGGATGAACGTACCGGTTTGCCGGTGGTTTCGTTGTACGGTGCAAGAAAAAAGCCTGTACCTGCCGATATAGAGGATCTGGATATGATATTGTTTGACCTCCAGGACGTGGGAGCCAGATTCTATACGTACATTTCCACGCTTACTTACGTTATGGAAGCCTGTGCCGAACAGGGGAAACAGCTGCTTGTTCTCGACAGGCCAAATCCCAACGGATATTACATTGACGGGCCTGTTCTGGAGAAGGAGTTTACCTCCTTTGTCGGAATGCACCCGGTGCCGGTGGTTCATGGTATGACTATGGCAGAATATGCCCGGATGGTTAACGGTGAAAAGTGGCTGGCCGGTGCTGTGATGTGTGATTTGCAATGGGTTACATGCGATGGATATACACATTCCAGCAGGTATACCCTGCCGGTGCGGCCCTCACCTAACCTCCCCGATTCAGTTGCTGTTGCACTTTATCCTTCTCTTTGTTTTTTTGAAGGTACGGTTGTAAGTGTCGGAAGAGGAACGAACAAGCCATTTAAAGTGATTGGTCATCCTGATTTTCTTGCCGGTGATTACAGTTTTACTCCGAAGAGTATAAAGGGAGTAAGTGAAAATCCTCCTCAGAAAGATAAAGTATGCTACGGCTTCGATCTGAGTTCAGCGGCTCCAGATATTTCCGATAACGGAGGTCTTCGTCTCGAATATCTTATATTAATGTACAATGCCTTAAACGAAAAGACGACGTTTTTCAATTCGTTTTTTGAAAAGCTTGCCGGAACAGCAACGCTGAGAAAACAAATTATCGAAGGAAAGAAGTCTGAAGAAATCTATGCTTCATGGAAACCCGGTCTTGATGCATTCAGGGAAGTCAGAGCCAGGTACCTGTTATATCCAGACTTTGAATAAAAAAACGCAGGTGTTAGGCCTGCGTTTTTTTTTAACCGACACCATTAAATGGTTCGGCCGGGATAAACCTTCAGTGCTTCTTCGATGCATTTAACTGCATTACTAAGGTCTTCTTTGTTAAGGACATAAGCAATTCGTGCTTCATTTTTTCCAAGACCCGGACTGGCGTAAAAGCCGGCTGCAGGTGCAAGCATAACGGTTTGCCCTTTATAGTTAAACTCTTCCAGCAGCCAGATGCAGAAATTTTCAGCATCGTCAACAGGCAGGCTGATGACCGTATAGAAAGCACCTTTGGGCATTGGTGCATAAACACCGGGTATTTTATTTAGTTCGTTAATAATAAGGTCTCTGCGTGAGATATATTCATCGTATACTTCTTTAAAGTAGGATGGCGGAGTATCGAGGGATGCTTCTCCAATCACCTGTCCGAGGGAGGGTGGGCTCAGGCGGGCCTGGGCAAACTTAAGAGCTGTGGAGATAAGTTTCTTGTTTTTAGATATCAGTGCTCCGATTCTGACACCGCATTCGCTGTAGCGTTTTGATACGGAATCCATAAGCACTGCATGTTCTTCAAGACCTTCAAGGTTCATAACTGAAAAATGGGTATTGCCATCGTAGCAGAATTCTCTGTATACTTCGTCCGCAAAAAGATAGAGATCATGCTTGAGAACGATGTCGCGCAGTTGCATCAGCTCTTCCCTGCTATAAAGGTAGCCGGTGGGGTTATTCGGGTTGCACACCATAATGGCTTTGGTTCTTGGTGTGATGGCTTTTTCGAACCCGGAAACGTCGGGCAGGGCAAAGCCGTTTGAAATGCTGCTGGTAATGGGAACGACCTTGACGCCTGCGGCAAGGGCAAAAGCGTTATAATTTGTATAAAACGGTTCGGGGATAATTACTTCATCGCCCGGGTTCAGGCAAACTTTGAAAGCAAAGGAGATGGCTTCAGAACCTCCGGTAGTAATGATGATATCGTTGTGATCAACGCCAATACCAATATTCTGATAATAGACAGCCAGTTTGCGTCGGTACGACTCGTTTCCGGCTGAGTGGCTGTACTCAATGACTTTCTGATCGAAATTGCGGATAGCTTTCAGAGCAACGTCGGGGGTTTGAATATCGGGCTGGCCGATGTTGAGGTGGTAAACCCTGGTACCTCTTTTTTTTGCCGCTTCGGCATATGGGACCAGTTTACGAATGGGCGATGCGGGCATTTGGCAACCGCGTTCAGAGATTTTCGGCATGACTTATATTTTTAAGCTGTGATTCGATCAAAACCGGAGCAAAGGTATAAGCAAAATCCGGAGTAACAAATTTGCCTGTACGATTTTCAGATTATATTGCTGAAAACGTTAAGACGGTAAGGATTAATACAACCTTTTCGGATGCCTGGGTACGGATGATTCAGTCCTTTAATATTGCAATAAAGCAAAAAGCCGGCATAAACCGGCTTAGTTCTGGCAGACTTTAAGAAATTTATTTTGCTACCGGGGTAGTTCCGGGGCTAACGGTTTTTTCCGGGATCAGGCTTTCTTCATTTTTCTTAATGATATTACCGGAGATTCTTAGTACCACGGGTGTATTTTTAGCATTCGACATTACCGTAACCGATTTGTTGATCGGTCCCATGCGGTTGGTGTCGTATTTGACCTTAATAGTTGATTTTTTACCCGGGAGAATGGGTTCCCTTGGCCATTGTGGAACGGTACAACCGCAAGAAGATCTGACGCTTGACAGGATCAGTGGTTCTTTTCCTGTGTTAGTGAATTCAAACTCACAGTTTCCATCGCCGCCAACGTAGAGGGTACCGTAATCGTGTACGGTTTTATCGAAAGAAATCTCTGCTGCATTGGGGTTGTTTTCGGCTGCTTCCTGTTTTACTTCCTGTGCATTACTGAGCTGAATGCCAAAAAATATGACTGTCAGAAGTGTTAGTGCTTTTTTCATCGGTATTAATTTTTTGATGAACAATTATGATGTCCTTAGCAAGGACAAATTTAATGGATAAATTCCGGAATTGTAAAGAAATTTAGACTTTTTGCATTTCACAAAGTTTGTGCCATATTTCAGAAAATAATATTTTTTTTCTCGATCAAGTTCCTTTACTTTACGGATTAATTCAACGACTCATGAAAAGTAACCGTTTTGTCTTGTTATTTTTTCTCGCGGCGCTTTTTCTTGTTTCCTGTAATTCGACACGTAAAGCTGTGCGAGAGAATGTTCCGGCATCGGGAGCCATAATGGTATCGCCGCCGGTTATTATTTATCAGACCCGCGCCGATTATCGGATGCATGTACCGGTAATTCTGTCGGAAGACCGGAAAACAGTCCTCTCCTATCCTGCTCCGGGCGATTTATATTATCAGGGAGAGCTGGCATATCCTCTGGAGCTTGAAAACGGATATTTGCTTGATCGCAGGGGCATTGGTCCGGGAGTGGCCTTTTTAAAATACACCTATTACGAATACAGCAGGCTGAATAAAACGCCTTTGCAAGCCGAGATAATGAACCTGATACTTGACAGTGATCCTTTGACAGTAATGTATAACTGTGGGCAAAGACATGAATTCAAGGATATGGTTAATGAGCTTAATGAAT
>JALHHH010000024.1:0-80796 GCA_022837485.1 Bacteroidales bacterium
TCCTTCCTTGATGTGGGTGCGGTAGTCGAGCATGGTGGGGATTGCGCGTTCTACCTTTCCGAGGATGTCTTCGCGGACGATAACAAAAGTAACGCCTGCAGGTCCCAGATTCTTCTGGGCACCACCGTAAATCAGGGCATACTTTGAAACATCTACCGGACGGCTCAGGATATCGGACGACATATCGGCTACGAGGGGAACCTTGCAGTCGAAATCGGTACGGATTTCAGTACCGTAAATGGTGTTGTTGGTGGTGATGTGGAAGTAATCGGCATCTTCCGGAACCGAAAATCCTTTGGGAATGTAGCTGAAGTTCTTATCGGCCGATGATGCAACAACATTAACTTCTCCAAAGAGTTTTGCTTCCTTGGCAGCTTTCTTCGCCCAAACGCCTGTTTCCAGGTAAGCGGCTTTTTTCGACATCAGGTTAAAAGGAATCATCGCAAACTGTGTGCTGGCACCTCCGCCCAGGAAGATTACCTGATATCCTTCGGGGATGTTGAGCAGTTCTTTGAACAAAGCAACCGCCTCATCGATGATTGCCTGAAAATCCTTGCTCCTGTGGGAGATTTCAAGAATCGACATACCGATTCCATTCAGATCGAGAATCGCCTTTGCCGTATTCTCAATGGCTATCTGCGGAAGAATGGAGGGGCCGGCGTTGAAATTGTGTTTTTTCATGATGGTTTGGGTTAAAGTTTATAGTTGATTTTTATACCTCAAAATCGCGAGAACCTTCTTAAAATCTGTAGCAAAGGTATAAAGTTTTATAGAGTTCCCAAGCTTTGTTCAATTGTTTTGTGCTTTATTTTAATCCATTCATTTAGATGGGTTTATGTTGGTTTTTGCAGAGTAAGTTATGTTTCTTTTCAACCATGAAAGAGGTTATGTGACTATACGCTCAGAGGTATGGCAGCATTTGCGGACAGAAAAAGCAGGAATTTGTGAATAATATTCGCATTTACCTGCGTTCTTTTGATTTCCCGGAAGGTATAAGTCCCTGTTCGGGTCTTTTACGGCCGGTGGATGGCTTACCCGGTTCGGCAGGATTGCGGGGTACGATGTCTTCAACAAAAGTCCACTGATTTCTGAATATAACGTAGGCATCGTAAATATTCCCCGCAGGCACGTAAGCCCAGCGCTGTCCTTCAAGCGATTCGTTGAGCGGAACCAGGCGGTCGAGTACAATCACTTCATCGTCGACCTTTCGCTGCGATTTTCTGACATTAACCAGAGTAATTTTCTGCCGGTCGTAAGATTGGGTAAAGGATGCCTCTGACGAGTACTCGGAATTGACACGGTTTCTTATTCCTTGTTTCGTTTTGAATTTCGGAGAACCGAAGACTGGTATTCCTTCGCTGTCAAATTCAAGGAATTCAATGCATTTTCTGCTGGTTCTGCGACTGAAGCCATCCCAGCTCAGAAGGGTATAGCCGCGGAGTCCCGCTTCTTTCCGTTGGATAATCTTATAATACAGCCCTCCGGGCCATTCGCCGTTGCGGAATATTTCGGTGTCGGAAAGCTCCTCCCTGGCTTCAACCGGGTTCAGGGCTATCGCCTGCCCGCTTTGCGAGTGTTTGATAATCAGATAATAAATATTTTTCCCGTTGTTCTGCTGTATATTCCAGTTAAACATTCTGAACGACTTATCCGGAGCTTCAATTTTGCCGATGTTCAATGAGTCAAACGAAAGGGCGTATGTATTCCCGGGTTGCAGCAGGGACAACAGCTCTTCAAAAAACACATTGTTCAGGGCGAGCCTGAGAGAATCGTCTTTTGCAGTACGGGATTTTTCGAGCAAAGATCTCAGTTCCGATTCCTTTTTTGCTGCAGCAGAGGGTTGCTGAGCAATAAGAACCGGCGTAAGCGCAAGTAGAAACAGTACAAGTATAATGGTGCGCATTTTCAGAAGGGTATATCGTGTATCGGCTCTAAAACGAAAACCGGTGGTTAACATTGTCTGAAGTTTTAACTTTGCAGCAAATATAATGCTTTCATGATTGGTAAAAACGATGGCTGTAAAGCAGGCTTGCAGGCGATGGCTACAGATCTGATGCTTGCACTGGGTGAGTCGGAGCATATACACCGTGGTGTGCACAATTCGGGGATTGTGACGGAGGTAAAGCATTTTCTGGAACAGCAGGATTCCGGCAATCGCTGGTTTGTAAGCTGCGACAACCGCCTGGCACTTGGAATGTTTGCCAGCCTGATTAGGGAATTCAATCCGGAAAAGCTCCCGTGGATAAGACCTGCCGGCAGCCGCGTACTGGCATTTCGCCTTCGCCCCCTGATGCCGTTTGAAGGGGTGGAAGGAATAATTGCGGCCATGTGCGCAGGATACCGTTGCGTGATAAATATCACCGAAGAAAACAGGAAACAGGCCGGATTGATTGCCCGCCTGGTAAACGCATACCTGAAAGATACGGAGCAATTGCTTTCGTTTACGACCGGGCCTCTGCCAAGGTTTGATGCAATTGTGAATTACGGCAGTCCGCTCAGCGAAGCCGGCATTGGGTATCTGTCTGGTTACAGGCTGCTTGATCTTTCTGACCCGGGTTACAGAACGATTGCACTGAGCGGTAAAGAGACGGGACCGGATCTGAGCCGGGTAGCAGATCTGGTTTGCTCCTTCTTTGGCCGGACTTCTTGGAATTTGCGCAGCATTCTTGTACCGGAAGGGTACCATTTTGACCCATTGATTGAAGAAATGAAAAAATATCGCTGGCAGATGTATCATGCAGGCTATTTTAATCATTATGATTACGGTAAGGCCGCTTTACTCACGGGTGGTCATGAGCATATCGATACCGGGCACCTGTTGCTTACAGCGAAAGAATTCTTCAGGGGCAGAATAGCCGTTCTGCATTACGGTTTTTATAAACCGGATGAAATCAATAGCCCGGACTTTAAATTGTCTGGTCCGGATACGGATGGCCGGTGGAGGCAGAATCCCTTTGAAGGTATGCTGAAAAAACGCCTTGAAACGCTTTGCAAATTTCTATTTCAACAGATAGAAGGATGTGAATAATACTGTTGATAAAATAAGTTTCGGATTTTTTGGCAATTAAGAAAATAGTTTTTACTTTTGCAGTCCCAAAAAAATGAAGGACTTTATTACCAGATAAGAAAGCCTTCAGAAAGTTAATTACCGGAACCGGGAAAATTAAACCATAAAGACTCATGAAGAAAGACATTCATCCCAAGGATTACAGAATGGTGGTATTCAAAGACATGTCGAATGATTACACATTCATTACGAAATCAACGGTTGCCACCAAAGATACTATTGTTTGGGAAGATGGAAAGGAATATCCACTGGTGAAGCTTGAGATTTCCAACACATCTCATCCTTTTTACACTGGTAAGATTAAGCTTATCGACACAGCCGGCCGTGTTGACAAGTTTAAGACCAAGTATCAGAAGCATTTCGAGAACAGAAATAAGGCTGAATAAGTTATCAGCAGTCTGTTGTTAAAAAGATTTGAGCAGCCCTTTCGACCAAAGGGCTTTTTTCGTTATTTTTGAAGCTGTTTTTTATACAAGTTAAAAGTTCGATATATGAATTATGTTTTGTTTGATGAAGCCAGGCGTGACAACCTGCTTCCCCTAACGTTTATGCGTCCTGTTGCGGATATCCGGTTTGGCATCCTTACCATACGTGAAAAATGGGAGTATTATCTGAATGCAAAGACATCCACCCTTACTGAAACCTATCTTTCGCGAAAATTTCCTCTCATCAAGGAAAAAGAAAATATAATCATCAACGGAGCCATTTGCCCTAATCGTGAGCTTATTCGTGAAATCGGCCAGCTTAATCCCGGAGAAGTACTGGTAAAAGGGGAAACCGTGGTTGCCATGCACGTCGGAGAATCCGATTTTGAAAAGCCTACAGGTCAGTCAAAGGAGATTGAAATCAGTACCGGATATCTTGACATCAATAATACCTGGGATATCTATTCTCGCAATGCTCAGGCTATTAAAGAGGATTTTGAACTTGTTGTCACCGGTCGTAAATCGGCTCCCGTTCCGGAGCACTGCATAGCAATAAATCCCGGAAATATCTTTATTGAAGAAGGTGCCCAGATACTGGCATCCACTCTGAATGCAACCGACGGACCTATCTACATCGGGAAAGATGCTGTTGTGATGGAAGGTTCGAATATACGCGGACCCTTTGCCCTTTGCAATAACGCTACCGTGAAAATGGGTGCAAAAATTTATGGCGGAACAACCATCGGACCGCACTCAAAAGTAGGAGGGGAGATCAATAACTCTGTGATCTTCGGATATTCCAACAAAGCACACGACGGATTTATGGGGCATTCGGTAATTGCAGAATGGTGCAATCTGGGAGCCGATACAAATACATCAAACCTGAAAAATACCTACGACAACGTAAAAATCTGGAACTATCCCGACGAAGCGTTTATTGATACAGGACTTCAGTTCTGCGGACTGATCATGGGAGATCATTCCAAATGCGGAATCAATACCATGTTTAATACCGCAACCGTTGTGGGAGTCAGCTCAAACATCTTTGGCTCGGGATATCAGCGTAATTTTGTTTCCTCATTCAAATGGGGCGGCGTCGCCGGCTTTTCTACATTCCTTCCCAAAAAGGCCATTGAAGTTGCCAAAGGCATGTACGCCCGCAGAAATCTGGAATTTACCGATATTGACGCTCAGATTATTGAGGATGTTTATAACCTCACGCACAACTATCGCAGGATGTAAACATTTTCCTGAAGTATATGTTTATCCGGTAACCATCAGCTTACCGGTTTTTTTATGCTTTGAAACCCGTAACATACCAGGAATACCTGGGGTCTGTCACGCTTTCGCGGAAATTACTTTGCTGAATGGACTTTTTGTCAAGAAATTGGCATCGGCACAGTATTTGACAGATGCTGTACGCCGGATAATTTCCAAAACATCTGACATTTTGTAAGTTTAAAAACTGATATTTTCTAAATATGACTAACGATGGCTTCGGTTTTACCGAATTAATTGAAAATGAAACTGAATTTATACCTCTTCTTTCGGCTGAAGACGAGGAGCAGATGAATGCAGAAGCGGTTCCGGAAACTCTGCCTCTGCTGCCACTCCGGAATACTGTGCTATTTCCGGGCGTTGTTATTCCCATTACGGTGGGTCGCGATAAATCAATCCGGCTTATCAAAGATTATTATAAAGGCAATCGCATCATTGGAGCTGTTGCTCAAAAAGACGTTGAAGTAGAGGATCCCTCACCGGCCGACCTGAATGAAATTGGTACTATCGCCTATATTATCAAGCTTCTGCAGATGCCCGATGGCAGTACTACTGCCATTATTCAGGGTAAAAAGCGCTTTCGTATCCTCGAAGTCGTTCAGGAAGATCCGTACTTTATCGCCCGGGTAAGCCAGTTTGATGTGGTAAAACCCATTAAAAAAGATAAACGATTCAATGCCCTTATCGCTTCGGTAAAAGACTTTGCCATACAAATAATCAATCTTTCCCCCAATCTGCCATCCGATTCTGTTTTCGCTATACGGAATATCGAAAGTCCCGTTTTTCTGGTGAACTTTATCTCATCAAACCTTAACATTACGGTGGAAGAGAAGCAAATGCTTCTGGCCATCGACGACCTGGTTGAGCGCGCCGGAGTAGTGCTGAACCTCCTTACACGGGAGCTTCAGGTGATAGAGCTTAAGAATCAGATACAGAGTAAAGTAAAGTTTGACCTTGATAAGCAGCAGCGCGATTTTCTGCTGAATCAGCAACTAAAAACCATTCAGGAGGAACTGGGCGATAATCCGCATACCCAGGACATCGCCGATTTACGCGAGAAAGCCGCGAAAAAAAAGTGGCCGGAAAATGTGGCAGAGGTTTTTGAGAAGGAATTGTCAAAATTGCAGCGTATGAATCCGGCTGCCATGGAGTATTCGATGCAGCTGAATTACCTGGATGTACTGACAGATTTGCCGTGGAATGAGTTTACAGTGGATAATTTCAACCTGAAACGTGCCCAGAGTATTCTCGACAAAGATCATTACGGCCTTGAATCGGTAAAGGAGAGGATTATTGAATATCTGGCTGTCCTTAAACTCAAGGGAGATATGAAGTCTCCGATTCTCTGTCTGTTTGGCCCTCCGGGTGTTGGTAAAACCTCCCTGGGTAGGTCAGTTGCCAAGGCTGTGAACCGAAACTATATCCGTATGTCTCTGGGTGGATTACGCGATGAAGCCGAAATCAGAGGACACCGCAAAACATACATCGGAGCAATGCCCGGCCGAATTCTGCAGTCGCTTCGAAAAGCAAAAGCATCAAATCCGGTATTTGTGCTCGACGAAATCGATAAGGTAATAGGTGCCAACATCAACGGCGATCCCTCAGCCGCTCTTCTTGAAGTTCTTGACCCGGAGCAGAACAATACCTTTTACGACAATTTTATCGAACTGGAATACGACCTTTCCAAAGTGATGTTTATTGCTACAGCCAATAATCTTTCAACCATACACCCTGCTCTGCGCGACCGTATGGAAGTGATAGAGATCACCGGTTACCTGCTTGAAGAGAAGATTGAAATTGCACAGAGGCATCTGGTTCCTAAACAGCTTGGAGAGCATGGGCTAAAGTCTTCACAGCTTAGTTTCAGCCGAAAAATCCTTGAAAGCATCATTGATTCCTATACGCGTGAATCGGGCGTCAGAGACCTGGAAAAGAAAATTGCAAAAATAATCCGGCATCAGGCACGGTTTATCGTCAACGGCGATGCGTATAATGTTAAGGTTACTGCTGAAGACCTGCGGAAAATACTTGGTCCGGTCCGTTTCGGCAAGGAGAATGAGCCTGTTTACAAGCAGGCCGGTGTTGCAATAGGATTGGCATGGACGCCGGTAGGAGGGGAGATTTTGTACATAGAAACAAGCCTGAGTCGTGGCAAAGGCAACCTCGGGCTCACCGGCAACCTTGGCGATGTGATGAAGGAATCGGCCACTCTGGCTTTTGAATATTTGAAATCGCACGGACCACAACTCGGTCTTGAACCTTCTGCATTTGAAAAGTGGAATGTTCATCTTCACGTCCCGGAAGGAGCCACGCCCAAGGACGGACCATCGGCCGGTATCACTATGTTTGCAGCCCTTGCTTCAGCCTTCACGCAACGCTTAATTAAACCCCGCCTGGCTATGACCGGCGAAATCACACTCCGGGGCAAAGTGCTGCCCGTGGGTGGAATAAAAGAAAAGATTCTCGCCGCCCGCCGCTCCGGTATTAAGGAAATTATTCTGCCTGTCGATAATAAAAAAGACATTGAAGAAATAAAACCGGAATATCTGAAGGGACTGCAGTTCCACTATGTGGATCAGATGATTGACTTACTGGATATTGCACTCAGCAGTAAAGAGCCCTCCAATCCACTGAATATTAACTATTGAATCTCCTGAGGAATCCGTTCCAGGAAATCGGACGAATGAAAAAAATATTGATAATTCTGGGTCATCCGGTAAAAGATACATTTTCCGACCAGATCTTTGAACATTACCGCAACGGAGCATTGTCGTCCGGAGCTGAAATCAGGCAAATTGTTTTGCGCGATCTCAATTTTGAACTTAACTTCAGAGAGGGATACCGAGGGAGTCAGGAACTGGAACCGGTGCTGGTAAAAGCACAGGAAGACATTCGCTGGGCCGAACATATTGTTTTGATCTATCCCAACTGGTGGTCGACGTTCCCCGCACTTTTAAAAGGTTTTATCGATCGCACATTTTTACCGGGATTTGCTTTTAAGTACCACAAAGGATCGCTGTTGTGGGATAAACTTCTTACCGGACGCTCTGCTCGTTTGTTCGTCACCATGGATACACCCAAATGGTATTACAGGCTGGTGTACCGACGTCCCGGTCACAACGCCATGAAACGCGGAATTCTTGAGTTTTGCGGAATTAAACCTGTCAGGATTACCACTATAGGCCCACTGAAGACATCATCAGACCATAAAAGGCGGAAATGGCTCGATAAAGCTTCGAAGCTTGGCAGGGCGATGAAATGAAAATTGCTTTCTCACCTTTATTGGCTTAACCATCCGTTAACGACTGCCGGTAACGATCAGCTTTGTATACTGTTTGTTTGTGTTGCTGCGCAGCGAAACCAGGTATGTGCCTGATTTAAGGTGATCCACTTTAAGTGGTAAGGAGTACCTCCCCGGCAGTCTGGTTACCGATTCCGAAGCATACACTACCCGTCCGTTCAGGTCGGTAATTGCAATTTCTGTTTCCGATTTCGAGTTCAGGTTAAACGATAGCGAAGTGATGCCCGTTGCCGGATTAGGATTTACGCTTAACTCCAGCCACGATACCTGTGGTGGAGAAGCAATGCTTAGTTCGGTACTTGCTTTTTTTAGGAGTATGTGATTGTCGGGATCAAAAACCAGGGATACCGGTTCCTTGTCAAACTGGAATATAAATACCTGATTGTTAAAGTCATTCATTACCCGTAAAAGGGTATCGCTACCGTCACTGAAAGCAATACGCAGCTCCAGCGGCATAGCAAAAAACGCAGGATTGGTCTGAACCTGACTGGCTTGAAAATGTGCATTCCAGGTTCCGTTGCCCATTTCCAGAAAACTGTAGCTGTTTTTGTACTCCGGGTGGTTGGGCTGATAGATCCACTGATTGAAAAACCAGTCAAGGCTAAGACCGGTTGATTCATTCATTTTTTCGATAAAGTCAGGAATTGTAGCCGATTTATACCTGAAGTCTGTGTCGTTGGCGTAATCGTATATACTTTTAAAAAACAGGGAATCGCCTACAACGTAACGGTACATATACATAACGCATGAGCCTTTCATGTATGTAATGGCGTAATTAAACAAAGTGGAATTTGCAGGCGGGTTGGCTGCCCATTCCGGATTGGAAATAGCCCAGCCTGGATTTTGAGACAGGTAGTAGGCAGCATTTCCGTTTATCTGGTTTTTATATGCCGAATAGCCGTTTAAATGACCGGTCCATGTTGCTTCAAAATAGGTGGCAAAGCCTTCGTTCAGCCACAGATCGGCCCAGGTGGCATTGGTAATCATATCGCCGAACCACTGGTGGGCAAACTCGTGTGCAATCAGTCCCGATTGCCAGCATCCGGGGCAGAGACTTGTAAGTGTCTGATTCTCCATTCCTCCCCACATGAATTGAGGACTCAGGGTCGCAAAACCGTCTTTCTCGAACGGATGCTCACCGAACATGGATGAGAAAAAATTTCCCAGAGGAACGATCAATGCTTTGGCCTGAGATGTATTCTCACCCGGGTTGGAATAGAAGCGAATGGGTAGCGTATCAACTGCCGGTGCCGGTTTTGCCCATTTTACTATTTCCAGGTTGTAATTTACTCTGGAAGATATAACCATAATGTAGGTTGCGATGGGATCCCTGCTAATCCAGTGGTACCAGGTGGTATCGGCAAAAGTGACCGAATCGGCAAGTCTGCCGTTCGACCCCAGCTTTACATTTGCCGGTACTTTTGCTCTCAACGAAAGCGTAGCTTTGTCGTATGGCTGGTCGTAACACGGAAACCACTTTCTGGCGCCCTGCGGCTCGCAGTCCGTAAACACAAATCCGTTGCCGGTATAAAATGCATTATCGCTGACATTCAGATGCTGGTAGTCGATGCTTACCTGGACCAAATCGCCGGGTTGGTATGTACGGTTGAGTAAAATCACAAGCGTATCGTCCGCATGCTGAAATCCAGAACCCGCCATGCCCACCGATTGAATTGCCAAAGAACTGTTGACGGCATCCAGTTTTATCTGCGATAGCTCTGTCACAGCCTTAAGCGTGATAACACTTCTGGCGCTGAAGTTTTTTGGGTAAGGCAGAGTATAACAATGGTAAATATCAAGGTCAAGATGATAGTCAAGCACATCAAACGTATGCTTGGTCGAACCGTTTATCCGTAGGTTTTTGGGATATACCTGTGGCCTGTTCTGCTTACCCCAGGCACAGAATTCGCTTCCCGAAAACTGTCCGAAATCCTGAGAAAAGGCACTTAGAGCACTCAGTAAAAGAGTAAGGAACAGAATCGCGGTATTCTTCATAACGATGGATTTTTGGAATGTGCTGAATGCAGATTATTTATACTATAATACAGCACGGGCACGTAACACAAAGTTAATCAGTTTCCGTTCAATTTGAAGAAAAGAAAGAAAGCCCGGTCTCTCCGCCAGTTTCATCGCCTTGTAGCGTCGGTAAGCGGAATGTACTACCTTTGTTCTTTTCATCTCTTTTATGAAGAAAATCACAACTGTAGTTTTGGTCTTACCGATGCTGCTGGCATCAGCATGCACGCAGCGGTTTGGTGATTCGGAAGGAAAAATGATTTTCCGTTACAACGAGTCCTCCGGAATTACATCGCTCGATCCAGCCTTTTCGAGGGATCAGGCCACAAACTGGGTTTGCAATCACTTGTACAACAGTTTGTTGCAGCTCGACAGCAATTTAAACGTAAGACCATCACTGGCAAAGTCCTGGACCGTTTCTCCGGATGGCTTGCTTTATACACTGGTATTTCGCCACGACGTCAGATTTCACGATAATGAGTGTTTTAAAGACGGAATTGGCCGTGTCGTAACAGCGTACGATGCGGAGTACAGTTTGCACCGGCTACTCGATCCGTCTCTTAACTCCCCCGGTTCCTGGGTCATGGGACCGGTGGAGCGAAAAAACGGCTTTCCATCTATTCATGCCAGCAACGATACCGTGTTAACGATACGACTCACGGAGCCTTTCCCGCCTTTCCCGGGACTGCTGGCGATGCAGTACTGTTCGGTAATACCCGTGGAAGCAGTAGAATATTACGGGCGTGACTTCCGGTCGCATCCGGTCGGAACGGGTCCTTTCCGGTTTGGGATGTGGAAAGAAGGCGTTAAACTGGTGCTGCTAAAAAATGCGGACTATTTTGAATTCGATGGCGATAAGCGCCTGCCATTTCTGGATGCCGTTTCCATCACCTTTCTGGTTGACAAACAAACGGCCTTCCTAGAATTTGTCAAGGGATCGCTCGATTTTATGTCGGGACTTGACGGGAGCTACAAGGATGAGATTTTAACCCCTTCGGGAAGGCTCAATCCGAAATACGACGACCGCATCAACCTGATAACAGAGCCTTACCTTAATACAGAATATCTTGGAATTGTGATGGATTCATCCAATCCGGCCATCAAAGGTAATCCTTTGGTTTCAAAAAAAATAAGGCAAGCGGTTAGCTATGGATTTGACCGGAAAAAGATGATCCGTTATCTTCGCAACAATGTCGGCACACCCGGAACCAGGGGTTTTATCCCGCGCGGACTTCCGGGGTTCTGCGACAGCGCCGGGTATGGCTATGAATACAACCCTGAACGTACCCGCAGTCTGCTGTCTGAAGCAGGATTCCCGGACGGGAAAGGCCTTCCGGAGATCGTTCTTTCTACCAATGCCTCTTACCTCGACCTGTGTCAGTTTATTCAGGAACAACTGAGTCAGTCGGGCATACGGATGCGCATCGATGTCAGCCCTCCGGCAACTCTGAAGGAAAACATTGCTCAGTCAAGAATTCCGTTCTTCAGGGGATCATGGATTGCCGACTATCCGGACGCGGAAAATTATCTATCCTTGTTTCTGTCGTCTAACCACACCCCAGCAGGACCGAATTATACGCTGTTTAAAAGTGCAGCCTTCGACCGTACTTACCGAAAAGCCGTCGGCGAGACGGATGACCTCAGGCGTATTGCTCTATACAGAGAAATGGACAGCCTGGTGATGGCCGAAGCACCGGTTGTTGTACTTTTTTATGATCAGGTGCTTCGTTTTACCGGAAAACAGGTTAAGGGGCTGGGGTCAAATCCTCTTAATCTTCTCGACCTGAGGCGGGTGACAATTAATGTTAATCGGAATTAATACAAACGGCCGGTCGGTTACGGAAAGCGCTGCCCGGGAATCAACAAAAAATATGGAAATGCATAAAACATTTGAACCTCTTCATCCGGCAAATCTCAGCGAGAATGCAATAAAGATGATTGGCGGCGACTGGATGCTGATAACCGCGGGAAGCAGAGAGTCGTTCAATACGATGACAGCCAGCTGGGGCGGATTTGGGGTGTTGTGGAATAAGCCTGTAGCGTTTATCTTTGTGCGACCGGTTCGTTATACCTATCTCTTTACAGAAGAAATGGAAACGTTTACTCTGAGTTTTTTCAGCGATAAATACAGGAAAGCTCTTAATTATTGCGG
Source organism: Bacteroidales bacterium (assembly GCA_022837485.1). Taxonomy (GTDB): domain Bacteria; phylum Bacteroidota; class Bacteroidia; order Bacteroidales; family Lentimicrobiaceae; genus Lentimicrobium. Next base: position 12,240 of record JALHHH010000024.1, read on the forward strand.
CTCTCATTCAGGAAGGGATGTCGATAAGATTGCGGAAACCGGACTTACGCCTTTATCAATGCCGGAAGGAAGTTTGGCTTTCGCGGAAGCGAAAATAATTATGGAATGTAAGAAGCTTTATTTTCAGGATCTTCAGCCTTTGAATTTCCTTGACAGGGATATAGACAGGCATTATCCTGGGCAGGATTATCACCGGATGTATGTCGGAGAAATAATTCACTGTTTTCGCCGACAGGAACCCTGAAAAAATGAAAAAACCGGTCGGAATGATCAATAGTTTTATAATTTTATGGCTTGGTTGGCTCATTCATTAACCGGGTAGTTCGCGTTCACTGTCAGCCACTTTCATCCTAAAAAAAAACAGTTTGAATTTCATTGATAAATTACGCATTGCTGCGGGCAGGAGATATCTTGCCAAAGAGGCTTCACGGCTGAAACGCAGTCGGCGTGCGGTTAATCTCAGCGATGCCCGTGAGATTGGCATCCTGTTCAATATGGTTTCGAAAACGGATTACGAGCGCGTGAGCCAGTTTGCCGGCCAGCTTCAGGAACAGGGAAAGAGGGTACAGATAATCGGTTTTTACAAGTACCGCAAGCTGCCTCCATATTACGCGCAGACTCTGGCATATGACCTGATACAGCCACAACACCTGGATTTAATCTACAGACCTAAAGGTCTGTTTGTCAGTCATTTTATTAATCATTCCTTCGACCTGCTGATCGATTTGGGTTCCGGAGATGAGTTCCCGTTGCAGTACATAGCAAGCCTCTCAAAGGCAGGCTTTAAACTTGGCCGGAAAACAGAAGGCAGGATTCAGCCGTACGATCTGATGATTGAGTCGGGGGGCGACATCGAGAGCGGGGAGTTAATCAGTCAGATCGTTCAGTATACCAGTATGTTTAGATTCGACAACTAAAAAATATAATTTCAAAAGTATGGGCATGAAAAAGAAATTAACAGGGACTGGTGTGGCTTTGGTTACCCCATTTCACAAGCAGGGTACGATCGATTTCGGTTCCCTCGAAAAATTGATTGAACACACCATCAACAACGGGGTAAATTACCTGGTTGTTCTGGGTACAACCGGTGAAGCGGCCACCTTATCGAAAGATGAAAAGAATGCCCTCGTTCAGTTTGTGAAAGATCAGGTTGACAAAAGGGTGCCCCTGGTTCTCGGTATGGGGGGCTACAATACCCAGGAAGTGATCAACAATCTCCAGACCTTTGATTCCGATGGTATTGATGCCATTTTGTCGGTAACGCCCTATTACAACAAACCCTCGCAAAGAGGATTGTATCTGCATTATAAACACATTGCATCTGCAAGTCCGCTCCCGGTAATTATGTACAACGTACCCGGTCGTACCAGTGTGAATATGAAAGCGGAAACCACCCTTCAGCTGGCATCCGAATTTGAGAACATCATCGGGATCAAGGAGGCGTCGGGCAACATGAGTCAGATTATGGAGATAATAAGGCTGAGACCCAGAGATTTTCTTGTTATTTCCGGAGACGATGGAATTACCATGCCGTTGATTGCAGCAGGTGCAAACGGAGTGATATCCGTTGTTGCAAACGCCTTTCCGGCAGCATATTCGGCAATGGTGAATGCATCATTACAGGGAAAGCTTGATGAAGCCCGCCGCCTGCATTACCACATGCTCCCGCTTATCGACGCTCTCTTTGCCGATGGAAGTCCGGGCGGTATAAAGGCAGCACTTGACATTATGAAGCTTGTTCCCAATAACCTGAGGCTTCCGGTTGTGAAAGTGAATAAGGCAACCCAGAATCTTATCGGAAGCATTCTGTCCGATCTTCGGGAAAAGGGCATCGAATGCTGAGTGTAATTTATTAATTAGCGCTTCAAATGAAGAAGGTACTTTTACTTATTGCCATCTTACTGACTCTCAGCACCAGGGCTCAGCTGCCTGTTTCGGAAATTCATCCCGACAAGCTTTTTCAAACGGAAGGAGAAGTCTATTTCCGCCTTCCCGGAGCTGCAGGCATGGCCGGAATTTTAACCAGAATTATAAGTATTGATGCCGTAAAGGATGGCGATATTTATGCATATGCCAGCATGAATGAGTTTCTGCGGCTAATGGAATTCGGCTCTGTTACTTTTGAACTTTTGCCTCATCCCGGAGATCTTATTAATCCGGAAATGACGAACCTGCCGCGGGAGGTGCTTGACTGGAATTTTTATCCGACCTATACGGCTTATGAAGAGCTTATGGCGCAGTTTGCCGCAGATTACCCCGATATTTGCACATTGCATACGTTCGGAGTATTGCCCAGCGGCCGCAAGCTTATGGCTGTCAGAATTTCTGATAACGTCAATGCCGATGAAGATGAGCCCGAGTTTTTCTACACATCTACCATGCACGGCGATGAAACTACCGGATACGTGCTGATGCTGCACCTGATCGACTACCTGCTATCAAACTATAATCAGGATCCCAGGGTTACAAGCCTGGTCAACAACATCGATATCTGGATCAATCCACTTGCCAATCCAGACGGGACCTATTTCGGAGGCAATCATACCGTGAACGGCGCGCGCAGGTACAATGCCAATTATGTGGATATCAACAGGAACTTTCCCGACCCGAACGACGGCCCTCACCCCGACGGAAATGCCTGGCAGCCTGAAACCATTGCGTTTATGGAGTTTGCCGAAAGCCGTAATTTTGTTATGAGTGCCAACTTTCATGGAGGTGCCGAAGTGGTGAATTATCCGTGGGACACCTGGAGCCGCCCCACAGCCGATGAAAATTGGTGGATTATGGCGAGCCGGCAGTATGCCGATACCGTGCATGCAAACTCTCCCTCAGGGTATTTCGACGACCTTGAAAACGGAATCTCCAATGGTTACGACTGGTATCGCATTACAGGCGGAAGGCAGGATTACATGAATTACTTTCAGCAGTGCCGGGAGGTAACCCTTGAAATATCCAATACAAAATTGCCCCCTGCCAGCCAGCTCCCTTTGTTCTGGAATTATAACTATCGTTCCATTCTGAATTACCTTGAACAGGTAACCTATGGAATCCGTGGCATCGTTTCCGATACCATCACCGGAGAACCCCTGAAGGCTCAGGTTCTTATAAGNGCGGGCACGATACCGATAGCTCAATGATCTTTTCCTCCCTTCCTGTCGGTAATTACCACAGGCTGATCAGGGCAGGAACCTACAACCTTACTTTTATTGCCGATGGCTATCTGCCCAAAACGGTAAGGAACATAACAACCACTGACTTTGGTACGGTGGTACGGAGTGTTCGTCTTTGGGACGGATCGGCCATTCCTGCGTTCACATCCAACGTAACAACGACCCATGCCGGAGGAAGTGTGCAATTTTTCGATAATTCGGGAGGTAACCCGACAAGCCGCTTATGGACTTTTGAAGGAGGAAACATTTCCAGTTCAACGGATGCTTTTCCGGTGGTTACCTACAGCCAGCCGGGAACGTATGCCGTTACACTCTATGTAGAAAATGCCATAGGAGGCAACAGCCTTACAATCAATAACTATATCACCGTAGAGGCCGTTTATTACATTGGTTTCCCCCTTGATACAACCTGTAATGCACGCTTTTTCGACAGCAGTGGACCCGACGGCAATTACACCGACAACGAAAATCTGAACACAACGTTTTTCGGCGGCGACCCGGGCAAAGTACTTCGCATCCGCTTTAATGCATTTGATATTGAAGAATCGGCAGATTGCGAAGGCGATGCACTCCTGATTTACGACGGGCCCTCCGCCGATTCGCCTCTTTTGGCAAAACTATGCGGTAATACCATCCCAGCGGAAATTTTTACCTCTGTTAATGGCGGAGCAGTAACTTTCGTATTCCGGTCCGATGCATCGGGAAACGGTGCCGGATGGGACGCTGAAATTATCTGCGACAGCGGAACAAATACCTATATCCTTGATCCGGACAACGGTCTGCAGGTATATCCCAATCCGGCATCCGATACGGACTTCAGTGTACATCTGAAATCCGGGATTTTTCACGAAATCCGCCTGATTGACCTTACGGGCCGGGCTGTTTATCGAACGAATGGCAATGGACAGCTAGCCATTGTGCCGGTTGAAGGATTGCAGAGAGGCATTTACCTCCTTCAGATATCCGCTTCAACGGGAAATTATACCCAAAAAGTTGTAATTACCCGTTAACGGTAATTCCCTGCAAACATCGATACTTATTTCAGGCAAAATGGCATCCGGGATGATGCCTTTTTGCTTTATCCTTAAATGTTTGAAGGATATTTAAGTTTCATTAATGGTTTCTTACCCACATTTCTATTAAGTGAGAAAGGTACCTCAAAGGCAGCGGATAAATTGCACATTTCTTTTAATTTATTGAAATTCAGCAAATAATTGGTTAACGTTAACTTAATAATTAGTTAAACGTGGATTAAACTCCATCCGGATTTGATTGGGTTATTTTGCCGGTGTAAATCAATCAATCCAAAAAACATGAAAAAAATCGTATTGTTTTTTCTTGCAGCTTCACTGGCGGTATTAACTGCCTGCAACGATGAGAACGACAACTTCAGCGTACCTGCGGTTTCTGTACCGGAACCGGCATTTGCTGAATTCGGTAAGACAATTGAGCTGGAATTCAATTATACAGCGGAGGCCGGCTTTAAATCGTCTGCCGTTACCGCCGTTAATGGTACGGCGCAAATTCTGGCCGATGGAGAGTCTGGTTCCAAAAGCGGAACGGTAACCATATCGTTTACTGCCGGAACACAAGCGGGGGCAGGATCGGTAGTGCTAACCGTATTGGATAAGGAAGACAGGCCGGCGACCGGTACCGCGGTAGTGAGTGTACTTGCAGAGCAGATTGTGTATAACGTTGAAGGTAACATCTTTGAAAATACCACCTGGAAATCGGGTAAGGTTTACATTCTGAAAAACCGTGTGGCCGTAGTTTCGGGTGTAACGCTAACCATTGAACCGGGAGTAATAGTAAAGGGTGAAGCCGGAACAGGCGCCAATGCTACAGCACTTATTGTAGCACGTGGAGCTCGTTTGATGGCAGAAGGAACGGCAGCATCGCCCATAATATTTACATCGGTAGCCGACGAAATTATGCCCGGTCAAATTGCCAGTCCAAACCTAGACCCCACTCTCAACGGGCTATGGGGTGGAGTGCTTGTGCTGGGGAATGCCCCTGTTTCAGCCAGTGCATCCTCGGTTCAGATAGAAGGAATCCCCCCTTCGGATCAGAACGGACTGTATGGCGGATCCGATGCCAACGATAACTCCGGAGTCATCCGCTATATATCCATCCGTCATGGCGGAGCCAATATTGGCGAAGGGAATGAAATCAACGGATTAACACTGGGCGGAGTTGGCTCGGGAACCGTGATCGAGAACGTAGAAGTGGTATCAAACCAGGACGACGGCATCGAGTTTTTCGGAGGAACGGTGAATGTGAAGAATGCGATTGTCTGGAATGTTGGCGACGATGCCATCGATACCGATCAGGCATGGGCAGGAACTCTTGACAACTTTATCGTAATCTGCGGAAGCGAAACAGACCATGCACTGGAGATTGACGGGCCCGAAGGTTCATTAATGGCAGCTCATGCAGTAAAAAACGGCACCATTAAAGGAAGTACGGCATCGGAACTCGGCGATTTTCGTGACGGTGCCAGGGGAACTTTCTCGAATCTTTATTTCTTCGGCTTTCCGGATCCGGCAGCCGAAGGACGAGGCGATTTATCCCTTTCGGGCGATAAAACCCTGTCCAGCTACCAGAACGGACATCTTACATTCAGTAACCTGCAGATCACTCTTGCCGGCGGTGTTGAGCTGAGTTCGGTATTTAAAAACGGAACTGCCGCACATGCCATAGCCGTTGAAACCGGAGCTGCAACCACCGGAGCCGACAAATCGGCATTTACTGGCTGGTCGTGGGCAGATGCCTCAGGTGAAATCACCAATTTTTAATCCATTTAACTAATATTGTTGATGACTCGTGGGCTATTGCCCACGGGTTTTCTATTAAAATTTGCTTTAAACAAACATAGATTTTATGGTACGCATCCATGCTCTGCTGACCTTTGTGCTGATAATCGTCCTCCCGTTTCTGGCTATAGCGCAGAATGGATTTATCAGAGGAGTTGTTTTTGACGATAAAACCGGAGAGTCGTTGCCGGGAGTAACCATCTTCATCGAAGGTTCGACAACCGGAACACTGACCGATTTTGACGGGAAATTCAATCTGACTGTTGCACCCGGAACCTATAAGCTCCGGGTGTCGTATATTTCATATGAAACGGTAATCGTTGATAACCTTTTTGTCAAAGCCGGTGAAGTAGTCTTGCTTGATAATCTGAAACTGAAAGAGGCAAGAGTGGAGCTTTCGGAGGTAATCATTACTGCTGAAGTGATTCGAAACTCTGAAACCGCAATGCTTACGATGAAACAAAAATCGGCCAACCTTATCGACGGTATTTCGGCGGCCGGCTTCAGAAAGATCGGCGATTCCGATGCAGCTTCCTCCATCAAACGCGTTCCGGGAATATCCGTTGAAGGAGGTAAATATGTGTTTGTGCGAGGATTGGGTGACCGGTATTCAAAAACGATTTTGAATGGTATGGACGTGCCGGGGCTGGATCCTGACCGCAATGCGCTTCAGATGGATATTTTCCCAACGAATATCATCGATAACATCGTTGTGCATAAATCGTTCAGTCCCGAATTGCCGGCTGATTTTACCGGAGGTATAATCGATATCACCACAAAGGATTTTCCGGAGATGAAAACCCTGAGCGTTTCTCTGGGATTTGCGTTTAACCCGAAGATGCATTTTAATTCTGAATTTCTCACCTATGAAGGCGGAAGTACCGATTTTCTGGGTTTTGACGATGGATCAAGAGCTATTCCGGCTGAAGACAACATTCCGTTTTTCTCGGAGGTGGTTACCAATCCGTCCGGACCAAAAGGAATGCGTTTCCAGGAGATCATGCGCAATTTTAATCCTGTTATGGCAGCCAAACGGGCCCGGAGCCTGATGGATTATTCTGGCGGAGTGTCGGCCGGAAACCAGATTCCTCTGAAAAAGCTCACAATTGGCTATAATTTTTCATTCTCTTATAAGGCAAATACCGAATATTTTGAAGGCGTGGAATATGGTAATTACGGAATGGTTGCCGATGCAGAGGTGTATGAGCTGGAGCGCCGCGAATATACCCGGGGCGAATACGGAAGCAACAGCGTTCTCCTTGGCGGAATTGCCGGATTTGCACTTAAAACCAGGCATTCAAAGTACAGCCTGAACTTTCTGCATCTTCAGAATGGTGAATCAAAAGCGGCAATTTTCGATTACTCCGGATCCGACCAGGGGTCAAACTTCGACGCCGTTCAGCATAACCTGGAATACAGTCAGCGATCCCTTACCAACATATTATTAAGCGGAAAGCACTTTTTCCGGAACAATAAATGGAGCGTAGAATGGAAAGCGTCGCCCACACGGTCTCAAATCTACGATCCCGATGTTCGCTTTACTCGTTACGAAAAGCGTGGGAATACCTTCTCCATAAGCACGGAGGTAGGTTTTCCTGAACGTATTTGGCGAGAACTCTCTGAAATAAATCTCACCGGTCAGCTGAATGTTACGCGCGACTTTAACCTATTGGGAAAAGCATCCAGACTGAAATTCGGAGGTGCCTTTACGAAAAAGGTGCGCGATTACGAAATCAGAAGCTTTGCCATAAATGTGAGGGGTATCACGCTAAGCGGTAATCCCGATGAGCTGTTTTTTTCTGAAAATAGCTGGCCTTACCAGGGAAATGTAAACCGGGGAACAACTTATGAGTCGAGATTTATTCCAAATAATCCCAATAAATATAATTCGGAAAATCAAAATACTTCGTTTTACCTGGCAGCTGAAATCTATCCGTTTTCGTTTCTCAGGGCTACCATCGGTCTTAGGGGAGAGGCTTTTGAGCAGAGATACACGGGTCAGGATCAAACAATGACAAATGTACTGGATAATGAAAGGGTAATAGATGATTTTGATGTGTTCCCGTCGGCAAGCGTGATTTTTTCACTAAATCAGAAACAAAATATCAGGGTTTCATACACCGAAACAATTGCGAGACCATCGTTTAAAGAGATGTCGTACGCCGAAATCTTTGATCCGTTGTCCGGACGCGTTTTTGTTGGCGGACTCTTTCGCGATGCAGACGATGTGGCCGGAATTGAATACTGGGATGGTAATTTGAGAGTCAGTAACATACACAATGCCGATCTTCGCTGGGAGGTATATCCCGGAAAGGGGCAAACGGTTTCTCTCAGCGCCTTCTACAAGTATTTCCGCAATCCCATTGAGATTGTGCAGTATGTTTCGCAAAAAGGTGCTTTTCAGCCGCGTAACGTTGGCGACGGCCAGCTCGCTGGTCTTGAATTTGAAGTGCGAAAACACCTTGGATTCATCTCGAAGGCTGCAGAGGCATTTGTTTTTACAGCAAACCTGACATATACCCGTTCAGGCATCAGATTGAGCGAAACCGAATTTAAATCACGCATTGAAAACGTCAGGCAAGGAGAGGAGGTAAGCCGTTACCGTGAAATGGCCGGACAATCACCGTATATAGTTAATGCAGGACTGGCCTATGAAGGAAGCGGACAGGGTTTTGCGGAAGGGCTGGAAGCAGGTTTGTATTTTAACGTACAGGGTTCAACGCTGGAAGTTGTTGGGATTGCTGACAGGCCGGATGTGTATGCAAAACCTTTTAATAGTCTGAGTCTCAATGTGAATAAATCATTTGGTGAAAATAAAAAGTTCCAGTTTGGTCTGAAAATCGATAATCTGCTCGGGGATATAAGGGAGTCGGTATTTCAATCGTTCAAAGCAAGCGATCAGTACTATACCTTTATTGATCAGGGAAGAACAATACACCTTCGTGTGGCTTACAAGATTTTCTAAACCACTCGAATTTGGGTACAAAACGTTTACCAAAATCCGGGAAACCGGCAATGCATTAATGACTTTTAAAATCGATTTTATGAAAAATAACTTAATTATTACTCTCTGCTTCCTTTGTTTGTCGTTTCAGGCTTTTTCACAGGAATTGGAAATGAAAGAGGGACGGTATTTTAAAAAGGGCATGCTCTATTCTGGTACGCATACCGAGTATTTTGAAAACGGACTGGTATCGTTAGAGCTCAATATCCGTAACGGACTTGAACACGGAGCTCTTGACTATTATTTTAGCAACGGCGTTCAGAAAGAACACCGTGAATACCGTGATGGAAAAAAGCACGGTACATGGATTACCTGGAACGAACAGGGCATAAGGATGGCAGAAGCATCATACTACCAGGATGTCAAGGATGGAACCTGGTTCGTATGGAATCCTCAGGGAGTTTTGCTTTACGAGATGCACTACCAAAACGGCCTTAAAACCGGTACCTGGAGGCAGTGGAACGAAGAGGGCATTCTTGTAATGGAACGAAATTACTGATACATGAACATTCGCTTTTGCAGGATGTGGAAGCATATAAAGTCTGGCATACAAACACGGATGAGTTCCCGGCAGACTTATCCGTGTTTTAAATCCGGATCAGCCCGGGATTAATCCGAAGGTAATGCCGGGATTATGGATGCGGATATTTCATAGGTAATGCGGATGAAAAAAATCCCGGGGGCTGCCCGGGACTCTCACACATTAAAGGAAAATTTACCTGATGTTATCAAGTTTGATGCTTATTTCTTCGGTTTCCTCTGGTAAAAGTTCAACATTTTCGACGAGGCTGCTTTTGTAAGATATCATGGAAAGAACAAGATTGTAGCTTCCGGGAGCAAGACCTTCAATGCTGAAATTGCCATCGAGATCGGTATATACTTTTGTTTCAGAGCCTTCAACCATTACACTCACACCTGCAAGCGTTTCGCCCGACTGGTAATCTATTACCTTTCCGGAAATGCTGGCATTAGCCGAGGGTAATTTTGTTTGATTTTCTGAAGCTCCTGCATTACCTGCAAGGAGGCCGAATGCTGCAACCGCAAGAACGATTTTAATGGTGTTTATCATGGCGTTGGATTTAATGATGCGAAATTACTTTCGACGCATTAATTGAGTATAAAGCTATTATTAAATGAATGTTAAATTTTGATGCGGATGATTAATTAGGGGGGCAATTTGCCCCGGGGCCGGTGAAAGACATAGATGCAGGATTCAATAAATTGCCGATTGGGAATTCCCAATCCCTGAATGGTTACCTTATTTTACAAACGAAATTAAATATATTACCTGTATATAAAACCCTTGATCCTCAATGATTTTATAATATTTGAGATTTCTGATAATTGCTCGGATGTTTCGGTACAGTACTTAGTTTTCCTGCATAACAACATCAGGTAGGTATTTTTGACTTGCCAGTCCACGAATGGAATGATAAGGCAGGCATACGGAAACCGGGCCGGTAGCTGCATTTGCTATTTCGTAAACGTTGTAGTGGAAACACAGGCCCGAGTCGCTGAAATAGAAATTGGAAGCGGGTTCAGTTGTATTGCTGAAAAAACCATGGCTAAGCAGGTCGTCGCTGTATGGGATATTCAACGAACGGCAAATTTCATCCCTGATCAATGCGTTAAGTAACTGCATCTTTCCCGGGAGCATAACATCGTTCAACGATAGCTTATTTCCTGTTTCCTTATCCACAACCAGAAATCTTTGCATGTCAAGCCCGCCTGTTCCTCCGGTATAAGCATAATCCGAAAGGTGCAAAACAAGAATGCCACGGGCATTATGTAGAACCGACATGCGCTTACGCTTTTCCCAGTTCATGTATTGGTAGTTATCTGCAACCCTGATCCCTTCGTTGCTATGGGAATAGAATTTGATAAAATCCTGTTCCATGTTTTTCAACAGATCTGCCGGGCTTAGCTCTGGTGTACTTTTAAAAAACTCTTTGTATATCAGGGTTTTTATTTTTTCATTCCGACTTGCATTTGCTGTTTTGGGAAGAACTATTACTGCTTCAAATACGGCAACGGGTGATCCGGGCTCGCCGTTGAGTGGTTTAATAATAGTTGTTGCAAAAACTTGGTTTTCAACACTTTCTTTATCCCCGGTACGATCCAGCCGGATTGGGATTTGTTTACCGTCCAAATAGATAAATCCCTCCAGGGTGTTTTCGGAATTCAGGAATCCGGTAAATAAAGGGTTCTCCGAATCCCGTTCCGTTAGTTTCAATTGGTTGTTTTCGCCGGCCGTGCCACCAAGCAAAAAGGGTACGGAACGCTTCGCAGGGTAATCAAAAAAACCAAAGATTCTGTTGTCATGGCGAACAAGGTTGGCTGTAACTTTCTCTCCGTCCGGAGTTTTCCCGACAAGGAGAACGTACTCCTGCTGGGCGATTACCTGTGGGAAAAAGACAAAAAATGCCAGAACCGGAAGAAGTCCGGTATGTAATTTAAGAGTTTTCATATAATTGAGTGTTCTTGTGGTCTATCGTTCGCCGAAAAGGGCAGTCCCTATCCGTACCATGGTACTTCCTTCTTCAATGGCAATGTGGTAGTCGCCCGACATGCCCATCGACAGAATTGCAAAATTTTCCCGATCCGGGAAAAATTCATTTTTAACCTGTTCAAAAGTCGTTTTCAGGGCGGCAAACTCATTCCTGACTATCCGGTCGCTGTCGGTAAATGTTGCCATTCCCATCAGTCCACAGATATGCACATTTTTCAGATTCCCCTGATTGTAGACGTTGAGGATTTCGGTTAGTTCCTGTTCGTCGAGGCCAAATTTTGATTCTTCCATGGCAATATATGCCTGAAGCAGAACATCAATGATACGGTTGTTGCGCGCAGCCTGCCGGTCGATCTCATTCAACAGTTTAAGGCTGTCGACGCTGTGAATCAGATGTACAAAAGGGGCTATGTACTTCACCTTATTGGTTTGCAGATGTCCGATCTGATGCCAGCGGATATCGGAAGGCAACAAGGGTTGCTTCTCAGCCATCTCCTGGACACGATTTTCTCCGAAATCGCGAAGTCCCAGGTCATAGGCTTCCCGCAACAATTCAACGGACCGGGTTTTGGTAACGGCTACCAGTGTTACGTGGGGAGGAAGTTCCTGGAGGATGTAACTTACATGCTCCGACAGCATTTCCATAGTTCAGATCTTTGTTTCTGCAAATGTAAGCTAAAAAGCGGTATGCGCTTGAAATACACGATACCAAAGGGCAGTATATACATCACTCAACATTTCCGGAAAGTGCAATGGATTCAATTGGATTGGTAAAGGCTTTATGAATGCAACCGTTGCATGTTTAGTTTATCTTTGCTGAAAGATGATTCTTATGAAGAACTTCATTCGGTATACACTTTTAATGGCAGCTGCGGTTGTCGGCACTCTGATGGTCGCCTGTTCCGGTGATGACGGGGATGATCCTGCGGTGGTTTCAGGACCGGCATTTGCGGCGATAGAAATAACGCCGGACAACCGTATCGTTTTTGTTGATTTCAGCGAACCGGTTTCTAAAGGCGGAGTTTACATGCAGCCTCTTACTGCAGAATGTTTCAGTGTGTCACTGGAAAGCGACAAAGTCACCCTCGACAGTATTAAAGTTATTCATAGCGCCGGAAACGCCTCTGCCATGATATTGCTTTATTTGAAAGGACGTTCGTCAGGCGAGGAGGTACTTACCATCCGGCCTGCCAATCCTGAAGCGATTATTAATGCACGTTCCGTTGCCATGAATACATCCGCATCCATTTCCGGAAACCTGAGCGATCCGGGGATTATTGGTCGCTGGGTCTCCGCAGGCGATAATCTCTCAGAACTTTTCAGGCAGTTTGGCTTCGATACGGTCAGTATGCTTTTCCGCTACGACGGAACGTACGTTTATACATCCGTTACAACCGGAGGAATCCGGAATGTTTTAACGGGAACCTTTGTTCAGCAGAAAAATTCCGGCACAGCAATCAGGTCTGTCCGGATGAACCAGCTTAACCCGGTTGCTGCAACCATTGAAGGGATATTTCTTCCCGAAAACGGAGATCCCGTTACCATGAAATACGAAACGGCCCAAACCGAGCCTGCTGTCGCCGGACTTACCCCTCCGACTCCGGAAGCCGGATTTGGCAGTACAGGCCTTACCGGCAGCGACAATACGCAGACCTATATCCTCGTCAGCTCATTTCCTCCGGATTCCATATAGTTAATCATTCGGATATGTCGTCCTCACGCCTTGCCGATTTTACCCGTTTTGCGAATGCCCTGCTACCGCATGAGGTAAAATACCTGCATTCGGTAAACCGTTTTACTGACCGGGAAAACAAGGAGATTCTCGATCTTATACTGCACAATACGCACCATCCGGAACATACCTTTCCGTATAAACTATCGATCGACAAACGGAAATACAGTTACCTTAAATCGTGGATCAGCGCAAAGCTGAAGACTCTGGATGTGGACATGCATTACGACTGGCTGCTCGAAACGGACCGGAAAATAATGACCGATACGATAACGCCCAGGGAAGAGGATGCTCTGATACGGATGATCCGGAATTTCGACAAGCCGCCGTATTATTTTGTTCGCTTTTATGAAATAATCCGTAATTACCGCTTTTATCTGCTCATTCGTTTCCGGCATTATTACAATCGCATTGTGGATGATTTCCTGCACAATCATCAGCTATTGTACGATGAATGCGTCGATATAAACCGGCAGTTGCACGAAGCTACCATCGATATTGTGGATCAGTATGCGCTGAATAATACCGGATCGTGGCGCTGGGAGCCCTGGCTACTGCAGGTTTTTCACAATTCTTCCATTGATGGACTCAATCGTTACCTTGCGGTTATCAGGCTTACGCTTATCTATTTTAATTACAAGGAATACGGTAAGCTGGTGGAATTATATAACAAACTGGATGAGCTGATAGGCAGTGGAGAGTTCTATTCCCGCCGCATTTTGCTTAATTATTATTCGAACCGGGTTATGCTTCACAGCAAACGGAACGAACTGGAGAAGGCATCCTATTACGGTTACCTTTCCATCCGGCAGTATTCGGGAGATTACCTGCACTACGTGAACAATTTGTGTGCGGTGCTGTTGCGTCAAAACAACAATCATCGGGCACTACAGCTGATGCAGGACACTTTTCCCGAGCTGAAGAAAACCCGCAGCCACCACAATCGCGTTGGTTTTGCATCCTTCTACATACGGGCGCTGAATAAAAACAAACGAGCCACCGATGCTGCCGGTTATGCTGAAACCTTCCTCAACGGCTATCGCGATCAGATTTTTATGTTCCGCTGGCATACTTTTTTCGGTGCTTTTATGCAATCGCTGCTGGCGACTGAAAAATATGCCCGACTTCTCAGCCTTTCCCGCCGCTATAAACTTATGGAACGCGAGCAGGACTATATGCGAAGAGCGGTCTACATCCCTACCATCGCCTGGTATCATGCGGTTGCGGCTTATAAGGAGTTGGAAATCAATTTTAATGAATTGATGGATTTGCTCTGGCAACCCGCAGTGCCGCTTCTGACCGATCCGCACAAATGCCGGCTTATGGATGAGCTGGGCCGTGAACTACACCTTCATGTTCCGGAAGCTTTCGCTGAAAACGGGCAGTTACGCATCCGAAAGTTAACGTAAGTTTACAACTTTCCGGATTTGATATGGGTTTCAATATCCATATTAACGATTGAAGTCGCACCCATGTCATTCTGTATTTAAATTGCTGATAAATAAGACTATATAATATTTATTCCAGAATATTACTCAAAAAGTCTGACCTTTCGATTAATAAACCTGGTTTTGTTTATCTGCTTACGGGATGTTACTTCGCTTTTAAATTCAGAAACCATTAACCGGAGAAATATGAGAGAAGTTGTAATTGTATCGGCAGCCCGCACTCCCATTGGAAGTTTTGGCGGAAGTTTATCGGGCCTCAGTGCCGTGGAACTTGGAACCGCAGCTGCCAGAGAAGTCATCCGAAGGTCGGGCATTGATCCGTCACAGATCGACGATGTAATCATTGGCAATATTCTATCAGCCGGTCTGGGTCAGAATCCTGCCCGTCAAATCTCCATATTTTCGGGCATTCCCGACAACGTGACGGCAATGACCATCAACAAATTGTGCGGTTCGGGACTGCGTGCCGTAAGCATGGCAGCTCAGTTTATTATGCTTGGAGATGCAGACATTATTCTGGCTGGCGGAACCGAGAGCATGAGCAATGCTCCTTATTTGCTGCCTAAAGGGCGATTCGGATACCGTATGGGCGACGGAAAGATCGTTGACAGTATGGTATACGATGGTTTAACAGAGATTTTTAATAATTACCACATGGGCGTAACGGCTGAAAATATTGCCAAACGCTGGAACATCAGCCGTGAAGAGCAGGATGAATTCGCGCTTCAGAGCCAGCTGAAAGCCGAAGCCGCCCAGAAATCGGGACGTTTTGCCGATGAAATCGTACCCGTAGCCATCCCTCAGCGCAAGGGAGAACCTTTAATCGTGGATACCGATGAATATCCGCGCCACGGTACCACCCTTGAGAAACTTGCCAAACTGCCGACTGCATTTCAGAAGGACGGTACTGTAACTGCCGGAAATGCATCCGGAATAAACGATGGTGCTGCCATGGTTCTGGTAATGTCGAAACAAAAGGCCCTGGAGCTGGGGATCAAGACTCTTGCTACCATCAAATCGTATGCTTCTGTGGCACTTGATCCGGCAATTATGGGCTATGGTCCAGTACCCGCATCCCGTAAGGCTCTCGATAGAATAGGCTATACCGTTGATCAAATTGGCCTGGTTGAAGCCAATGAAGCCTTTGCCTCCCAGTCAATTGCCGTTGTCCGGGATTTGGGTCTCGATCCTTCGGTAGTGAACGTAAACGGCGGAGCCATCGCTCTTGGCCACCCCATTGGAGCCTCGGGAGCGCGCATTCTCACTACCCTGCTTTATGAAATGCAAAAACGGGACGTCAGAACAGGATTGGCTACTCTTTGCATAGGGGGTGGTATGGGAACGTCTTTGATTGTTGAACGTAGCGGATTGTAATAAAACAGGATTTGCCTTCTTGTTTGTATAAAAAATAGAAATTATGAAACGACTTGAAAATAAAATTGCTGTAATAACCGGAGGTGCCGATGGCATCGGAAAAGCCACTGCACTCCGCTTTGCCGCGGAAGGAGCTATCCCTGTAATCTGGGATTTAAATGAAACCTCAGGCAATGCCCTGGTAAAATCCATTAAGGAAAATGGGGGAGATGCCCGGTTTTATAAAGTCGACACTGCAGATAATTCGCAGGTGGAACTGGCTGCTGCTGCCGTGGCAGAAAAATATGGCCGTATCGATATTCTCATCAACAACGCCGGTATAACACGGGATGCCACCCTGCGTAAAATGACGCCCGAACTCTGGCAACAGGTGATAGACGTCAACCTGAGCGGAGTTTTTTATTGTACCAGAGCTATTTCACCCTATATGCTTGATAAGGGCTACGGACGCATCATCACCACCTCCTCGGTGGTTGCCCTTTACGGTAACTTCGGACAGACAAATTATGTGGCCACTAAAGCAGGTGTAATAGGGATGACAAAAACCTGGGCCCGCGAACTCGGACGTAAGGGAATTACAGCCAATGCCATTGCTCCCGGTTTCATAGCAACCGATATGGTGGCCAAAATGCCGGAGAATGTCCTGGATGCCATGCGTGCAAAGGTACCCCTGGGCCGTCTGGGTGATCCCGCTGAGATCGCTTCTGCGTTTGTTTTCCTGGCTTCCGATGAAGCTGCCTACATAAATGGCGCAGTACTAAGTGTAGACGGAGGAATAACCATTTAAGGAATCAGTTATGCGAAATGCCGTAATACTTTCAACCGGAGCCTATGTGCCCGAAAGGATTGTCCCCAACGCTTATTTTGATGAGCTGCTGGGCGAAAATGTGAGCGACTGGCTGGCCGAAAATGTGGAGATTTACGAACGGCGCTGGGCAGCCGAAAATCAGTCAACCGCCGATCTGTGCATACCTGCTGCCCGTCAGGCAATCGAACGCGCAGGAATAGCCCCGGCCGATATTAACCTTTTGGTGATATCTACCGATACGCCTGAGTTTATCTCGCCCTCCACCGCTTCAAAAGTGCAGTACGAGCTTGGGATGACAAATGCCGGGACGTTTGACGTCAATACCGCCTGTGCCGGATTCGTAACCGCTCTCGATATTGGTTCGAAGTATATAAAGTCAGACGAACGCTACAACTATGTGATGGTGATTGGCGCTTACGCGATGAGCAAGTATCTGAACATGAAGGATAAAAAAACCGTCACACTGTTTGCTGACGGTGCCGGCGCTGTAATTCTGAAAGCAGAAAATACCAACGATAGGGGCTTTCTGGCAAGCGAACTGATTACACAGGGACAGTATTACGGTTACATGGGAATTTACGGGGGTGGAACGTTTAAACCGGTAACCCATCAGGTTATTGAAAACCAGGATCATCTGCTTAAATTCGTTCAGAAATTTCCGAAAGAACTTAATCCGGAAATGTGGAGCAGCATGGCGGTAAACCTTACGTCACGCATCGGTGAAACACCCGCCAGCGTAAGCAGGTATTTCCTTACACAGATCAACATCAACAGCATCCGGGAAACCATGGACAGGCTTGAGCTTCCGCACGAGCGCGCGCATACCATCATGCATTATTACGGCTATACGGGTTCGGCCTGTATTCCTCTGGCATTCGACGATGCCGTAACCAAAGGAATGGTAAAACGCGGCGATCTCATCGTGTTTATAGGTTCCGGAGGCGGACTGGCTTTTGCCTCTGCAGCATTCCGGTACTGATCGCTGGCGACAGCTATTAATCAGCTTTATTGATGAAATTCTAAAAAAAAATATACGAAAGTGGCAACATCGGCTCAGGTAACAGGCGCCTGGATACTCGTAATCCTGTATATGTTGGTAATTCTCTTTTTTGTTGTAAGAGGAGCCTTGCGCATTAAGAGCATCTCCGATTATGCAGTCGGTAATATTGTGTTTTCGCCTACAGCTGTGGCATTTTCGCTTGCAGCCAGTATGACGAGCGCAGCTACTTTTGTTATAAACCCCGGATTTATAGCAAACTTCGGCATTAGCGGTGTTATTTCATATGGTTTGATTTTACCGGTAGCATCCATGATTTCTCTTGCTTTTCTGACCAAAAGCTTTAGAAAGTACGGGCAATCCGTAAAAGCCCTTACCCTGGCCCAATGGATAGGCGACCGCTACAAGAGTCGTAATTATGCCCTTTTTATGGGATTTCTGGCTCTGCTGCTTCTTACCTTTATTGTACTCATCACCGTTGCCATCACCCAGGTACTGTCGAAAGCCCTGAATGCAGATCCCATTATAATAATGATCGCAACCGTGGTGTTTATCTTCGGATATATGATGTTCGGCGGAGCCAACAGCATGGTATACACCAATACTATTCAGGCTGGAATTATGATACTGGTTGCTGTTATAATGCTCACATCCGGATACAACTTTTTAAGTCAGGGAATAGGGGAGATGCTCCGGCAGTTGGCAGGTATCGATCCCGCACTTGCGGAGCCTGTAAACCCCAAAAGCCCGCTTTTTCGTGATTATTATGAAATTATTTTTGCTCAAATCGTTGTAGGGATCGCCATTGTGGTTCAGCCTCATATCATTACGAAATCTCTTTTGCTCAAGCGTGAAAGCGATGTAAATAAGTTCCTGGTAATCGCCATTGCAGTAGAACTGCTTTTCTTCCTGGTTGTGATTGCCGGATTGTATGCACGTCTTACCTTCACCGACCTTACGGCGAATGGTTCGCCTCTTGCCAACGATGCCATCATTCCGGCGTATGTAACGCACGTATTTTCAAATGGCATTGTATCGGTTGTGGTTGGACTGGTAGTTGTACTCGGCTTGCTTTCAGCCGGAATTTCTACGCTGGAAGGACTTATACAATCGGTTTCCACCACCATCACTTCCGATATCATCAAACCTCTGACCGGCAATAAGCTGCGGTCTGACCGCGCAATGATAAGCCTGAACAAAACGGTAATCGCACTGATGGCGGTAGCAACCATAGTATTGTCGTGGAAGCAGATTGTCAGCCCGAAGCTAAGCGTCGGCATTTTCGCGCAAAATGGCGTTTATGCTTATTTTGCAGCTGCATTTGTGCCGGTAATATTCGGGATCTTTCACCAAAGTATGAAGTCTTCACTCGCTTTTATGGGAACCCTTATAGCTTTTACCGTTCATTTTTCGGTATATTACTTTCTGCCATACCTGGTTACGAATTACGATTTGTCGTTTGGTTTTTTCACCAAATACCTGGAAGGGCCGGTACGAAATCCGGCTATAGCCGCATCTTCGGCAGTAGTTGTCTCTACGCTGGTTGTGCTGCTGATGCTGCTGTTCGATAGAGGAAAAGATACTAAAGTTAAAATCGTATGATTACTGTTGACTGGAGTGCCCGCTGGGCAGAATATTCACCGGATAAAATTGCGGCAGGCGAGTTCGAAACGGACCGTACGCTGACATACAGAGAACTAAACCGGGCTGGAAGCCTGGCTGCAGCCTATTTGTCCCGTGAAACCGGGCTTGTTAAAGGAGACCGCATTGCCATACTTGCTGAAAATTGCCTGGAATATCTCATTCTGCTGTCGGCAGCTCAGAAAACCGGGATAATTCTCGTTCCGCTCAACTACCGGCTTACTTCCCGTGAAATCGACTACCTGATTTCCGACAGCCAGCCTTCCATGCTCCTGACGGAAGAAAAGTTTCGTTCCAAACTGAAGGATTCTTCAGCTGCAGCTGGTATTGGCTGGCAACAGGATATTGTTTCGTTTTTTGATTCGGTTAAGAAATATGAAGCTTCCGGCAGTTTAAGCCGGTTTACAGAAATGTCTGTATTTCAGGATGATGCTGCCCTTATCATATACACAAGCGGAACAACGGCTTTCCCAAAAGGATCGGTTTATACACACGGTATGATGTTCTGGAACAGCATCAATACACAGCTTCGTCTCGACCTTACTTCGGCCGATCGTTCCATTAACATGGCGCCTCCTTTTCATACAGGAAGCTGGAATGTATTACTTAGCCCTTTTCTTCACCACGGAGCTTATACCCTGCTGATGCGGAATTTTGATGCTGACAGTGTTCTGCGGGCATTGGTTGACTATGAATTAACCATATTCTGGGCAGTACCTACCATGCTTAAAATGATGGCAGAATCCCCGCTTTTCGATGAGCTGGACCTCAGCAAGATCCGCTACTTTGTCGTTGGTGGTGAGGCCATGCCCGTTCCGCTAATCCAACGGTATCATTCAAAGGGAATTCCCATTCGCCAGGGTTACGGACTTACCGAAGTAGGCCCGAATGTTACATCCCTGAATCACCAGGATGCCATCCGGAAGGCAGGATCGATCGGGAAACCAAATTTCTACTACCGTTTCCGGCTCGTAAACGATAAAGATGAGGAAGTGAAGCCGGGTGAGGCGGGTGAACTTATACTGAGCGGTCCGACCGTTACGCCCGGCTATTGGTGTAATCCGGAAGCAACGTCTGCAACCATCCGCGACGGTTGGTTTCATACCGGTGATATTATGCGCTGCGATGAGGAAGGCTTTCTTTTTGTGGTTGACAGGATAAAAAATATGTACATTTCAGGTGCAGAAAACGTGTACCCTGCCGAAGTGGAATTTCTCCTGCGCTCACATCCCGGTATTGATGCCGTAGCAATAATTGGCGTACCCGATCCCAAATGGGGCGAAACGGGAATGGCGTTTGTTGTCCCGGAGAAAAACAGCTCGCTGACGCCCGAAGATGTAATTTTGTATTGCGAAGGCCGCCTTGCGAAATATAAGATTCCAAAATACGTTCGTTTTCTGGATGAACTCCCGAAAAACGATGCCGGAAAAATTGACCGGCAACGCCTGAAACAGATTTCATTGCAAAATCAATAAACACAATTAAATCCATTATCAAACCAACCAAAAAATCAACTAAAATGAAAAAAACAAGTTTAAAAATGCTTGCACTCCTGCTCGGCATCAGCCTGAGCGCATTTACCCTTACCTCATGCGATAAGTAAGATGACAAGGGAGATGCTCCCGGAATCGCCGCATTCAGCATAGAAGGCGATAACGAATCTGCAACCCTCGCATTCGATATGCCCGTTTTTGCTACAGAAACAAAAACCGGCAACCTCGAAAAATCCGATTTCAGTCTTACGCTTAGCGGCGGAACGGCTACACTGGCTGACTTTACCGTTGCTCATACCGCAGGAACCAATCAGGTGATATTTGGTCTGGTTATCGATGGTATTGCTGATGGTAACGAAGTTATTACCGTTGCTCCGGCTTCCGCCACTTCTATCTATAGCGAAAAGGGAGCTGCAATGGAAATTACCGTAGCTAAAACGGCAAACCTTAACGATATCGGAATCATCGGCAAATGGCAGTCATCCGGCGTAAATGTTGCTCCGCTGCTCATTTATGCCGGCATAGATTCCATATATGCATACTTTAGAGCCGATAACAGCTATTTGGTTGAGTCGTTTACACCCGACGGATCAAAAACAACCCTATCGGGTACCTTTACCCAACAGCGTACGTCTGTTCCCGGCATCTGGGACATTACTGTAAATCAGTCAACCCCCACTTCTCTGGTCAGCGTTGGTATTTTCCAGGTAATCGCCGGAAATCCTCTGACAATGAAATATGAAATCGCTCAGACCGAGCCCGTAATTGTAGGAGTTACGCCTCCTACAGCTTCAGCAGGTTTCGGAAGTACAAGCGCAGGAGCCTACGGTGTAATGAATGTTCAAACCTACGTAAAGGTCAGGTAGTTACTTGCCTGTAGCCTGTGTAACCGGGCCCGGTCCCGCCGGAACCCTTCGGAGGGCCGGGCCTTTTTCTTAATCATACCTGTAAACAATTATACAGCCTGCTATGAAAAAACATTACCGATCAATATCCCTGATTTTCATCCTTGCCATTGCATTCCAGGCTGCCGGCCAAACTACGCTGCTCGACTACCAGAAAGCATCGGTACCGAAAAAAGCGAATAGGGAATTTCAGTTCATGGCGTTCTATATTAATCAGGGCGTTACATCCAACTACTATCCCACCAGCGAATTTCTCAAAGGGCAGGTAGTCGGCCGGCTTTTCGGCCGGAACACCAGTACCACTTCCGACACCAACCAAACGTATTACGTTGAGCAGCGAATCCTGCCATTTTTTATCTATCAGCCGAATCTGTTCGACGGAAAAGCTATCCTCAGGGCATCCTTTGAAATTGACTGGACTTGGGGAGATGCTTCTTACGGCACAGGCGGAAATGTGGGCGGTGCAATCTCTTCAGACCAGGTAAACATTCAGACACAAAACATTGAGCTTGAACTATTGCCCTGGAAAGGATATGCCATCAATCTTGGACTGATGCGCATGTACGACACTCCGTACAATCCCTACCGCACCCTGGCCGACAAATTGATGACCACAGCCTACCGCCTCTCTTACTGGGGTACCGACGCCGTAGGCGTTACCATTCGCCGCGATAAAGACTACTCCCGCTGGAAAGCCGGATTTTACAAAATGTACGAAAACGATATTCAGTTCGACGACGACGCCAATATGTTCGAACTGATGGGCGAGAAACAGATAAGCCGCCTTTGGAAAGTCGGTCTGTCGGCAAACTACGTGCGCGACCACTCCGAAGGGAAAGGCGGAGTCTCCATACTTGGTCAGGGACTAAACAGCCTACTCGCCCAGTACAACGGAACTTTTCAGTTCCGTTTTGGGACCAATCCCTACAAAGCCGATATATTCTGGCTTGGAGCTTTTTTCAGCCGCAACCAGGACTATTTTATGGATCGTTTCCATCTGACGGGATTCTTCAATTACAACCTTGGCTCTGCCGATGTTAAAAAGGATGGAGTATGGGGTAAAGGCGCCGATATATCCGGTTTAGGCGCCAATCTTAAAGCGGTTTACCGATATGGACAAACAACCGACGATAATGTAAAACTCGATCTGATCTATACTACCGGCGATAAAGACGGAATTGCCGATCAGAAGTATACAGGAGTCATTACCGCCAATACCTGGGGTTCACCGGGTGCCATTTTTGTCAGCAGCGGAGCATATATTCTGTTTCCGCACGGAAACGTGGTCAACCGCTATACGCCGGCCGTTGCCGATATTTCCAACATGGGCTATGGTCTCGCAGGAGGTACTCTTGTTGCCTCCAGGGCAATCATACCGCACCGCCTGATTGCAAAAGCCGGTTCAGCCCTGGCTTTCAGCAACGCTAAACCATTGCTCGGAGGTTATCATATCGGAACGGAAGCCAATGCCGCACTCATTTACAATTTAGGAACCTACATGAGCATTGAAGCCCACGGAGCCTATATGTGGCTGGGCGATTTTTATGAAAGCAGCGACGACTCCTACGGCTCACCGATCAACGGAAACTTTCCTGCCGGAGTACGACCTTTTAATCCGTTTACAGCCTTTGTGGTCTTTAAATGGCTCATGTTCTAACCGAAGTTCTTATCTGAAAAAACGGAAAAAGTGTCACTATGAAAACAAATATATTTCACCCCCTTCTGGCTGTTATCTTCCTGTGCCTCCCTTTTATAACCCCGGCCCAGGATGGGAGAAATTTTTTGCAGCCGTTCAACCTCAAAAACATTCAAACGATGAATGAACTTGAGTACCCCTTTGTAGTGAAAAAGGTCAGTCTTCCTTCCGGACACGAAATCGCATATGTGGATGAAGGCACGGGAGATTATACCGTTATTTTTATTCACGGTCTGGGAAGCTATCTGCCGGCATGGAAAAAGAACATCGAAGGACTCAGGTCTTTCTGCCGCTGCATTGCAATCGATCTTCCGGGTTACGGAAAATCATCGAAACAACCTCACAGCGGGAAAATGAGCTACTATGCTTCCGTTGTAAATGAATTTATCGAAACGCTTGGTCTGGAAAATGTCGTGCTTGCCGGTCATTCCATGGGCGGTCAGATATCGATGGTTGCCGCACTCAATTATCCGGATCGGATTAAAAAGCTGGTTCTGGTAGCCCCGGCCGGATTTGAAAGTTTTTCTGAAGGTCAGAAACAATGGTTCAGAAATGTGATGACCTTCGACGGGGTAAAGAAAACTACCGCCGAGGATATTCAGACAAATCTGGCGGTAAATTTCTACAATATGCCGGCAGATGCGGAATTTATGATTACCGACCGTCTGATTCTGCGCAGTGCAGACGATTTCGATCATTATTGTCACGCAGTAGTGCAATCGGTCAACGGCATGGTGGATGAACCCGTAATCCGACTTTTACCCGAAATTAAACAACCAACCCTGATTCTCTTCGGGAAATACGATAACCTTATACCTAACCGGTTTCTTAATCCAGGGAAAACCGAAAAAATTGCCAGTATAGGTCATCGTTCGATTCCCGGAAGTCAACTGGTTATGGTTGATAAAGCCGGCCATTTCGTGATGTTTGAAAAAGCTCAGGAGGTAAATAAGGCTATCATCGATTTTCTTCGTTAGGATAATGGATCCTGATGTGTGTTTAAAGCCGGAAGCAATTCCGGCTTTTTTTATTCGCATTTTTTCGGGATAGGAATATCTCATTATGCTGATTAACAATTTTTTGTCAGTAAGAAAGGTGCCTCTGTTCCAAACATGAACATACTGCAGTATCCTCATTATAGGTGAGCGGGGTAGTTCATTATCCCCATAATTGATGATTGTATGCCTGTTTATGAGTGTCTAGTTTTGCAGAGTTAAATTTAAAACGATGTATATGAAGATTCTCTTTTTAATATCCCTTCTTCTGGGAACACAGGTATTGTTCGGACAAGTTAACGACAGCGAGCAGACGCAGTACAAAAACACTGCGGAATTAATGCTCGAAGAAAACACCGGTCTTGCGATCGGAGGATACGGCGAAGTGCATTACAATCAACCACTGAATTCCGGCCGGTTTAATCCGGGAACGCTGGATGCCCACCGCCTGGTTATGTTTCTTGGGTATAATTTTTCTTCCAAAACCCAATTTGTTTCCGAAATTGAATTTGAATACGCTAAGGAGGTTTGGGTTGAACAGATGTTCCTGCAACAAAAAATTAATAAATACATTAATCTAAGGGCAGGGATATTGCTGATCCCCATGGGAATTATCAATGAATACCATGAGCCGGTAACGTTTAACGGCGTTGAACGACCTGTAATTGATAATAAAATTGCACCCTCTACCTGGAGAGAGATTGGCGCCGGAATCTCCGGAAATATCCTTCAGCTAAAGTCAAAATACCAGTTGTACGTTGTAAATGGTCTCAACGGGTACGATGCCGCCGGAGGCGTGTTCTCAGGCAGCAAGACCCTGCGCGAAGGAAGGCAGAAAGGCTCAAAAGCTTACATTACATCTCCTTCATACACCGGTAAAGTTGAGTTTTACGGTGCGAAAAATCTGAATATCGGAATTTCAGGCTATGCCGGAAAATCGCAAAGCCGGCTGTATACAAACCTCGACAAATCCAATACAGCCCTCGTGCAACAGGCCGATTCTTCCGTGGTTGGTATTGCTATGCTCGGACTGGATGCCCGGTATACCTTCAAAGGCATAAGGTTAACCGGGCAGTTTTATCAGATTTCAATCAGCAATACGGAACAGTATAACCGTTTTACCACTAAAAACGGAATGCTGAACGATCTGGGAAGTGCATTGCAGGGGTATTATGCAGAAATAGGGTATAATGTTTTCAGAACGTTACCCGGAGTTAAATCGGAGCTCATGCCTTTTGTCAGGTATGAAGCCTATAATACGCACCATTCGGTTGACGGACTGACCGTAGCTAATAAAAAGTATGATAATGTCATAATTACCACTGGTTTAACCTATGCATTAACGAAAGGTGCCGTTCTTAAAGCCGATCTCCAGTTTTTAAAATCCGAAGCCGATACAGAGTTCAGCAAGGTATTTAATGCCGGATTTGGTATTATGTTTTAACGATGCGTATGAAAGCAGTTTTTGTTTTGGTTTTAACCGCGACTCTTGCTTTGGGGCTTAATCAGACCAATTATGCTCCAAAGCAGTTGTTGCGTGAAATTGAGCGCATTAGTAATAAGAAAGAGCCGCAGTTCTCAAAACTGGATATCCTTAATGGTAGTCAGAATCCATTTCCCGGAGGGATATACTATATAATTGAAAATTCGCTGCCGGCAAAATATGCATACATCGGCAGAGTTCTGACTTGCAGGGCTGAAGGATGCTCCATCCGAAACGACAAGGGCAGTGAATCTGCTTCTGAATTCTTTGATTACTTTATTTTATACGATTCGGATGCAAGCGTTCTTTCAGTACAGGTTTATAACTACGAAGCTACGCACGGACACGAAATTACTGTCAGAAAATGGCTGAAGCAGTTCGTGGACTTCGATGGAACCAGTAAGCTGATTGTCGGTAAAAACGTAGACGCAATCGCTGGTGCAACCATCTCAGTACATGGTATTACCGATGATATTACCCTGAGAACAAAAACGCTTAAGAGTTGTCTGGCAAACTAATAACTTTTTGTTATCAAGTGTCATTGCTCAGGCATTCGGATTGTTTGCTTTTGCTTTGCCATTTTGCCAGTGCGAACCCTCTTAAACTTTCGCCCGCTGTGGTTGCGGTGCCTGTATTGCTCCGAAGCTCTTAAAAACGATTGTGAGTACCTGGTACTTTAAAAAGATTATTTCTGATTAAGCTTAGTATTATTGATTTACAACTTCTGATGCGCCAGCCGGGACAAGGATTACCGTTTTTTGTATCGCAGAGCAATCTCCATTTTTTCTGGCCACAGAAGTAGTTTCCTCCGAATCGGTTACATTTGTATTTGTTAAAGGAGTGCTGTTTTTAGCCATAAACACCTTTTTAATATCACAACATTCTGTAACCGGAATTTAAAGAAACCGCAACAGCGGGAAATCGTACTAATCGTTGAACCTTAAATTCTTCATTATGAAAATCCTTGTAAAAATCCTGATTGCTCTTGCAGTTATTATTGCCATCCCACTGATTGCCGCCCTGTTCATTTCTAAGGATTTCAGCGCTTCAAGCGAAATCGTGATCAATAAACCCCGGCAGGAGGTATTCGAATACGTCCGTTTTGTGAAAAACCAGGATAATTTCGGCGTGTGGCAACTTGCCGACCCGGAAATGAAAACCACCTCCGCCGGATTGGATGGAACACCCGGTTTCGTATACAGATGGGAAAGCAAAGTTTCCGGAAATGGTTCGCAGGAAATTATCCGTATCGTTGAAAATGAGCTGGTTGAAACAAGCCTCGATTTTGGTTTCGGGGAACCGGCTACTGGTTTTTTCGAGCTGAGGGATGCCGGTGAGAGCAAAACATCCGTCATCTGGGGCGTTAAAGGGAAAACACCTTACCCCTGGAATCTTTTCGGACTCTTTATGGATATGAGCAGCGATTTCGATGAGGGATTGGCTAATCTGAAAACCATTCTGGAAAACCAGGAATAGGCGATTAAATATTGAAGCTTATGTTATTTTCACGTGGATTTGTATTCCGAATCCAGAAATGAATCAAGGACAAAAAACGAACCGAATTTATTCATGATAAAGGTCAGTATTGCTATAAAAGCTCCGGTCTCCCGGGTTTGGGATGCCATTACCGATAAATCGCAGATGAAGGATTGGTATTTCGATATCCAGGATTTTGTGCCTGAAACCGGAGCCGTGTTTAATTTTTATGAGCCGGGAAATGCAAGGCAGTTTCATCACCGATGCAAAATTCTGGAAATCATACCTATGCAAAAGTTTTCGCATACATGGACCCATCCATCCCACAGCAAGGGCGAGAGTCTGGTTACCTGGTTACTCGAAAGCGTAGGGGATACCACTAATCTTATACTGATTCATGAAGGTACAGAGAATTTTAAGGATGGAGGTTCCATGTTTTCGACCGAAAGCTACCTGGCCGGCTGGAACGAATTGCTGCTGATGCTTAAGAATTATATCTGCGGGTTGCGGAAGCACTCCTTCCGGATACACATCCGATCAACTGCTGTGAACGTCTGGAATGCCCTGTTCGATGATCAATCCTATCGTAAATGGACCTCTGTCTTCTGTGAGGGATCGTATCTGGAAGGCGAACTGAAGCAGGGTGGGAGAGTCCGCTTCCTGACCCCGAAAGGAAATGGAATGTACAGCAATGTGGTTGTTTATAAGTTGCATCAGCAGATTGTTTTTCAGCATATTGGCAACGTATCGGAGCTGAATGAGGAGCCGGTGGACGACAATTCTGAAAAATGGACGGGAGCCAGGGAAGGGTACACCCTGGAAGAATCCGGAAACTCAGTACTCCTTACGGTTGATATCGACCTTTCACCCGACGATGCGCCTTATTTTGAGGAGCATTTTCCCAAAGGTCTGGAATTAGTCCGGGAGATGGCCACCAGCCATATAAGCTGACCGGTGTTTCCTGAGCTGTCGGACACATAGGAATAGAAGGTTTGCAAAGTCTGACTTAAATCGCTTCATTTTTCACCGCATCAGCACATCCCCTGGGTTTCAAACATACGTTTTAGTCCTTTTTTTACAGGAAAGTCGGGTCGGTAACCCAGCATTTTTTTTGCCTTACTGATGTCCGCATAAGTGATCTCAACGTCGCCTGGCTGCATGGGTTTCCATTCAACAATTGCTTTTTTACCAAGCGTTTCCTCTATCCCTCGAACCAGGTCGATAAGCGAAATGGTGTCGCTGTTACCCAGGTTAAATATTTCGTACCCTTTTAAATTATTTGCGCAGGCAAGAATGCCTGCCGTTATGTCGCTCACAAACGTATAATCCCTTCGTGAGGTTCCGTCTCCGAACAAAGTGATGGGAGTTCCTTCCTTGATTTTCCGGCCGAACTGCTGAATGGCCATTTCCGGACGCTGTCCGGGTCCGTAAACCGTGAAAAAACGCAGACAGAAGATGTTGAAGTCGTATAAATGATGGTACGTATAGCAAAGCAATTCTCCGGCTTTTTTCGTAGCCGCATACGGAGATATAGGATTGTCCACCGGATCGCTCTCGCTGAACGGTACTTTTTTGTTGTTGCCATAAACCGACGAGGAGGATGCAAAAAGCATGTCCATGATCCCTGCTGACCGCATGGCTTCAAGCAACACCAGCGTCCCCGTTACGTTAACATCGTAGTACAGCTCAGGCTGCTCAATGCTCGGGCGCACTCCGGCACGGGCAGCCAGATGAATAACGAGGTCGGGCCTGGAGACTTTAAAAATACTATCCAGGGTTTCCCGTGAGCGGATGTCGCCCTCGTAAAGTGTAAAAGCGCTGTTTTTAGCCAAATCTTCTGCTGCTTTTCGCTTTATCTGCGGATCATAAAACGTATCAAAATTGTCAATACCCGAAACAGTATATCCCTGCTCCAGCATGGTGCGCGCCAGGTTAGACCCAATAAATCCGGCAACACCGGTGATAAATGCATGTTTCATTTCTGTTCGCTTTCTTCGTTTAATGCCTTGCCTGCAAGACTTATGTTAAGCGCTTTTTCATGAAGACTGAAATAAATTCCAGCCAGAGAAACCACAACCGTGACGATGTAAAACAGCAGACTAAGGGCAATGGACTGATGGATGTCGAGCTGCATTACCTGTGCACCGAAAAGAAATGTAATTTCCCGCGATCCTATACCTCCTATGGTTATTGGCAGCGTGGCAACGATCGAAGAAATCAGAAACAGGAAAAGGTATGATATCGTCTGTTCCTGATTGTGATTCGCATACAATATGAACCACGCCGAAACCAGTTGCGCAAGCTGAACGGCAAGTGAATACAAATTTGTTTTTTTGGTACCTTGATAAAAGTCCCTGAAAAACCATCGTATGATAAGGTAATAGGCAGCTACCGACAAGGGTATAGCTGCAATGGCAAGTTTTTTATAAACGGCTGGTACGGGAATAAACGGCACCATCAGCATAGCCAGCACAAACAATGCCAGTACTCCGTTAACCCGGTCGAGCAACACCGCCCAGAAGAGTTTTTTGGCCTTGACTCCAAAATTCTTGTTAAGAAGGTAAATTTTATACCCGTCGCCTCCGATGCCGCCCGGTAAAAACAGGTTATAATACATTCCTAACAGATACAGCCTCAGATTGCTTTTTTCCGTCAGACCCGAACCGATATTCCGAAAAAAAACGTTCAGACGGTAAGATGAAAAGATTTTCGAAAGTATAAACATCAGGGTTGCCATCAAAAGCCAGCCATAATTAACCCGGCTGAAAATGGATGCAACCTCGCTGACGTCTATCTTTGTGAAGACATACCACAGGGCAGCTGCCGACAGTACAATTTTTAAAAATGCTTTGAGCAGGCTGGGCATCTCAGGCATTAAATGTGTGTACTTTCCTGATTTTATAGGGCCGCTTTTGCTGCGACTCATAGTAAGTACGCATAAGCAGTTCAGCCATGATTCCTACGGTAATAAGCTGTATTCCGGCCACAAGCAGTAATATGCCAAGCAATAGCATTGGCTTGCCCCAGATGTCGTGCCCCATTATTTTTTCTACCAGAAAATAAGTGTTGATGATTGCTCCGGCTATCAGAAACAACAACCCCATTCCTCCGAATAAATGCATGGGCTTGCTCATATACTTTTTGAAAAACAGCATCAGCATGAGGTCGCTGACCACTTTAAACGTTCGGTTTATCCCGTATTTCGATTTTCCGAATTCCCGGGCATGGTGCTTCACGTCTACCTGGGTGATGGTTGCGCCTTCCAGACTTGCAAGAACCGGTATAAAACGGTGAAGCTCCCCGTAAAGACCTAAATTTTTGGCCAGGTCGCTCTTGAATACCTTGAGCGTACATCCGTAATCTTTAATGTGCACCCCGGTGCTGTTGCGTATGATGGAATTGGCAATCTTGCTTGGAATTTTCCTCAGAAACATCCCGTCCTGACGGTTTTTTCGGACGCCTGCCACCAGATCCCAGCCACCTTCTTCCGCTATGCCAAGCATGATGGGCACATCCGAAGGATCGTTCTGCAGGTCACCGTCCATGGTAACAAGATATTCGCCGCGGGCCTGTTCAATGCCGGCATACAAGGCTGCACTCTGACCAAAATTTTTCCGGAATTCAACCAGTACCACCCGTGGATCGTTCAATGCAAGAATCTCCTTACGCGTACCGTCGGTTGAGCCATCATCAACATATATAATCTCGTAGTCAATATCGTGTATCGACTCGTTGATCCACTTGTTCAGCGGCCGGATGTTGGGTTCTTCGTTATAAACGCAAATTATAATGGAAAGCTTCGGATCACTCATACGGATTTTTTTAGCAGGAAGAGTCGGGTTTCATTAAGCTTGATGGTAAAGGTATGGATGATTTCATAACCATCAAGCCGGTCTGCAAAATTAGCCAGATTTTTATCATCTGCGATATAACAGGCATTCGAATTAAGGACCTCAGTTGTCCTTGTTATAATCTGGCGCGATTCCCTGGCAATATAAAACGATGCATCGTGGTTAAACGGAGTGTCGCCAAGCACCAGGATTTTACAATCACCCGCAAGTCTTCCTGCCTTAATTTCACCCTCACGGTAAGAAGCATCCGGGTATGAATTGTAGCGGGCAGGTAAATTACAGGCGTTAAAACTTATACGGACCGCCAGTAGAATAATTACAATACCGGCCCAGCGAAGACTACCGCCCCTTAACCATACAAAGTATCCGTATGCTGCCGCCATAATCAGTAAAGGTATCACAATCCAAACCCCTGGTAATCCTGCCGTTTCGTCCCAAATTAGGTAATATGCAGGTGAAAGAGCTGCAAGGAATGCCATTGCCTGTAAAACGTATACCACCAGGGTTCTCAGCTTGTGTTTAAGCTCATAGGTCAGTTGTGCGGCTCTTGCCAGAACGATAAAGACCAATGGAAACAGCATGAACAGATAGCGCGGTCTCATATCGGCGGAAACCCAGTATATAATTATATTTGAGCTGAAGATCACCAGATTGAAAACCATAAAACGCTCCTGCAGGATATTTTTTCTTACGTCTTTAATAAACAGGAACACCACCAGAAGCGTCCATGGGGCAAATTCATATACCATCTCAAAGGGGAATGCAGCTAGATGTTTAACCCAGCTTAAAAACGTTCCCTCTTTGTCGCTTAAGCGGTTCGACTGATCGAAAAGGGTTAGGAATACCTCATCCAGTGTATTGGTTTTTAGATAGGCAGTATAATAAATACCCAATGCCAGGGCAAATGCCATAATCCCCGCCAGATGCTGCCAGGTAAACAGTTTGCGGAATTTCCTGTCCCATAAAAGCCAAACCACCAGGCTGATACCCTGAAATGCTAGAGACGGAATTCCTTTCATCAGAAATCCGGCAGCGGCCAGCAGGTAGGATATCGTAAACATAAGAAACCAGCGTCCCCGGTTTGAAAATTTCCAAATCGCGGCAAACGAGAGGAACGTAACCAACGAATAGGTGATGTCAATTAATCCCTGAAACGAATCCCAGAAAAGTATGCGGGCCGAGGAAATCATCATGAGTGCAGCAAGCAGCGCATGCGGATTGCCGAGATGCTTGCGCGAAAAACAATAAATCGCCAGACTCAGCAAAAGGAGCGAAACAATGGTCGGGGTGCGGAAAACCAACTCCGATTCACTCCCGGTCAGCCATATCAACCCTGCCAGCAGCCAGTTGAATAGGGGTGGTTTGTTATAATAAAATTCTCCGTTTATGGTTGGATTGATATAATTGCCCGATAACAGCATCTCGAGCGTAACCACTGCCCGCGTCGGCTCATCCGATATCAGAGGCATCAACCCGAGATTCAGCAGGTAAGCAAATGGAATCAGCAAAGCAATTACACCGAAAACGACCCACGGCCGTGTTGCCATGCTTTTTATCACAGCCCTCATTCCTTGCATATTTAGTTATTATGGCAAAAATAGAACAATAGCCGTAAAAATACCGGATGCAATTTATGGTAACCCAATACTTTTCACGTATGCGAAGCTTGTGGTGGTATAGCAGAGTGTACATGATTACGTTTTCTGGGCAGTTTCGCCCTTCAAACTTTTAAACACCTAGATGAATGCCATCGACATTTTCGGGTTTTTATCTGTAAATCATAGGACTGGCAAAATACTACCGAATCCAAACTTTAGTTAAGTTTGTATTCCATTTTTAAGGGCTGTTATGAAACAGATATTATTGTCCCTGCTTAAACAACTAATTTTCTGGCTGTTGTTCTTCGCTTTTACGCGTACGGTTTTCTTTCTGTTTAACTTTCAGCTTCTTAGAGTTGAGGGCATAAGTTTTTTCGAAGTAATGGCCGGTTATTATCATGCCCTTCAGCTCGATTTTGCCACGGCATGTTACTTTCTGCTTTTCCCCTTCTTTTTGCTTCTTGTCCAGTCCTTTTATGCCCCGGAATGGCTCAACCGCATACATAAAGTTTATTATTTTCTGGCCATCCTGTTATTCAGCCTCCTCATCAGCGTTGAACTGGGAATTTATCCCGAGTGGAAAACCAAGCTTCCCGTTAAGGCGTTTTCTTATTTAAGTAACCCGACAGAAGTTTACGATACCATTTCCACTTCTTTATTTTTTACGTTAACGGTTGTCTTTTTGCTGCTGACCTTGGCGGGATATAAAGCCTACCGGCAATGGTTTTATGTGAATCATGCCCATCCTGCCCGAAACGTTTTTTTTTCCATTGTCTTCGCCCTGACAATTCCTGTACTTCTTGTTGTGGGTGCCAGGGGAGGGGTACAGCAGATTCCTATAAATCAAAGCGCCTCATATTACAACGACATGGAGGAAGCCCGCGAAACGGTAAAAAATCTGTTTAAAACCCCAACGGATTCCACCGTTAGCATTCTCACAACCGATCGCCCGAACATCGTTCTGCTTATCCTTGAAAGCTGGTCGGCCGACCTGATTGAATCCCTGGGTGGTGAACCGGGCATTACTCCCGAATTCAGAAAACTGGAAGAAAAAGGTATTCTGTTTACCAACCTCTGGGCTACCGGCCCCAGAAGTGAGCAGGCAATGGGGAGTATTTTTGGCGGATTCCCGGCTCACCCAATCTCTTCTATTACCGTTCAACCCGATAAGTTTACCGGACTTCCAACCATAACACGCCGGTTGATCGAGCAGGGCTACAACACTTCCTTCTACTTCGGAGGTCAGCTGATTTATGGTAATATTAAAGGGTTTATCCTCTATAATGGATTTAAACGTGTTGTGGAAGGAGCCGATTTCGGAAACGATGTAATTAAAGGAAAGCTGGGAGCGCACGATGAATTTGTTCTTAACCGGCAGCTCCGGGATCTGAAGACCGAATCTCAGCCGTTCTTCTCTGCGCTTTTTACCCTGAGTTCTCACTCACCGTACGACCAACCAATGGAAGAGGTGCTTAAATGGGGCGACAACGAACGGCAATACATTAATTCGGCCTATTATACCGACCGTTCCGTGGGCAACTTTATTAAGGTAGCCGAAACCCAGCCATGGTTCGATAATACCCTTTTTATTCTTGTAGCCGATCACAGCCACAACAGCTACCGCAACTGGGCTTTCACTACCCCGAATTATCACCGCATTCCAATGCTTTTTTACGGCAACGTAATCCGGGATGAATTTCGCGGCACAAAAGTCAGCAGGCTCTCAAATCAGTCCGATCTCGCCAAGACCATTCTCTGTCAACTTAATATAAATGCAGATGCATTCCACTGGAGCCGCGACCTTTTCAATCCAGCCTCTCCTGAATTTGCCTGGTATTCGTTTGAAGAAGGCCTGGGCTGGGTAAGGCCTGCCGGACATTTTGTCTACGATGCAAGAGTTGGCCATTACCATGAGAATTCAATCCCACCTGCTATGAGCGACAGCATCATAAGGGAAGGCAGGTCTTATCTGCAGGTTTTGTTTGAAGAATACATGCAATACTAAACCTGTATTCTTTTTCACACGCTCCGATAAGTGACTGAAAATGTCCGATTTCTTTTAGAAAAAGGGTTGGTGCATCAAATTATTCCGCTTTATCTGCTATTTTTGGCATCGCCATGCGGTGGTCATTCAGCTTTTTTAGTTTTTTTAAAGGTTTTTGAATGATTCCTCTATTACCATTGCAAGGGAATCGTATTAATAAGTGATCAAAAAAACTGCAGACTTGAAATACTACAAAAAGCTTATTCAAAAATTTCAAGGCAATAGAATTGCCGACCAGCTCTTCTTTGGAATTATGGCAGCCGTTGTGGTTGCAATTCTTTTTATAGGGCATTACTGGACTTCTTTTGAAGCCCGCCGCTTCCGACTTCAGTCGGAAGAAATGAAGCAACGGTTTGTGAATGATCAGAAAAACCTGGCCCGCCATGAAGTAACCCGCGCCCTCGATTTTATTAATTACAGCCGCTCCATGTCCCAGGAACGTATGAACAGTAACCTGCGTCAGCGCGTGGATGAAGCCTGGGACATAGCCAATAATATCTACATCGAAAATAACGGCAAAAAAAGCTCTGCTGAGATAGAAAAAATGATTAAAGATGCCCTCCGGCCTATTCGGTTTTCTAATGCCAGAGGCGACATTTTCATCTATACCACAGGTGGTGTTTCCGTTTTGCTTCCCAGAAGCAAGCACCGCGAAAATACCTCAAGTATCCATTATAAGGATGACTATGGTAATTATGTTGTGCGCAATGAAGTTGAGTTGATAAAAAAAATGGATCAGGGATTTCTGCATTACTATGTTCCTTCCGGAGATAACGACGCCGATTCGATCCTGCTAAAAAGTACATATATCCGCAAATTTCATCCGTATAACTGGTATCTCGGTTCCAAAGATTATCTTGAAGATTATGAACAGGATTTGAAAAACGACATCCTGGAATATCTTTCACGGGTAAGGTATGGCAACGAAGGTTATCTTTTTGTGAATACTATTGATGGCAAAGCTCTTATTACCAACGGAGTAAAACATCTTACACCTCAATATATCCTGGAAAGCGGTGATTCTAACCGAATCAGAACATACCTTAAACAGGTAAATGTTTACAGAAGTACAGGCAGTGGTTTTATTGAGTACACCTTCAAACGTCTTGTTTCTGAGGACAGCGATACAAAAATTTCCTACCTGGGTTCGTTAAAGGAATGGGGATGGATTGTTGGAGCCGGATTCTATGAAAATGAGATTCAGGATTTAATAAATATAAACCGAAAGGAGATGCAGCAGCAGGTAAAACGTGCTATGCTGCACATTATAATCTCTTTGCTGGTTGTTCTTGTTTTTATCTGGCTGGTCTCGCGATGGATTTCACGCCGCCTGGCCATGGGGTTCAGCCTGTTTAAGCACCACTTTCGTAAAGCCAACGACGAGTCTGTTGAAATTGATCCAGGGAATCTCATTTTTGCAGAATTCCGTGAACTGGCTACATCGGTCAACCGGATGATGGATGAACGCAACATCGCCAGAAAATCACTCGAAAAAGAACGCTCACTGCTCCGCTCACTCATCGACTCAAGTCCCGACCTCATCTTCTTTAAGGATATGGAATCCCGTTTCGTTGGATGCAATAAGGCTTTTGCCGACTACCTGGGACTGGAAGAGCAGGATATGGTTGGGCATACCGATGCCGATTTTTATTCTTACGAAACGGCTGAAACATACCTCCGGGCCGATAAAAAGATTCTTTCCGACCGGATACCTATAAGATCGGAAGAGTGGATTACCTTTCCCGATGGCCGGAGAAGGCTTATGGATACCCTCAAGGTGCTTAATTTTGATAATGCCGGCGAACCGGTCGGAATTGTCGCCATCAGCCGCGACATCACCGAAAGAGAAGAAATTCAGCAAAAATACATTGAGGCCAAGGAAAAAGCCGAAGAGAGCGATCGCCTGAAAACAGCGTTCCTTGCGAACATGAGCCACGAAATCCGTACACCTCTTAATTCAATTATCGGCTTTTCCAACTTGCTGGCCGATGAAGATATCCCAGCTTCCGATAAAACGGAGTTTGTCAAGCATATTAATCATGGAAGTGAGAACCTTCTCAATCTTATCGATGATATTATCGATATTGCGAAAATTGAAGCCGGACAGCTTACCGTAAGTATGGAACCGTGCAACCTCACCGATCTGATGGAGGAGATTTTTCAGGTACACTCCGAAATACTAAAGAAAAAGGGTAAAGATCATATCGTTCTTGCGCGAGAGTACAACCCTTCGCCTCAGGGCGATATGATAATGACCGATACTCTCCGCCTCCGCCAGGTTCTGGTTAATCTGATCGGAAATGCTATAAAATTTACCAACGAGGGCAGTATCACGTTTGGATACTCCATCAACGATAAGCAGGTGAAATTTGTGGTTAAGGATACCGGTATCGGCATTTCTCCGGAAGGACTTCAGGTAGTTTTCGAACGGTTCAGGCAGGATACCAAACACGGGCCCAGGCACCCGGGCGGTACAGGTCTCGGTCTGGCCATTTCACGTCATATTGTACAATTACTCGGCGGCGATATAAACGTTGTTTCCAGGCAGGGAGAAGGCTCTGTATTCAGCTTCCACATTCCTTGCGAAGCGGTCCCCGAAATTCAGGAAAAAGGGCAGCCTAAAACGGTTAAAAGCAAAATTTCCGATTGGAGCGGTAAAACTCTGTTGGTGGTGGAAGATGTGGATTCCAATTATGACTACATAATGGCCGCTCTTTCAAGAACAGGCATAAACATATTGCGGGCAAGGGCAGGGGAGGAGGCCGTTGAAATCTGCCTGAGCGGGCAGCCCGTTGATATCGTACTCATGGATATCGTTCTACCCGTTGCCGATGGATATGAAGCAACCCGAAAAATCAGGGAAAATAAACCCTCTTTGCCGGTAATAGCCCAAACGGCATTTGGAAGACCGGGTGATGAAGAGCTGAGCCGGGAGGCCGGATGCAGCGATTACATCAATAAACCCATACGCTTCCGAACCCTCATCGAGGTTCTCGGGAAATACCTTAACCAATCCTGATTCTGAAACTAAAATGGTTTCAGCCAAAAAAAACTGCGGTATCAGCAACACCGGTTTATCTCCTGTGAAGCCGATACCGCCGTCTCAGGCGATCCTCCTCAATATTACTTTTTAGGTTCGTAATAGCAAACCTTAGGGGATACTATTTTCTCCTCTTTTTTGAGTTTCTTGATTGCATTATCAACCTCTTTTTTTTCAATACCGGTCAACTCTGCTATCTCGCCTCCTTTAAGAGGCTTGCCGGCCTCAGCCATGGCTTTCAGTATTTTTTCGTAAATATCCATTGTCCTTATTTTTTTGATTAATCAAGCGAATGAACTACCAGACCACTCCTTAGTTTAGGTTCGAACCAGGTGGTTTTAGGAGGCATGATATTACCGGAATCGGCAATGTCGATAAGTTGTTGCATCGACACAGGATACAGCGCGAAAGCTGCGGCCATTTCACCGCTGTCAACGCGCCGGCTCAGCTCTCCAAGACCTCTGATCCCACCTACGAAATCAATGCGCTTCGAAGTGCGTAGATCGTTTATGCCCAGTATGTTATCAAGTACCAGCTGCGAAAGAACGGTTACATCCAGAACCCCTATAGGATCGCAGTCGTTGTATGTACCCTCCCGGGCTATCAATGAATACCATTTGCCGCCAAGATACATGCTGAAATTGTGAAGGAACTCAGGCTTATAGATTTCGCTACCCTTTTCCTCAATTATGAAAACTTCGCCCAGCTTTTCCAGGAATTCTTCCGGACTCAGACCGTTCAGGTCTTTGACAACCCGGTTGTAGTCAATGATGGTAAGCTGATCGGAAGGGAAATGTACCGCCAGGAAGTAGTTATATTCTTCATCACCCCTGTGGTTCGGATTGGCCATTTTCTTTTCATTTCCAACGAGAGCAGCTGCAGCAGTCCGGTGATGACCGTCGGCAACATAGGTGTAAGGCACGGTTTCGAACAGCTTCACAAGTTTATCAATGGTTTGTTTGTCCCTGATAACCCAGAAATGATGACCGAAACCATCAGCGGCAGTGAAGTCGTACTCCGGTTCGTTGCCTGTTACAATGCCGTGAATAATGCTGTCGATTTCCTTTACGTTCGGATAAGTAAAAAAAACGGGTTCCATATTGGCATTGGTGATCCGCACGTGCTTCATACGGTCTTCTTCCTTGTCTTTACGGGTTAATTCGTGTTTTTTGATAATCCCGTTAAGATAATCTTCAACGCCGGCACATCCTACAAGACCATACTGGGTTTTGCCGTTCATAGTCTGGGCATAAATGTACAAATAGTCTTCACTGTCCTGCACCAGCCAGCCTTTCTCTCTGAAAGTATGAAAGTTGTCCCTGGCTTTATTGTATACCTGCTCATCGTGTTCGTCGATTTCAACCGGAAGGTCTATTTCGGGTTTGATGATGTGAAGCAGTGAATAGGGATTACCTTCGGCTTCAACCCTGGCTTCACTTGAATTGAGAACATCGTAGGGCCTTGAAGCAAGTTGTAAGGCAATTTCCTTTGGTGGCCTGAGGCCTTTAAAAGGTTTTAATACAGCCATAGAATATAGATTTATGAGGTGGTTATTAATTTCGTGGCAGCGGCAGTAACCGTCAAAAAGGAAAAGCCTCTGACTCCATCACAAACGTATGATGTGCCAAGGCTTACCGGGTGACAAAATTATAATTAAATCCTAAGGAAAAAAATTATCTTTCCGTTTCGCAAAAAGCTGCAGGGTAATAAACACTCAGTCAGTATCCTCCATGCTCATGTCCGCCGCCCGCTGAAGAGATCCTATCAATGCGCCGATCATTTTGGTCATCTCCATAAGCTGACCCCGCGACTCATCAACCTCTTTTTCACTAAGATAGTCCAGTTTACCGGCAAGAGTGGTAAAAACTACACATTCCCTCACGGCACTTTTTGCCATCTTCAGGTAATAAATAAACTGACTTTTGTTTCGCGCAGAACCCTCAGAAATATTCAGAGCTATGGCCTGTGCCGATAAATTAAATCTTGTTCCGATTCCGGCCGGGTTGTCGTTCGGGAATGTCTTTCCCCGTAATGTCAGCCATTCAATGTAGTCAAGCGCCTTGTGGTAAATCCTCAGGTCTTCAAATCTGAAGAATGTTACCGCTTTTTCGAGTTCTGAATCCATTTGAGTTGATTTATTGGTTAGTGTAATTGGTTCTGAATATGATCCTGAGCGTCTGCAATGGATAGTTGACTGGTTTCCGGTTGAATTATTTCAATTGAAAGAAACCGCTGTATAATTTTCCAGCCCATTTTTGCCACAAGGACACTAAAATTTAAAGTTGAATAATGCACCGCTTACAATATGCTAATATACTTAAAAATTTCAGTGTCCTTTCCTGTGTGGCAAATCAAATCTTTGATTTCGGTTACTTCAGGTCTTATTTGTTTACCTGAAATGTTGTAATTCCGTTTTCAAAGAAATTCACAATCTGGCGTGCTGCAGCTAATCCGGCATTAATGTTTGCCTCAGAAGTCTGCGCACCCATTTTTTTCGGGGTAAAGAAATACCTTCCCGTGTAATTTTCTGCGAAAGCAGCTTTCATTTCTGGCTCAATATCACTTAAATATCTGAAATCAGGACGTTCAGCAAATACTTTCAGTAGGCCTTCTTCGTCAATTACCTCTTTCCTGGCGGTATTAACCAGACAGGCATTTTTGGGCATTTTCATGAGTAATTCGTACCCAATGGATTTTTTTGTCTGACTGTTGGCCGGAATATGAAGAGAAACGTACTGACACTCTGAATACAGTTCTTCGACCGATCCAACAGGCTCAACGCCTTCACTTTTCATAGTTTCAGCATCTACATAAGGGTCAAAAGCACAGATTTTCATGCCAAAGCCTTTGGCTATCTGAGCAACGTACCTGCCCACATTTCCGTAAGCATGTATACCCAGGGTCTTACCCCTCAGCTCAGTGCCCGAAGTTCCGTTAAACAGGTTCCTGGCCATATAAACCATCATACCCAAAGCGAGTTCGGCAACCGCATTCGAGTTTTGTCCGGGGGTGTTCATGGCAACTACCTTGTTCTCCGTGGCTGCAGCCAAATCAATATTGTCGTAACCGGCTCCGGCTCTTACAATGATCCTGAGTTTTTTACCTGCTTCAATTACCTTGCGATCAGCTATATCGCTACGAATGATGAGAGCATCAACATCTTCGACAGCCTTTACAAGATCGTTGTGATCGGTGTATTTCTCCAAAAGCAGGAGCTCATAACCGGCATCTTCAACAATCTTCCTGATTCCATCCACTGCAACTTTTGCAAATGGCTTGTCGGTAGCAATAAGAACTTTTTTCATACCAAAAGAGTTTTGAAATTAGTGTATAAAAATAGAAAGTAAAATTGTCCTAAGCAAATTTCCGGTTAAAATATTGTCCAAATCCGGTCAGATAACCCGATGATTGTCCGTAATCGTACGCTTCGGTGTAAAAAATTATCCCACCCACCGCACTTTTTTCTTATAATCATACAGCATTTCCAGTGTTTCCGCTTTAAGCGGGATGGCTTTCATGCTGCTTTTTACAATAACAGAGCAGGCAAATTCAAAGAAAACCGCCTTCTGCAACACATCATCAAACGAACTGCCGGCAACTACCTGCCCGTGATTCCTCATCTGTACCACATCCGCCGACTTCATTGCCCCGGCAACCGCCACAGCCAGTTCAGCCGAACCCGGCGGCAAAAAAGGTACAAGGCCGATTCCTCCCAGGTATACGGGAACTTCAATGATTACATTGTAATCCGGTACCTCAGGCAAACAGGCAAGAACCGTAGCAGCCTCACTCTGAAAATGCAGAATTACCGATACATCCGGTCTGCATCGGTAAACCTCCCGGTGCAAACGGAACTCACCCGAAGGCGCACAACCCTCAACAAAGGATCCGTCGGAAAGATCAACCACCGCTGTATCGCTTCCCCTGAGCCGGCCAAGCCACACTCCGGTGCCTGAAATTCGCATCCGGTCGCCCTTCTCACGCTCCGATAAGTTGCCGCTGCTGCACCTGACAAGTCCAAGCCTGTCGGCTTCTCTGGCACATTGACGGAATGCACGTTTTTCAGTTTCCTTCATACCCTGCGCACAATTAGATTCTGCCTGCAGAACCCTTTGTTTTCGGGGGTAAATATCCGAAATATTCCGGGATACAGCCCGGCCGCGATTAAAATTATTATGCCTTTTTAATATTCCGCTCTGCGTTATATTTTTGAACAAAATTTAAGGTGAAGTTTTATTTGTGAATATTCTATACCTTTGATTTGTTAAAACACCAGCCAATGAAAAAACCATTACTTCTTACGTTTGTTCTGATGCTCGCGGCCGCCTCCGCATATGCTCAGCCCTGGTTCGATATCGGTCTTAAAGGAGGAATCGGAACTTCGTTTATGTACAATTCCCAGATTTTTGAAGACCAGGTTATTGTGCATAAGTTTAAACCCGGATATACTTTCGGTGGAAAAATCGGCTTTAATTTTATTCAGGAACACCAGCTTACATTCGACCTCATGCTGTCGCATATGACCCAGGGTTATACCTATCGCCCCGAAGGCTGGTC
This sequence comes from Bacteroidales bacterium, assembly GCA_022837485.1. Lineage (GTDB taxonomy): Bacteria > Bacteroidota > Bacteroidia > Bacteroidales > Lentimicrobiaceae > Lentimicrobium. The sequence goes on from JALHHH010000024.1 coordinate 54,874, forward strand.
CTCTACCCGGGATGCCGAACGCGAATTCAGATTCAACGGCCTCGATCTTTTGCTGATGTACCGTGCAAACCGAAACGGTACCTATTTTGAAATCGGACCGCAGTGGACTACCTATTCAAAAGTAAAATATCAGGATACTGGCGGCGACTATGTTTCTCCTCTTAAACCCGACCAGCTGATAGCCAAAAACAACCTTGGACTGGCGTTGGGTTTCGGTGGCTACATCGTTGGTACCGATAATTTTGGCGTCACATCCGGACTAAGGTTTAATTATATGTTCAGCGACCTGGCCTCCACGGAGGGGCGTGATGTTAATTTTCCCGTCCTGAAGCCCTCAGCCAAATCGGATCCTACGCATAATATCGGAATATTCTTCGTTATCGAGATGAATTTCGACTTCGGATACCTCGTAAGCCCTACCTGCGGCCAGCGCGGAAAGCTGTTTGTTCTCTGATACGGGTTGCAATTGGACGATTTAAGGCAGGAGATTTCATTTTCCTGCCTTTTTTAACAGGTAAATGCGCGTCTGACGTATCGCTACGGATTGTTTTTTACTTTCCTCGGCACCAGCAGCCTGGCAACAACCGGCAGATGATCCGATAAATAGATACCTGTAGGACGAAAATCGGTGATTGCATTGCTAAGTACCTGAATATCCAGACTTGTAAATATAAAATCGATAAGCTCTCCGCCTTCCCGGCTTCGGTCGAAACTCACGTAAGTAAGTTCCGGACCTTCCTTATCTGCTTCGGAACGCTCCCTGGTGTCGGATAATACAACCTCATTCTCTGGCCATGTGATAATACGGTATGCTCTGTGCCCCGGGGTTACGTTGAAATCACCCGTGAGTATTACCGGTAATCCGTTTCCGAGTTGGGCTGCCCGACGGGTCAGAAGCGCAGCACTTTCTACTCTTGCGGTTTCACCCATGTGATCGAAATGCGTATTGATAACAAGGAAAAATATTCCTGTTTTTATATGCCTGAACTCCGCCCAGCTTGCAATTCGCGGCAATGCTGCATCCCAGCCTTTACTGCCTGCAGTCTCCGGTGTTTCAGAAAGCCAGAAAGTGCCCGACCGGACAATCTTAAGTACCTTCCGGTTGTAAAATATAGCGCTGTGTTCTCCGCCTTTTTTGCCATCGTCGCGGCCGGCACCGGTATACCGATACCCCTTCAGCCTGCATTTGATGTCATTCAGCTGGCTGTGAAAGGCTTCCTGGACGCCAAGTACATCGGGACTCTCTTCCATAACCAATGAACAAAGCCCTGATCTTCTGTATTTCCATTGGTCGGGCCCGTCTACCGGAGTATCAAGACGAATGTTCCAGGTCATAGCCTTTACCGGAGCATAATCCTGAGCCATTAAGCCGGCTCCGGGGTATATATGCCCAGCAGTAAACACAATCGCCAGAATCCGATATAATCTGCCTTTTATAATAGAACCGATTTTTCCCATGCCAGGTGAGGTTTAAATGATTAGCCTTCACAATAATTTACGGAATTACACGAAAAGCGAGCGGGCAATTTCCACTGCTTCCCTTACCAATCCTGCTTCTGTCTGGTAAAATCCGTATTCATCCCTGCTTCCCTTTCCCATACTTACGGTTTCTTTCCTGTGCGACATCCTGCTGGCAACCATCTGTCCCGCTGACAGATGAAATTCATATGTTCCGGTCTTTTTTGCGATCTTGACAAGATTACCGGCATTTATTCCGCTTCCCGGCATAATTATAATGCGGCCGGCAGCTTGTTCAACCAGTTGAGCAATCAGACCGATGCCCTCGAATGCCGTTGAAGCCTGACCCGATGTCAGAATTCGCTCACAACCCATTTCAATTATATCTTCGAGTGCCCTGAAAGGATTCCTGCACATATCGAAAGCACGGTGAAACGTAACACTCATAGGCCGGGCCATTTCAATCAGTTCATTCATCCTGCAGGTATCAATACTGCCATCGCTGTTAAGCATTCCCGTTACTATCCCTGAAGCACCACGGGCTTTTGCAGCGAATACATCCGATTTCATTACTCCGTACTCTGCACGGGTATAATGAAAATCCCCGCTGCGGGGACGTATCAGCACCATTGTTTCAATTCCTGAAAGATTAACCGCATATTCAATCATCCCCTGAGAAGGAGTAAGTCCCCCCTCGCTTAATGCACTGCATAACTCAATCCTCCCTGCACCTCCTTTTTTAGCAGCATACACAGATTCAACCGATCCGGCACATATTTCAATAATCGCAGTCATCAGCATACTCCCCCTGTTTAGTGTTGCAAAGCAAAATTAATCATTTTAAACCTCCGCCGGTTCAGTCAGCAGAGCAAAGCCGCCGCCTGCATTCATTTATTTAAAATACCATGCGTAATTGGTTTCCGGTTTCTCGAAGATTTAATCCCCTTTCCGATTATTTTAGGGTATATAATTTACTTTTTTAGGATGATTACCCCTTTAATGCTGCAATTAAACACACACTTTATGCTTCATTCTCCAAAACCATGCGACCGAAGCCAAAAATTTGGTAATATTGTCACTGAAAAATCAGCTTGTACGTGAAAGGTAAAGTAGTGATTGTCACCGGAGGATCATCCGGTATAGGGCTTGAACTGGCCCGGGAGTTCGGCAGGAGAGGAGCTTATGTTGTTATTTCGGCGCGAAATTCTGTTCGCCTGGATCAGGCTGCGGATGAACTAAGGAAAGAAGGCATTGAAATTCTTGCCGTTTCTACTGATGTAAGCCGGGAGGATGAATGTATTGCGTTGATAAAAAAATCTGCTGCCTGGAAAGGCAGAATCGATGTACTGGTTAATAACGCCGGTGTTTCCATGCGGGCTGCCTTTAAGGATGTGGACCTGAGTGTTCTGAAAACTCTTATGGATGTTAATTTCTGGGGTACCGTTTACTGTACCAAACATGCGCTGCCATGGATACTGCAGACAAAAGGTTCTGTGGTGGGAATTATCTCCGTTGCCGGTTACGTCGGTCTTCCCGGACGCACCGGATACTCTGCCTCCAAGTTTGCCATCCGCGGGTTCCTCGATACGCTCAGGTGCGAAAACCTGAAAGCCGGACTGCATGTGCTGGTAGCTGCTCCGGGATTTACTGCCACAAATATCCGTGTTACTGCACTGATGGCCGATGGCTCGCAGCAGGGAATGACTCCTCGGAATGAAAGTAAAATGATGACGGCCGAAAAAGCGGCCCTTAAAATTGTTAAAGCAACCATGCGCCGTAAAAACAGAATCGTCCTGACATTTCTGGAAGGAAAATTCGCCGTATGGTTAAATCAGATATTGCCGGGAGTTGTTTGCCGGCTGGCCTATGGCGAAATGGCCAGAGAACCGGCATCACCGGTGAAATAGTGAAGTAAAGTCCAAAAAAAAATCAATTAACCGAAAACAGGAATTATTATGAAAATGGAAATCCTCCTCCTTGAAGGTTTGAACGACCTTAAATTCGGAGATGCGCCCGAAAACGTTGAAAAAGTGCTCGGCAAACCCCAGGAAACGGAGTCACTGGCCGAAGAAGCCGATGAAGAACTGGATACCATCCTCTGGAGTTACGATAAGATCGGACTTACCGTATTCTTTGAAGGGAAAAACAATCACGTACTTTCCTGCTTCGAAACCGATAACCGCGAAGCTGTCCTCTTTGGTAAAAAGGTTTTTGAAATGAACGAACAGGAAATTACTGCTCTTATGAATGCAAACGAACTCACCCAAGTCGATACCGAAGAGGAAGAATGGGGTGAAAGGCGCGTTTCGTTCGATGAAGGACTCATCGATTTTTATTTTCAGGACGGAAACCTGGTCACCGTAAACTGGGGTGTTTTTGTTAACGAAGATGGTGAAATAGAAGAATTTGACGAAATCGACGAGGATTAATCCCCTCTGGTTTTCATGTGCTGACGCGGATGAAATTTAAGGATGTTCTGCCTTAAATATTCGCGGTCAATATGAGTGTAGATCTCAGTGGTGGTAATGCTGGAATGTCCGAGCATTTCCTGTACCGCCCTGAGATCTGCTCCGTTTTCAACCAAATGTGTGGCAAATGTATGCCGGAAGGTATGCGGACTGATGTTTTTTGAAATCCCCGCCGATTCGGCCAGCGATTTTACAATGTGAAAGATCATGGCACGGGTAAGTTTGGCTCCACGATTGTTTAAAAAAACAAACGTTTCATATCCCCTTTTTATTTCCAAATGTACTCTCACTTCCGTAATATACCTCCGCAACTGACCGGTAGCCTGTCTCCCCAGAGGCACTACCCGCTGCTTGTTACCCTTGCCGGTTACGGTTATAAATCCCTCCTCAAAATGTAAATCGGATAACTGCAGATTAACCAGTTCCGATACCCTGAGCCCGCATCCGTAAAGAACTTCCAGTATGGCTTTGTTACGCTCCCCCGGCTTACTGCTCAAGTCAATAATTCCAAGCATTGCGGTAACTTCAGGTTCCGATAGCACATCGGGGAGCTTTCTGCCGGTTTTTGGCATTTCAAGCAACTCCGAAGGATCGGCTTTTATCACATCCTCCAGTAGCAAAAACCTGAAAAATGCCCGAACCCCCGAAATTATCCTCGCTTGACTAGCCGGAGCAATGCCAAGACCGGCAATCAGATTCACAAATTCTTGAAGATCATGTAATTCCACGCTAACCGGTGAGATTTTCCTATCACCAGAAAAATATCCGGCAAGTTTAACCGCATCCCGCAAATAGGCATCAACCGTATTAACCGGCATCGATCGCTCTACCTGCAGATATGCCCTGAAACCCTTTATGTACAACTGCCAGCTCATAGGAAACTCCGCCCGAAAGGTAATTTTTGTTTGACTGGATGCAATTTCTTTCACGGCAAAAATATTAACAACCAGTTGTTTATAAAAGTATGCAATCTTAAATTACTGAATTTCAGAATATTTAGCACAATCAGGCAGTATTTTTACCGGAAATCCTTTAAAGTGTTCATTTTTTCGCCGAAAGGGTTTGGCAGAAAGAAAAATAGTTGTATTTTTGCAGTCCGAAAATTTAAAGGCTTACAGCAATGGCTAAAAAAAGTAAAGAAGCAAGGATACAGGTAATTCTGGAGTGCACAGAGCACAAAGCCAGTGGCATGCCCGGCACTTCACGCTACATTACCACCAAGAATAAGAAAAATACTCCTGAGAGACTCGAGATTAAAAAGTACAATCCGATTCTCAAGAAAATGACTGTTCACAAAGAAATTAAATAATTGATATACCATGGCAAAGAAAGTTGTTGCTACCCTGAGGACTTCGTCCGGTAAAGATTTTGCAAAAGTGATCCGTATGGTCAGGTCGGAAAAAACCGGAGCATACACCTTCAAGGAAAATATTGTCCCCAATGACCAGGTGAAAGATTTCCTGGCTAAAAAATAAGCATTAAACCCATTTTTTTTGCAGGGCCTTTTCACAAGCGGAAAAGACCCTGTTTTATTTTTGTACTGACAGCTATTGTGTAATTTCGTGTTTCGGTTATCCGGATTTTAATTAAACCGCTATGGGTTTATTTTCATTCTTCACCAAAGAGAAAAAAGAGGACCTGAATAAAGGACTCGAAAAAACTAAAACCAGTATTTTCAGCCGCTTGTCAAAAGCCGTAATTGGTAAGTCGGCCGTAGACGATGAGGTGCTGGATAACCTGGAGGAAATTCTCGTTACTTCCGATGTGGGCGTCGACACTACCCTGAAAATAATCCATCGCATCGAACAACGCGTTTCCAGAGATAAGTACCTCGGAACATCTGAGCTGAACCGTATACTGAGAGAGGAAATTTCAGCCCTACTCGGCGAAAACAACGGCGACCGGCTGGTTAAAGGCTTCGATTTCCCGCCAAGGGAAAATCCTTATGTAATTATGGTTGTCGGTGTAAATGGAGTCGGAAAGACTACCACTATCGGCAAACTCGCTTACCAGTACAAACAGGCAGGCAAAAGCGTAGTGCTTGGAGCAGCCGATACATTCCGCGCAGCCGCCGTTTCGCAGCTCGAAATATGGGCAGAAAGGGTAGGAGTGCCCTGCGTTACCCAGGGTATGGGAGCCGACCCGGCTTCCGTTGCCTTTGATACTCTGAAATCTGCCATCGCCCGCAATGCCGAGGTCGTTATCATTGATACCGCCGGACGCCTTCACAACAAAGTGAACCTGATGAACGAACTTTCCAAAATCCGGAAAGTGATGCAAAAGCTGCTGCCCGATGCCCCCGATGAAATTCTGCTGGTCCTTGACGCCTCAACCGGGCAAAATGCCATCGAACAAGCACGGCAGTTTACCGCCGCTACAGAAGTCAATGCCCTGGCTCTTACCAAACTCGACGGCACAGCCAAAGGCGGCGTTGTAATCGGTATATCTGACCAGTTCCGGATCCCCGTCAGATACATTGGTATTGGCGAGAAAATAACGGACCTCCAGCCCTTCGACCGCAATGAGTTTGTCGACTCCCTCTTCGGTTGACCACTACCCCGATTAACCGGAATATCCCGGCTGCCAATTTTTATGTTATACCAATCGTTGCCAGGTGAACGCACACGCAAAAAAAATAAAATCAGCCAATATTATAACCTTAGGCTGCTCTAAGAATCTTGTCGACTCGGAAGTGATGATGCGTCAGCTTGCTGCATCTGGAATCGAAACCAAACACGACGACAACGCTCCGGCCGACCTCGTTATCATCAATACCTGCGGATTTATCAACGATGCCAGGGAAGAATCGGTAAACACAATTCTCGAATGGGCGAATGAGCGCAAAGAAGGTAAAATCGGCAAACTCTTTGTCATGGGTTGCCTTTCACAGCGTTACCGCGATGAACTGATAAAGGAAATGCCCGAAGTCGACGGATTCTTTGGAGTCAACGATTTGAATGCAATACTGAGCAACCTGAACTCTCCGCTAAGAACGGAATTGCTGGGCGAACGGGTGCTGACAACCCCTTCGCATTATGCATATCTGAAAATATCGGAGGGATGTAACCGGCGCTGCTCATTCTGCGCCATTCCTTCCATCCGTGGCAAAAACGTTTCTAAACCCGTTGAAGAACTGGTGGCTGAAGCCCGCTTTCTGGCTCGGCAAGGCGTTAAAGAACTTATTCTCATAGCTCAGGATCTGACAAATTATGGTATCGATCTGAATAAGAAACGACAGCTTCCCGACCTGGTTAAGGAACTCAGCAATATCGAAGAAATTCGCTGGATTCGGCTGCATTATGCGTATCCTTCAGGTTTCCCGCTCCGGATTCTGGACATTATAAACAACAATCCGAAAGTATGCCGTTATCTCGATATTCCGCTCCAGCACATCAACGACCGTATTCTGAAATCGATGCGCAGAGGACTCAACGGTCAGCAAACCCGGGCTCTTGTGAAAACCATCCGCGAACGCGTACCTGGAATTGCAATCCGCACCAGCTTTATTACCGGTTACCCGGGTGAAACAACGGCCGAATTTAATGAACTCAGAGATTTTATTGTGGAATCGCGCTTCGAACGCATGGGTGTGTTCACATACTCCCACGAGGAAAATACCCCGGCATCAAAGCTCACCGACTCGGTTCGGCCAGCGCAGAAAGCCAAACGTGCTTCGCAACTTATGGAAATTCAGCAGCAAATTGCAGTAGAAGCCAACGAAACATGGCACGGGCAGGTTATGAAGGTTATAATCGATCGGAAAGAGGATAAACTCTGGGTCGGAAGAACCGAATTTGATTCGCCTGAAGTAGACAACGAAGTTCTTATAACCGATGCCTCAAACAGCCTCAAATCTGGTGATTTCGTGGATGTCAGGATAACCGGAACCGCATTCTACGACCTGGAAGCTACCTTCCCCGCCTGATCCTGAAAATATAATATCATAGCGCGTCCGGCCTATTTTTCCAGCTCTTATTCGATAACCGACAATAAGGCTTTTGCTTGCGTTTTCACCATAATTCATGTAGGTTTGTCATTCATAAAAGCAGAAGTTATGAAGACAAAGCCAATTGTTAGCCGCTTATTCCTATTAATCTTGTTTGCTATATATGTGCAAACAATTAATGGTCAAAATGTTACCGATAAAAATGGTTTGAAACAAGGCGCATGGACTGAAGAAACGGGAGCATTTTCAGCCGCCGGTACTTACGTTGATGACCTGAAGGACGGTCTTTGGATAACGCGGTTTGCGGAAAGCGGTTTGCTTTATAAGGTTGAGAATTATCGTAAAGGACAGAGACATGGGCTGTTTCTTGAGTTTTCAAAACGCTCTTCACTGGCTTCGGAGCAAAATTTTGAAAACGATCTGCCCCACGGCATTCATCGTACATACACACTTTCCGGTATTCCACTGAGTGTTCAGAATTATAATCATGGGAAACTCCATGGGGTGCAGATAACGTATTATGAAAACCTTATAGATAAGAAATCGGAAGAAGCTTCGTTCAGCGAAGGCGTTAAGGATGGTCTTTCGCGATGGTACGATATGCAGGGAAACCTGATTGCCGAGTATATGTATTCCGCTGGTGCGCTTGAAGGCGAGCAAAAATCCTTTTATCCCGGTGGAAAACTTCAATCGGTTGATAATTATCTGGATAATATTCAGAACGGCACCTGTGCCGAATATTATGAGAATGGGCAGATAAAGCAGACAGGTCAATACAAGGCAGGAGAAAAGAGCGGAAAATGGCTTGCTTACGATGAGGCGGGAAAACTGATTAAAACGGTAAACTATGATAAAGGTAAAGCTAAATGATAATCCCGAACAGGTAAGAAAGCTTAAAAATCCTTTTGTGGTTCTTGAGGGATACAATTGTTTCGGATGTTCGCCAGGCAACCCGTCGGGATTGCAGATGAAATTTACTGAAGAAGGGGAGGAAGTGGTTGCCCGCTGGGAGCCAAAACCTCATTTTCAGGGATGGAAAGATGTATTGCACGGCGGCATTCAGGCGGCCCTAATGGATGAAATTGCCAGTTGGCTGGTCTTTACCAGGCTTGCTACGTCCGGCGTCACTTCAAAGATGGAAGTACGTCTCAAAAAACCGGTTTATACCAACAGGGGGACATTAACCCTACGCGCCCGGCTTAAGGAAATGAATCGTAACATTGCGCTGATCGATACCCGGCTTTTCGACCAGGATATGGTGCTTTGCGCGGAAGCAGTGATGCACTATTTTACGTTTTCACCTGAAAAAGCGCGGGAAAAGCTCTGGTATCCGGGAAAGGAATCTTTTTATGAAGAACCTTAGGTAAGCTTGTTTTTATAATTAATCCTCCTCCTGCCCGGGCGCAAGCGATAATTTAAGTCCGCTTTGTGATTCATAATCTTCCTCCCAGAAAAATTTTTCTTCACCAAAGGCAGGGGTAAGGTCGGTAATCCACGTAGCTCCGGGATCGTATTTAGCAAAGAACGGCCGGCGTATCCAGTCGGGATTCCTTCCCTGAATAAACTGGAGGACGAATATCTTCTCACCGGAAATTTCGCTGATACCCAGAATGTGAACCTTTCCGGGAGAAGCAGACATAACCGGTCCGCGAACTGTTTTGGACATTCCACTCACTTTGCTGTATGCTTCCCGGTATATAGTGTATGCTTTTTCAATGCTAACGTTAAAGTAATGGTTGGCTCCGGTATCTCTGGCCATAAACATATAATAGGGGATGCACCCCGCTTTCACCTGTGTACGCCACATTTTAGCCCAATCCCTGGCAGAATCGTTGATATGCCTGAGAATGGGCGATTGGGTGCGAATTTCAGCTCCTGTAGACCGTATAAGCCTGATGGCCTGCTTAACGGCTTTGGTTGACAACTCCGCCGGGTGATTGAAATGTGCCATCAATGCCAGATGTTTCCCGGCTTTCCCGACCTTTTCAAAAAGCCGGAGCAAATCAACGGAGTCCGGATCGGTTAAAAATCGGTAAGGCCAGTATCCTAGAGCTTTCGATCCGATTCGTATCGTGTGAATATGCTCAAAACCAGGTTCTAACAAAGGTAAAATATATCTTTCCAGTATCTTTGTCTTCATTACAAGCGGATCGCCTCCGGTCAGAAGTATGTTGGTAACTTCCCGATGAGCTTTAACGTATGAAATAAGTTGTCCGGCTTCCTTTGAAGCAATTTTTAGCTCATCCATCCCCGTAAACTGGGGCCATCGAAAACAAAAAGTGCAATAGGCATGACAAGTTTGACCCTGGGATGGGAAAAACAAAACCGTTTCTTTGTATTTATGCTGTATCCCTGTGATTCTTATTCCGTTAAGTTCAGGTATGTTCAATTCAAGCTGTCCTGCGGGATGCGGATTCAGTTCCATTCTTATCCTCCGTATAGCCTGTTCCTCCCGTTCACGTCCTGCTCCCCCTTCAATCAACTGCTGCAATTCATTGAAATGTTCTGTTCTTAACATTTCCCTGTCGGGAAATGTCAGCCTGAAAATCGGATCATTATCAATATCATCCCAGTTAATCAGCTCATTAACCACATAGGAATTCGTCTTAAACGGCAATACACGGGCTACAATCTCCATATCCATAATCTGCGACTCCGGAAGATTGGAGATTTGCTTTAGTTTACGAAAATTTCTGACATTATAAGCCTTGTATGCAGGGTTGTTTGACATTGTTGAAGAAGTTGGTTCCGGCAAAAGTGAAAACCATAATAAATGCATGTCGGCATTTAAGCCGGAAGTGAGGATGTTAGATTGAATAAAAATACAAAAAAAAACGATCTCCCTGACCCGGTATCAAAGTTTTTTTTCTAATATAGTTTATAGTGTAATGATAATCAATCAAATATAAATAATCAAACTTAATGTACATGCATTCGTATTTTTCCTGACTTGATGTTTTGATCATATATACAAATCCGGTCCTGATGTCCGTATTCCGGATTTCCAGTCAGAAAAATTAATGCCACTTTTTTGCTATCTCAAGTAATTCACTAAGTATCATCGCTGTAGCGCCCCATATCAAATGTCCGCCAGCAAAATATCCAGGAACTTCAATTGTAAGACCATTTTTGTAAGGAATTGTATAATTAGAGGCAGTATAAATGGAAAAAAAATCCGAAACCGGGACGGAAAAAATGAGGTCAACCTCTTCGCTAGAAGGAATATAGATCGGGGCTTCGGATGCAACGGCAACATATGGTCTTATCAGATAGTTGCTGGGAGGTACATACAAGTCGGTAAGCATACCTATTACCATTATCTCATCGCGCTTAATACCAACTTCTTCCTCCGCCTCCCGCAAAGCAGTTTCCTCCAGATCTTTGTCCTCCGGTTCAACCTTGCCCCCGGGGAAAGCTACCTGCCCGCTGTGAACGCCATCGTATTCCTTTTTGCGGATAAACGTTATCATTGCTTCGCCATCCTTTCCAGGAAACAGAATAAGGAGTACGCTGCTCAGCCGCACTCCGGTCATTTCAGGATTTTGCCTTAATAAATCTTTACGATGCGATGGCGACAGCATTTCCTGGGCATAGGTGCCGGGTAAATCAAGCTGCAAAGCCTGGGTTAATGAAGCTGTAAATTTGTTGAATTCCATCTGCTTGTACGTCCAATCGCGGTTTGGGACACCGTTTCCTGCGCAAAATTAGAACTTTTCTATATGCCGGATCATCATTAATTTGTCTAAAGCCGACAGTTATTATAGTTTTTTCGTAATTTTATAGCTTGGTTAAACCAAAAGAATCCTGGGATAATAAACATCCAGAGGATAGTTTTTTGGTTTGACTGAATAGAAAAAGGTATGCCTTACGAAATTCGGATTTATTTCAGAATGGTAACCTCAGGGAAGAAAATTTCGTATTAAGTATCAGGTTATGGTTAAAGAAAGGCAACAAACGCTCCGGAAGGACAAGGAATCGGTTGCAGGCATCAATGAATTGGTGCTCTATAACGATGATTTCAATACCTTTGAATTTGTTATAGAAACACTCATCGATGTATGCGGGCTGGAACCGCTTCAAGCGGAACAAATTACACTAATTGTGCATTATAAGGGAAAATGCGGAGTGAAGTCGGGAGGGTATACCGAACTTAATCCGATGTGCAATGAAATGACAAACAGGGGATTAACGGTTTCCATAGAATAAAAACTTCAATTATGCAGAGGGCAAAAGTCATTTTCATCTTACTGCTTATCGTAGCAGGATCCTGTTCAAAAGTTCCTATTACAGGAAGGAAACAGTTTAACGTCGTTCCCGAAAATATGCTTACCGGGATGGGTCTGACAAGCTACCAGGAGTTTCTGACAGCAAATCCACCTTTACCTGCCACACACCAACAGGCCCAGATCGTAAAACAGGTCGGGCAACGAATTGCTGCAGCAGTTGAGACATACCTAGTCGAAAATGGGTTAGGCGACAAAGTAGCTTCCTATTCATGGGATTTTAATCTTGTGGAAAGTCCCGAAGTCAATGCCTGGTGTATGCCCGGAGGAAAGGTTGTTGTTTATACCGGAATTCTACCCTTTACGAAGGACGAAGCCGGTTTGGCTGTTGTTATGGGGCACGAGATCGCACATGCCGTTGCCAACCACGGCGGAGAAAGAATGAGTCAGCAGCTGGCCATCATGCTTGGAGGTGTTTCTCTCGACGTCGCCATGCAAAAACAACCCACTATGACCCGTGATATCTTCAATACCGTTTATGGGGTCGGAAGTCAGCTCGGAACTCTTGCCTACTCACGTACCCATGAGTATGAATCCGACAAGCTCGGGATGGTTTTCATGGCTATGGCAGGTTACCACCCCGAACGAACCCTTTCGTTCTGGCAGGAAATGGCTGCCATACCCGGCCAGGCACCGCCCGAACTTCTTAGCACACACCCGTCTGGTCAGAAACGAATTAAAGCTATTCAGGAATACCTTCCTGAAGCTATGAAATATTATAAAGCCAGATAAATGCTGACCCCAAACACCGGAATGTAACTAAATCAACCATATGTCGCTAACACTGATCATCATTCTTATACTGGCAGGGCTTCTTCTGCTACTGCTGGAAGTTATGGTTATCCCCGGTACAACAGTAGCGGGGGTCGCCGGTTTTGGACTGATAATCTTTTCGGTTTGGGAATCGTATCATACATTTGGAACCCCGGTGGCTCATTTTATCCTTCTTGGAACTATTTTGCTGTCAGCCATCACCGTTTACCTCGCACTTAAGTCAAAAACCTGGAACCGCATTATGCTCCGGACAGAAATAAGCGGAAAAGTCAATGAAATTGATGCCGAAAAGGTTAATCCCGGCGATTGCGGCAAAACGGTTTCCCGCCTTTGCCCGGGAGGAAAAGCTTTAATTAACGATGAGTATTTTGAAGTACACACAAACGGAGAATTCATCGATCAGGAAACGGAGATTGAAATAACCCACCTGGCCGACAATAAAATTTTTGTTAAACGTAAAACCTGAATCTATGGAATCATCATTAGTTGCAATTGTTGCCATTGGTATCGCCAGTTTTGTCGGACTTTGGATTATCCTTTATTTTGTTCCGGTGGGACTGTGGTTTACCGCCCTGCTGTCGGGCGTACGGATATCCCTGATTCAACTTGTATTTATGCGGTGGAGAAAAGTTCCACCCTCAGTAATAGTTACTGCCATGATCAACGCTACCAAGGCCGGATTGTCGCTTACACGCGACGAGCTTGAAGCCCACTACCTGGCCGGTGGACGCGTCAAGCTGGTTGTAAATGCACTTATTTCTGCCGATAAAGCCAACATTCCCCTGAATTTCAAAGCAGCTACAGCAATAGACCTTGCCGGCCGCGACGTTTTTGAAGCCGTTCAGATGTCGGTAAACCCGAAGGTTATTAATACACCTCCCGTTGCCGCCGTTGCAAAAGATGGAATCCAGCTGATCGCCAAAGCACGCGTTACCGTCAGAGCCAACATCCGCCAACTGGTCGGAGGTGCCGGAGAAGAGACAATCCTCGCTCGCGTGGGCGAAGGCGTTGTTTCATCCATCGGTTCTGCAGACTCGCATAAATCCGTTCTCGAAAACCCGGATTCCATATCCAAAGTGGTTCTTTCCAAAGGACTGGACTCTGGAACTGCATTCGAAATCCTATCCATCGATATCGCCGATATCGACGTTGGTAAGAATATCGGCGCACAGCTCCAGATGGATCAGGCCAATGCCGATAAAAACATTGCACAGGCCAAGGCTGAGGAACGCCGTGCCATGGCTGTTGCCAATGAACAGGAAATGAAGGCTAAAGCTCAGGAAGCCCGGGCTAAAGTTATTGAAGCTGAAGCCGAAATCCCCAAAGCCATCGCCGACTCTTTCCGCTCAGGCAATCTTGGAATTATGGATTATTATAAATTCCAGAATATCCAGGCAGATACCCGCATGCGGGAGTCAATAGCCGAACCTCAAAAACAAAAGAGGGGCACCAAAGGACCTGATTCCAGCGAAAAATAATCGTGTGATTTAAGATTCCAACGCCCTGCGAAAACAGGGCGTTTTTTTTTAACCTGCCTGCACACTTTTTGGCACAGGATTATCGTGACGGTGTGCGGTGCATTGGCAAACATAGCCAATGATTTATTCGCCAGACTGAAGTCCGCTTAATCAGAAGTCGGATAAATACTGTTAAAAAAATACAGCTCAGGCGATTCTCCGTATTTTTGCATTACCAGCCCGATAGAATGGAACATTTACCGGATAATACCGAAAGATCACTGATAACCGGAAGATACGGCAAACTGCTGAGAGCAAGTTCCGGATTCCTCAACAAAAAAAATCTTCCGCTCGTGCGTGAGGCATTTACTATTATGCTTGACAAACACGGCAGGAAACTACACGATAACCGTGAACCATACTTTTGTCATGCCGTTGATGTAGCGTGCATTGTAGCAGGTGAAATGAAACTGGGATTGGTGTCAACACTTGCTGCGCTGCTTAATGGACTGACTGAAAAGGAGAAACAGGTTTCAGATTTCTGCAAATCAAATAAGTCACTGGAAATTGCTGCAATCCTGGCCGGACTGGATCGCATAAAAGACTTGCGCACCGATAAACTTCACGGCAACGCGGATAACTTCATCAGCCTGTTGCTTAGTGTTTCCGGTGATGTCAGGACTGTGCTGATACAATTGGCCGGCCGGCTTCAGTATATGCGTAATATTGAGTCTCTTCCGCAACCAATGCAGATGTCAATCTCCGGTGAAACCGCCGGGTTGTATGCGCCACTGGTACACCGGCTTGGTCTCTATAAAATCAAAATGGAGCTCGACGAGCTTTCGCTCCACTATTCAAACCCCGACGTATACAATTTCTTATCAGCCGGTATCAGAGAAGCTGAAAGCGCCAGCCGGCATTTTTTCAGGCAGTTCCTCGAACCGCTCGAAGCCGGACTTAGCCGTATGGGATTAAACTATTCCATAAAGCAAAGAACCAAAGCGGTATCGTCGGTTTATGCCAAAATGCTTAAACAAAACATTGACTTTTCAGAGGTTTACGACCTGTTTGCCATCCGGATTATTCTTTTCAGCCGCCCGGCAGATGAAAAAGCCGATTGCTGGAAAGCATACTCTGTAGTTACCAATATTTATACGCCCGAAACAAGCCGACTGCGTGACTGGATTACGATTCCCCGCCCAAATGGCTATGAATCGCTGCATATTACAGTTAGAGGGCCTTCCGGTCGATGGGTAGAGGTGCAGATTCGTACCGAGCGGATGGACAGTGAGGCCGAACTGGGGAATGCTGCACACTGGAGGTATAAAGGCCAAAAAGGAGCTGTTGAAACATCCGAATGGCTCAACTCTGTCAGAAAAATTCTGGAAAATCCCGAAGTTTCGGAGAATGCACTGCAAAATGAAAAACAACTGCAAGGAGCGGCTGGTCAGATTTATGTTTTTACCCCCGAAGGCGATCTGCGCAAACTTCAGGCGGAAAGCACCGTACTCGATTTTGCGTTTGATGTGCATACCAGCCTGGGAGCTACCTGTACGGGAGGAAAAGTTAACGGAAAGATTGTTCCGATACGTCACACCCTGAAAAGCGGCGATATGGTCGAAATTATTACATCCCGCAACCAAACGCCAAATCGTGACTGGCTGGGATGGGTAACAACAAACAGGGCTAAAACAAAAATCCGGCGATACCTTAAAGAAGCCGAATACAGGCAGGCCGAAACAGGAAAAGATATTTTCAGACGTAAAATGAGCCAGCTGAAAATATCCAACCAGGATGAGGTGATCAATAAGATGATTGCACATTTCAAGCTCTCGGGCCCGCTCGATCTGTTTCAGCAGCTGGCAGAGAATCGTATCGAACCATCTCATATTAAAGACGTTGCCTTCGGAACCCTTAAAGATTCAAAAGAAACTGAGGAAAAACCCGACAGCAAGGTCCCCAAAAACGAACCCCTTCATCCCGACCGGACTTCCGAAAACGTCATCATCGTAAATGAATCTTCCGAAATCGAGGGCTACAAGCTTGCCCGTTGCTGCAATCCGGTAATGGGGGATGAAATCTTTGGCTTTATCACGGTAAGCGATGGTATAAAAATCCACAGGGTCAACTGCCCGAATGCCGCCAGGATGAAAGCCCGCTATCCTTACCGGACTATGGAAGCCCGCTGGACAAAACCGGCCGAAGGTACCTACTTCCTGGTAACTATCCGGGTAAGCGGATTTGACCAACTTGGGATTCTTAGTTCCATTACCAATATGATCTCAAACGAACTGAAAATGGATGTCAGAAGCATATCACTCGACAGCAAAGGAGGAAAATTCGATGGCATTGTGAAGGTGAGCATACGGGATAAAAAGCACCTGGAGTTCCTTTTGAAAAAACTGTTGACAATAAAAGGTATAATTAAAGCAAGCCGCATAAGTTCAGCAAACTAAGATGATCATTCCGGGTTATTTCGATACCAGCCACAAACTTCAGGAGGGGAGGAGCTATCGTTTCAACTACCGAAAAAAGGTATTGTTGTCAGACGATAATGAGTATATGGTTTTTGAGGATCCTTTCGGAATAAAACACCTTCTGCCCCTTGCCGATTATACGCACTATAATCTTGTTTGTCCCTCCGTGGTTACGTGTTTGGTTTCTCGTATCAACTGCACGGGAAGAGTGTTTCTGGAACCGCTTCATCCGGTATACCAAATTGGAACTATTCATTCGTTCGGGATTACGGGAAACTCTTTTAGAGATGGACAGAGATTTTTATGTACAAAAGATATTTTTGGAAATCCTGTCGAAATCCCTGTCGAGGCGTCGATGCAGGAGCTTCCTCCAGCCGGAACTGATATCGAATGCAGGATTGCAGGATTAAAGAAAGGAAAGCCGGAGCTTTCGCTGATAAGTATCGCGGCCAAATAAATTCGTAGCTAAAAAGATATCAACAATTGTTGATAACTGCGGTTAATGAATAGTTAATATAATTCCCTCGAAATCACTTGACAGGAGGGCCGGATTTTCGTACCTTTGTTCAATCAGGCCAGCGATACGGTGAGAAATACCGGGAGGGTAAAGCAGGATAGTCCGAAAGGAAACTGCCGGCTAAGCTCAAAGGGCCTCCGGGCAGAAGAAAGAAGATCTTAACAGAAATTCCGGAAACGCCGCAGGTACAAATACCGGATCCCCAACAGAAGAGTCTGCGAAAGCAGAAAGCCCTGGTAAGGTAAATTGACAACAGCCCTACGGGGACAGTGGTTGATGAAGCACCGGAACAGTAACCTGAGGTCATGGGCAGGCTACGGTTTGTCCATCGACAGAAGGGAAATTTCTCGACAAGGGTTATTTCCCTTCTTGCTTTTTATACCACATGCATTCGCAATTGGTATTTCCATATTTCTTACAACGCGTAGCCATTGTTTGTTTTAATTTGCAGGAAAAACTGAGGTGACAAAGAAATCACTTGAACGAATCCGGCTGGGCGATCTTCTGATGCGCGAACAATCCCGCTCCAACACCGACATGGTGGTAAATATTATTCTTAAGAGACCCGAATTATTCAGCGACCTGTGGAGTTTAATGCTTGGCAACAACGGGGTCATCAGCCGAAGAGCTGCCTGGGCAGCAGATCTTTGCGCAGAAATTAATCCCGGTTTCCTCATCGGTCGCCTCGAAGTTCTGATCGACCTCCTTCCGTTATTTAACAGCGATGGTCTCAAACGGCACGGACTGCGAATGCTCGCCCGCGAAACCTTGCCCGAATTTAAATTCGGCATTCTGGCCGACACCTGCTTCAAATGGCTTGAAGACCCATCTGAAAGTATTGCCGTTAAAGTCTACAGCATGGAGATATTAAAGAAAATTGCATTGGCTTTGCCCGAAATAAGCAGGGAATTACGCGATATAATCGAAATACAAATGGGAGAGGCTAGTCCCGGATTTCGCAGTATGGGAAGGAAAGTACTGAAACAGCTCAAATGAGCCCAGTTCTTATCCAGACTAATATTTCTTACTCTGTAATGCAAAATCCGCAAAGTAAAACACCCTGTTCTAAATTTGCGATTAAACTCTGAAGGATTATGTTGCCTTCAGACAGTCATTCCTGGAAACCCGGGTAACCTTGTACCAACTACAATGATGGTAACAAGAATCAGAAGATACAGGCTAATAAAGACAATAGTAAGTATTCCCACTGTCCTGAAATGCAGCATAAGATTGCGCAGAGCCTGACTTAATAACCCGTTATCCGACGATTTTAAAGCAAGGTTCATAAACTTACTGAATCGAAAGAGATAAATCAGAGGAAGGATGTATATTGCTATGGTAATCAGGTACATAAGTATAAATATTGGAATAGGGTAGGGGGCTGGCATGTCCATGCCGTCGTTGATTTTTGGAATTACCACCATCATAACAACCGTTATAATTGCCATAAAAAACAATCCAACCAAAGCAAGAATCCCGAAAAAGGTGGTCCATTTTCTCAGTTCATTAAGCGAACTGGTGGCAGAAGGCCAGCTAAAAATATTTTGCGACGACAGATCCGGATTGCTGCTGGTGTTTGATTCCATAAGAGCGTTTGGTTTTTACGTGTGTGAAAAGGCAAATATAAAAAAAGCAGCTTCTGCTGCCTTTCCCTTATTCTTCATTATCGTCTCCCTGATCGTTATCCTGGAAATTTTCCTCTGATTCTTTTTCGTTGTTCACATCATCAAGATTTTCTTCCTCGTTGAGACTGCCTTTGCTATCAATTTTTACGGGTACTTTTACCAGATAACTGGCATCGGCCGTATCTACGGTGATAGCATAAAAAAACTCATCGCCCTTGGTTTTGACCTTAATAACATGATTGGAGTAACCCATTGGATATTTGAGTCTGATGGCTTCGAGCACCTCAGGGCTGACGTTACTGTAGCTTACAACCAACCGTTTTCGTTCCATATTATAACTGGCTTTTTAAAAGGGTACAATAATACACAAGTAAATAATTCGATCAATTCATTAATTGTTAATTTTTTTTAAATAATGCCCGAAACTTTCTCCCGGATTCAAATCCCGAATCCCTTGATGTCAGAAATACTGGCCAGCACTAATACAGTGCGGTTTGTATTATAGATTGACAGTTTGGGTGTTTCATCATTTTTGTCTTGAACCGCCGGGTATACGATGTTTTCATCTAAGCGACCGTGTCCGCCAAATATCTCGTTATCTGAATTCAGAATTATTCGGTAGTTGCCCTTTTCAGTTACATTGAAATTATATCCCGGGATGCTGTTTGACGGGTGGAAGTTAAAGAGGAATACTAAAGGACCCCGGCTGAAAGCCAGCGTTTTGTTATCCTCATCCATCTTAAGCTGAACGGCAAACTCCTGATCAAAAATCCGGTATTTTTCCGCTAAACCTACCATGGCTTCATCAAATGCGGCCAGAAATCTGTATTTAAGATCCCTATTTTTAACCAACGACCATTGGCGGCGGGCATAGTAATAGCTCCAATTGTTGCCTTCGCGAGGAAAATCGATCCATTCGGGGTGACCGAATTCATTGCCCATGAAATTTAAGTATGCATGTCCGCCAAGAGCCAGTGTAAACATACGGATCATCTTGTGCAGAGCTATACCTCTTTCAATCACCAGATTCCCGTCGTTCGCCTGCATATGCCAGTACATCTCCTTGTCCATCAACCAGAAAGCAATGGTTTTATCGCCAACCAGGGCCTGATCGTGCGACTCGGCATAGGCAACCGTTTTGACTCCCGGAAGACGGTTATTCATTACGTGCCACATTTCATTTACACTCCAGTCTTCGTCGCGCTTTTCTTTGAGCTGTTTTATCCAGAAATCGGGCAATCCCATTCCAAGCCTGTAATCGAATCCTATTCCTCCTTCACTTATTTTTGCAGTTAAGCCCGGCATTCCGGTTACATCCTCTGCAATAGACACGGCATCGGGTCTCAGGGTATGGATCAGCCGGTTGGCAAGCTGAAGATAGGTAACAGAATCCCATTCAACGCCTTCGCGGAAGTATTTTTCGGGTGTATCAATTACTGCATTTCCATGATGAAAATACATCATAGAGCCAACACCGTCGAAACGGAACCCGTCGAAGTGGAATTCGTTCATCCAGTATTTTACATTCGAAAGAAGAAACTGAAGAACTTCCGTCTTTCCGTAATCGAACAGCAATGAGTCCCAGTCGGGATGAAGACCCCGGGCACCCGGATGAAAATACTGACTGTCGGTTCCATCGAACATATTGAGCCCTTCGTTAACATTTTTTACGGTATGGGAATGTACAATGTCCATAATTACGGCGATTCCCATACTGTGGGCTTTTTTGATCAGCATTTTCAGCTCTTCCGGTGTTCCGAAGCGGGAGGTTGGTGCGAAAAAGTTGGCTACATGATATCCGAAAGAACCGTAATACGGGTGTTCCTGAACGGCCATCATTTGTATAGCATTGTATCCCAGCTGTTTAATCCAGGGAAGAGTATTTTCCATAAACTCTTCGTAAGTTCCAACGCCTTCTTTTTCCTGAGACATTCCTACGTGACACTCATAAATAAAAAGTTTTCGATCGCGCGGGATACGGAAGCGATCGCCTTCCCAGTTAAAATCGGAAAACCATAGCTGTCCGGAGAAGTTTCGGGTATCTTCATCCTGGACAACACGGCGGATAAATGCAGGGATTCTGGGAAGAAAGCCATTGGAAGATTCAACCCATACTTTTACTTTGCTGCCATGAACAAACGTATTTCCATAGGTTTTCTTATCCAGAAAAATTTCCCAGACGCCGTTGTCCTTTCTGTGCATTGGATGGGAGCGGGGATCCCAGTTGTTAAAATCGCCGGCCAGGAAGAGCCGGTGTGCTGAGGGAGCCCATTCGCGGTAATACCAGCCTTTTTCTTTGGTGTTGTAGTTGATTCCCAAATACTTATAGGCATCGGCGAAACGGGAAAGGGTATCATATACATCTTCAATATATGTGATACGTTCCATAAACCGCTGATATCTGGCGATTACATCGTTTGTTACTGGTGTCAGCCATGGATCGGTTTTTACAATTCCTGGGATTCGGGTTTTCATCCGGATGGGTTTTAATTGGTGTGCAACGGGCAGCCGATTACATAGCAGGAATTCCGGTCATGGTCATCATACAATGATTAAGCGACGTTTGATGCAGCGAGTGTTAAACAAACGGTTATGCTTTGGGTTCACGGAACTATGCATAACAGCATATTAAATATAGGAAAGGATTTTGCAGTGTAGGAGAATTTGTCTGAAATTTTTTAAAATTTTCCGGATACTCTCTGCAGCTGTGCGAATAATAAATTTTTCAGGGGATATGGATGGTTAAGATTTAACGATGAAAGTGAAAATTTTCCGGATAAAGCCTGGATGCCATTTGTTATATAATTTATATTATGTCAAATAGTAAATTTAGATACCCCTCCCTTTCCGGGAAAAACCGGATATCCATTTCTGTTCCAAAGAAAGGTGCCTTTCAATGGCGCTGTTGTAAAAGATAGGTACTTTCTAAAAAAGAAAGCGGCCCATGATTTCTCACGGGCCGCTTTTATCGGAATTTCCTTTCATTATTCCATTTCGCTGAGCTTCTCATTGACGTCCTTCATTTTTTCATACATCTGAAGACGTGTGTAGATTTCTTTAAGCGAAAGCAGTGTACTCTTGTCGGATGCGTCCAGACGAGAAGCCGTTTCAAGATAAGGAATCGATTTTGTAAGTATTTCGTCGGCCCGAGTTTTTAATTCGTTAAACTCTTTTTCGGCAGACAGAGGAAGTTTATTGGCTTCATCAATGATGGTTGCAGCCTGGTTAACGTACAAAGCTCCCAGGTTGTAGTTGGCCTCAAAATACTCCGGATTCAGTTCAATAGCCTTAATGTATGCATTTTCTGCAGCTTCAGTATTGCCCATTACAGCATAGTTAACACCTACTGCATAATGAATTGTTGGGTTATTGGGATCGGTTTTAACGGCCTCTGCCAGGTTATCCATCGCTTTGTCGTTATCGCCTTTAGCAAGGTAAACATTAGTTTCAGCGATCAGCAGGTTGAAATCTTCCGGATATTTTTGGCGTCCTTCCAGTAAAATTGCCACTGCAGCTGTTGTGTCCTTCTCTTCAAGATATATGCTTGAAAGTGAGATATAAAGCAAAGGTTGTTTATAGTTTAAATCTTTTACCTTAGTGTAGTATTCTTTGGCTTTGGCAAATTCCCTTGCATTTTCTGCTGCCAGAGCAACGT
The DNA here is from genome assembly GCA_022837485.1 of Bacteroidales bacterium. Lineage (GTDB taxonomy): Bacteria > Bacteroidota > Bacteroidia > Bacteroidales > Lentimicrobiaceae > Lentimicrobium. The sequence continues at coordinate 77,534 of JALHHH010000024.1, forward strand.
TGAACATAGCCAGCGTATCGGTATTTCCAAACGTTTCGCTCACTCCTACTGCCGATTCAAAAGCATTCATAGCTGCGGTATAGTTGGGGGGATCTGCAGTAAACTGCTGAACTCCTTCATTATAGAGTTGTTCGCTGACAATAAAAAGGTTTTGAATGGTTTCGGTATAGAATTCTTTCTTGGTATCTATTTCAAGAAGCTTTTGGTATGATTCATAAGCTTTTCCAAGTGCGTTCCGTTCGAGAGCCTTGAATTCGGGTTTATCGCTCATGTGAATCTGAAGGTAGATGTTTCCCCTGTAAAACCATGTTTTCGGATCGTTCATGGTAGAGGCATCTGCAATAGTGGGCTCGATGTTTTGCATGGCCTTGTCAAGCTCCCCTTTTCTGAGGTTGTTGAATGCTGTTGTGCGCAGAGCTTTCTGCCCAAAGGCGACCGACACTGCCATAACCATGACTAAAATCAAAGAAATTTTTCTCATTGTGTTTTTGATTACAGGTTTCTAAATCTGTTTCTATCTGCAAACCTACACGAATTAATTTCAATATACAATATGCGTTGAAAAATTCATGCAATTTCCACCTTAGCTCCTAATCGTGTCATTATCAGTGGAAAAATAAGGCTTGGGATTGGTTAATGCAATTTCCGTACCATATTTAGTTTTCATCCGGTTCCTCGGTCATATCCTTTTGATCTTCAGAGTCTTCGTCTTCATCGACAGGATAAACTTCGAACGAACTTTCGGAAGTCTCAAGGGCTTCGCCATCAACAGGTGCCAATTCTGCATCCACCTCTTCTTCGCCTTCAACTTCTACTTTGGTAACTGCAGCTATTGAATCGTTGTCGCGAAGGGTAATCAGTCTTACGCCCTGGGTTGCACGGCCCATCACGCGGAGGTCGGCAACGGCCATGCGTATGATAAGTCCGCTTCGGTTGATGATCATCAGGTCGTCGTTATCGGTTACGGAATCTATCGAGATCAGCTGACCTGTTTTATCGGTGATATTGATGGTTTTTACCCCTTTTCCTCCCCTGTTGGTGATACGGTAATCGTCGAGTCTTGAGCGCTTTCCATAACCATTTTCGCTTACCACCAGGATGTCGGAGTTATCATTTTCGGGGCAGATCATACCAACAACCTCATCCGTTTTGCCTCCCAGGGTTATACCTCTGACACCTGAGGCATTTCGTCCCATGGGGCGAACGGTATTTTCATGGAAGCGTATGGCTCTTCCCGATTTAAGGGCCATAATAACTTCGCTGTTGCCGTTGGTAAGTCTGGCTTCCAGAAGCTGATCGTCTTCCCGGATTGTAATGGCATTTATACCGTTTTGGCGCGGTCTGCTGTATGCTTCGAGCGATGTTTTTTTAATCACGCCCTTGCGGGTACAAAGAATGATGAAATTATTGTTAATATAATCTTCATCCTTGATGCTCTTCAGGTTTATAAATGCTCTGACCTTATCGTCGGGTTCAATATTGATAAGATTCTGAATCGCTCTGCCTTTCGATGTTTTGGTTCCTTCCGGAATTTCAAATACGCGCATCCAGAAAACTTTACCCTTTTCCGTAAAGAAGAGCATATAATTATGCATAGTAGCAACGTAGAGATATTCGAGGAAATCCTCGTCGCGTATATCTGAGCCTTTAGCCCCTCTCCCACCCCGGTTCTGGCGGCGGTATTCGCTGAGAGCCGTGCGTTTGATGTAACCCATGTGTGAAATCGTGATTACAACATTTTCATCGGCAATGGTATCTTCGATGCGGAAGTCGCTGGCCGAATAAACGATTTCAGTCCTGGCTTCATCGCCGTAGTTTGCCTTTATTTCGAGCAGTTCATTTTTGATGATCTCCATCCGCAAACTTTCGTTATCCAGAATATTGCGGTAGTGTTCAATCATCTTCAGAAGTTCGTTGTACTCATCTCTGACTTTCTCTCTTTCCAGTCCGGTAAGGCGTTGCAAGCGCATGTCGAGGATCGCTCTGGCCTGGATTTCGGAAAGATTGAAGTTTTCCATAAGTCCGTTTCTGGCTTCTTCGGGCGTACGCGATGAGCGGATGAGTGCGATAACCTCGTCGAGGTGATCGAGAGCAATCAGCAGCCCTTCAAGGATGTGCGCCCGTTTTTCCGCTTCATTGAGTTCGTATCGGGTGCGGCGGATAACCACATCGTGGCGGTGTTCCACAAAATATTCTATCAGTTGTTTTAGGTTCAGCAGCATTGGCCTTCCTTTAACGAGGCAGATGTTATTAACGCTGAAGGATGTCTGCAACTGAGTATATTGATACAGCTTATTGAGGACTACATTGGTAATTGCATCGCGTTTGAGCTCGTAAACTACTCTGAGTCCGTTTCTGTCGGATTCGTCGCGGATATCGGAAATGCCTTCCAGTTTTTTATCCATGATGAGGTCGGCAGTTTTCCGGATCATTTCTGCTTTGTTGACCTGGTAAGGAATAGACGTAACAATAATACTTTCCTTGCCGTGGTTATCGGTTTCAATTTTTGTTTCCCCTCGCATGATGATTCTTCCGCGACCGGTTTCATAGGCATCCTTAACGCCTTCATATCCGTAGATGATACCACCGGTGGGGAAATCCGGAGCTTTAATGAACTTCATGAGTTCCGGGATGGTAATCCCGTGGTTGTCTATATATGCAACAACGCCGTCAACTACTTCGCTGATGTTGTGCGGGGGCATGTTGGTAGCCATACCTACAGCAATTCCTGAAGCGCCGTTAATCAGGAGATTTGGGATGCGTGCGGGCAGGACTGTAGGTTCTTCAAGCGAATCGTCGAAGTTCAGCTTAAAGTCGACCGTATCCTTGTTGATATCGGCCAGCATTTCTTCCGCAATTTTTCTCAATCGGGCTTCGGTATAACGCATTGCGGCCGGGCTGTCTCCGTCGATTGAACCGAAGTTTCCCTGACCATCCACCAGCGGGTAGCGCAGCGACCAGTCCTGGGCCATACGAACCATTGCATCGTAAACGGAGCTGTCGCCGTGTGGATGGTATTTACCGAGTACTTCTCCGACGATCCTGGCACTCTTCTTATAGGATCTGTTTGAAAGAACTCCCAGATCAAGCATTCCGTACAATACCCTGCGATGTACCGGCTTCATACCGTCGCGAACATCCGGCAGCGCACGGGAAACAATGACCGACATCGAATAGTCGATGTAAGCCGACTTCATCTGGTTTTCAATGTTTACTTTAATGATCTTCTCTTCACCTGATTGATTTTCCATTACTTAGCTCGT
>JALHHH010000024.1:80807-87577 GCA_022837485.1 Bacteroidales bacterium
GATTAAGAAATTTTTACCCCTTTAAAAGGGATACAAAGGTACGTTTTTTTTGGATAGAAAATCACCGATTTGTAAGCCAAAAACCTGCCATTTTCCAACACCGGGCTGTTGAAAAATAAAACGGCATTGTATTTGATCTGTCAACCGGCATTTATGCAAAAATTTAAATTTCAAAACATCTCCAAAAGCTTGTTTAACCGCGTTACAAGCAGTAATTTTGGATTTTGGAAAACTTCCGCTAAGGAATGTTGTTAATTTTTATTAAAAAGAGCAGGAACGGTGCAGGCGATGTCCGCAGAACCCATGACAGGCTCTCTAACTCTGTAATAAAATGGAAGCAAAATTTTCACAACGAGTGAAAGATGTGTTAACATATAGCCGTGAAGAGTCGTTACGACTTGGAAATGATTACATTGGTGTTGAACACCTCTTGCTTGGTATTATCCGGGAAGGCGAAGGAATGGCCATTCAGATCATGAATCTGCTTGGGGTTGATACGAATGACGTTCGCCGTACGCTGGAACGTGCCATAGGGACAACGATAGCACGTGACAAATCGGCAGAAAATCTGCCACTTGTTAAGCAAGCAGAGCGCGCGTTGAAGCTCACCTATCTGGAGGCCAAGGTTTTCAACAGTGAACTAATTGGCACTGAACATCTGTTACTGGCTATTTTAAAAGACCCCGATAATCTGGTGACCACAACCTTGTCGAAATATGGTGTTGATTACGATGCTGTAAGGGATGAGCTGAAAACCATAATAAGCAACGATGAAAACCGGACGTTTGAATCGCCCAGTGCCGAACTGCCCGGAAGTCCTTCTGATGAGGAAGGCGATGAGAGCCGTGGATACGGCGGAGCCAGGAAAGTTGCAGATTCAAAGTCAAAAACTCCGGTTCTCGATAATTTTGGCCGCGACTTAACCAAAGCTGCGGAGGAAGGCAGGCTTGATCCCATTGTAGGACGCGAAAAGGAGCTTGAGCGAATTGCCCAGATTCTGAGTCGTCGAAAGAAAAACAATCCGATTCTAATCGGAGAACCCGGTGTTGGAAAATCGGCTATTGCCGAGGGTCTGGCACTCAGAATCATAGCACGCAAGGTTTCCAGGGTATTGTTCAACAAAAGGATATTTACCCTTGATCTGGCCTCTTTGGTTGCAGGCACCAAATACAGGGGTCAGTTTGAAGAGCGGATGAAGGCAGTTTTAAATGAACTGGAGAAAAACCGGGATATCATTCTTTTTATCGATGAAATTCATACTATTGTAGGTGCGGGAAATGCTTCTGGCTCGCTGGATGCATCCAATATGTTCAAACCTGCACTGGCCCGCGGTGAAATTCAGTGCATTGGCGCTACAACACTCGACGAATACCGTCAGTACATTGAAAAGGATGGCGCCCTGGAGCGCAGGTTTCAGAAAATTCTGGTAGATCCCACTTCCATTGATGAAACCATTGAAATTCTGAATAATATCAAGGAAAAATACGAGGATCATCACCTGGTTAAATATGCCGACGAGGCCATCAAGGCATGTGTAAGTCTTACAAACCGCTACCTGTCTGACCGTTACCTTCCCGATAAGGCCATCGATGCGCTGGACGAAGCCGGAGCCAGGGTACACATTACAAATATGCAGGTTCCGGTTGAAATTCTTGATCTTGAGGCTCGCATTGAAGAGGTTAAGCTGCTTAAGAATAAGGCTATTCACAGCCAGAAATTTGAAGAAGCAGCCAAACACCGCGATGCGGAGCGTAAACTGCTTCTGGAACTGGAAGCTGCAAAACGCCGATGGGAAGAGGATTCCAAGATACACAGGATAGAAGTTACGGAAGACAACGTTGCTGAAGTGGTGGCTATGATGACCGGAGTTCCCGTTCAGCGTATTGCCCAGAACGAGAGCGACAAATTGCTGAACATGGAAGAAGACCTGGCCGGTTCGGTTATAGGTCAGAATGAAGCAATCCGAAAAGTGGTGAAGGCAATCCGCCGCAACAGAGCCGGATTGAAAGATCCGAATAAACCTATCGGTACATTTATTTTTCTCGGACCTACCGGTGTGGGCAAAACCCATCTCGCAAAAGTACTTGCTAAATATTTGTTCGACACGGAAGATACTTTGGTACGGATCGACATGAGTGAGTACATGGAGAAATTTGCCGTTTCCAGGCTGGTTGGAGCTCCTCCGGGTTATGTTGGATATGAAGAGGGCGGTCAGCTGACAGAGAAAGTGAGAAGGAAACCCTATTCCATCGTACTGCTTGATGAAATTGAAAAAGCTCATCCCGATATTTTCCACATTCTGCTGCAGGTGCTCGACGACGGGGTTCTGACCGACAGCCTTGGCCGTAAAGTCGACTTTAAGAATACCATTGTTATCATGACTTCAAACATAGGTTCGCGTCAGCTTAAGGACTTTGGTCAGGGTGTCGGATTTGCCACAAATGCAAAGCTCTCCGGAAGTTCGGCTTATGCCCAGGGTGTAATTGAGAACGCGCTGAAACGTTCGTTTGCCCCTGAGTTCCTTAATCGTATCGATGACGTGATCATTTTTGATTCACTTGAGCGTGAAGATATTCACAAGATTATTGATATTGAACTGGGGCACCTTTACAAGCGCATTTCTGAGATGGGATACAACATTGAAGTAACGACACCAGCCAAAGATTTCATCGTGGAGAAGGGATGGGATGCACAATTTGGTGCCCGTCCGCTTAAGCGAGCCATACAGAAGTACATTGAAGATGCGCTTGCAGAAGAGATCATCAAGTCGCGACTGCACGAAGGCGACCGTATCGTAATCGATCATGAAACCGATTCTCCCGAGCTTAAAATCAGCATCGTGAAACCGGAGATAGAAGCTGGAATGCCCGCTGAAAGCTAAAACAGTCGCTTTATCAGGTCGTCTTATATTTGCAGTTTGACCGCAAATGCATTAGGTTCTAAAAATTATTGAAATATATTATGCTGTTTCGCAATATATTGCGTAATCGGAACCTGTGTAATCCCGGGCTTTTGGGTTTGGAATTGTTCAAATTATAATGCGTTTTAAGACAGCTTTAATTTAATCATAAACACCGATGATATGAAAACTAAACCTTTTTCTGTAATTATCCTGTTGTTGGTTTTGTTTTTACTTTCTGCAGTGGCTTCTGCTCAGGAGACCAAAAGTGGTGAACATGCGGCTGAAACGATGAAAGTATATTATATGGCATTTCTGAAAAGTGGTTCAGAGCGAGGTCAGGATTCGGCAACGGTTGCAGCCATTCAGCAGGGACACATGGCACACATCAACCGCATGGCTGAAGACAAAAAGCTTGTGCTGGCCGGACCTTTCATCGGTGATAAAGAGTTTCGGGGCATCTTTGTGCTGAACGTCGGAAGTATGGAGGAAGCACAGGAACTGACGGAGCAGGATCCGGCAGTGAAATCGGGCCGGCTTTCCGTTGAAATTATCCGATGGTATGGTCCGGTAAAACTCAGCGAAATTGAATGGTAGCCGGTTCAACGGATAATTTCGGCAGCCAGTTCCGGAAGGTTCATTCCATCAAAATTTCCGGAACTCATCAACAGCAGGTTCATGTTTTCCCAGTGCTGTTTTGCCAGAAAATTCAGTAATTCTTCTTTTTCCGTAAAAACCTGAATATCATCTCTTACAAAGGCCTTGCTTACATCATTGGACGAGAAAACGGGCAAGCGTTTAAGATCCAGGGCATGTCGGCTGAAAAATACAACGGCAAGGTCAGCATTTTCCATTGAGCCTTTGTATTCAGACAGGAAATTTTTATTCAGGCTGCTGTAGGTGTGCAATTCCATTACGGCAACAAGCCTGCGTTCAGGAAACTGCTCTTTTACGGCATTAATGGTAGCCTTCAGTTTCGAAGGGCTGTGCGCAAAGTCTTTATAAACATTACAGGTACTGCCCTTTGCCAGGCATTCCAGACGTTTTGACGCACCGTTAAACGACTCAATGGCATCAAGGAACGTGTTTTCGCTGACGCCCATTGCTTCACACACCAGGCGGGCACCTTCAAGGTTCATCATATTATGGCGTCCGAATATTTTCAGAGCGACCTGACGGTAATTTTTTTTCAGGATTGTAACACCATCTTTCACATAATAATCCGGTGTATAATAAGGAATTGTTTTCACATCGCTTCCGGCGCTTTGTATCACGGTCGTTACTTCAGAATCATCGGCACAATAGATCAACTTTCCGCCGGGAGGTACAAGACCTGCGAAAATCCGGAACTGATCCCGGTAATTTTCAAAGGTGGGAAAAACGTTCACATGATCCCAGGCGATGCCGCTAATCAGGGCTATATCAGGCATGTAGAGGTGAAATTTAGGCCGGGGATCCAGTGCGGAAGTCAGGTATTCATCGCCTTCGAAGACCATAAATCGGGCTGTTTCCGATAGTTTAACCATCACATCAAAACCTTCGAGCTGTGCCCCTACCATAAAATCGGTTTCTATACCGGCGTATTTCAGTACATGTAGGATCATTGCTGTAATCGAGGTTTTGCCATGGCTGCCTCCAATTACAATCCTAATTTTATCTTTCGACTGCTCGTACAAGTATTCGGGATATGAGAATATCTTCAGTCCCAGTTCCTTTGCTTTCAGTAGTTCGGGATTGTCTGATCTGGCGTGCATTCCCAGAATAACGGCATCGGTTCCCGCGGATAATTTTTCCGGAAACCAGCCGGTGGAAGGAGGCAACAAGCCGAATCCGGAAAGTCGTGACAAGGCAGGTTCAAAAATTTCATCGTCACTTCCGGTAACGGAATAACCTTTATGATGGAGTGCGAGTGCCAGATTATGCATGGCACTTCCGCCAATAGCAATGAAGTGTACATTCATCGGGTAGGATCTTTGACACAAAAATAAACGAAATCCTATCTCCCGGCACTTTCTGATGAAGGGTTTGCAGCTTTATGTTATTTTTGCCACAACCCTTTTTAGTATGGAACTTATCCCACTGATAGCCGATTATTGGAAGATGGATGGAGGTGTAGCCTTCGGTGTTGTTCCCAAGACGCTGTGGACCAAGGCTTATCCGGAAGACCAGGACAATCTGATCCGGATTGTAACGCGTTGTTTGCTGATAAAAAGCGGCTCTTCCGTGATATTGATCGACGCAGGCATGGGCGATAAACGCGATGAAAAATACAATAATTGGAAGTATCGTTTTGGCAGTTCCGGAATTGCTGAAGCGTTGCTCCGGGTTGGAACATTGCCGGGAGAGGTAACGGATGTGCTCTTTACCCACCTTCACGACGATCATGTCGGGGGTGCAACTTACACCAATGACGAGGGCTGTATTTGCGAGGTCTTTCCCAATGCGACCTACTGGTGTTCGGAAACCCACTGGAATTGGGCTCAAAATTCAAATGTCAGGGAATCTGCTGCGTACTTCAGCGACAATCTTGACCCGCTTGAGAAGTCCGGCCGTCTGCGCTTGATCGCAAGAGAAGGCGAATGGCTGGCTGAAATCAGGTTAAGGATGTTCAACGGACATACGCGCGGGCAGGTGGTCCCGGTAATTCCGGTTGGAGAAACCAAGGTGGTGTTTACAGCCGACTTTATCGGATCCAAAGCCAATATTCCGGTTCATTATATTCCTGCTGTGGATATAGATCCGCTCACTTCCATGATTGAAAAAGAAGCTTTTCTGGCCGAAGCTGCCGATAACCGCTACATTTTGATGTTTGAACACGACTATTATTGCGAAGCCTGTTTCATTGAACGCACCGGTAATGGCTATGCTGCAGGAAAGGAACTAAAGCTAAATGAATTGAATCTAAACTCCTGAGAAAATGGATCACAAGAAAGAAGCTGAGATATTAAATGGGAAATTGAGCGGTTTGCCTGCTGAAGAAATTTTACGCTGGTTTCTGATGGAATTTTCGGGTAAGGCAGTATTCTCCAGCAGTCTGGGAGCCGAGGATCAGGCGATTACGCATATGATCTCGGGTATTCGAAAATCAGCACGTATTTTCACCCTCGATACCGGCCGCTTGTTCCCGGAAACGTATGATCTGATAGACCTTACCAGCAAAAAGTACGGTATTACCATTGAAGTATTCTTTCCCGATTCAGCGGAGGTTGAAAAAATGGTTAATTCCAAAGGAATCAATCTTTTTTACGACAGCATTGAGAATCGAAAGCTGTGCTGCGGCATCCGGAAGATACATCCTCTCCGGCGGGCCTTCGCCGGTATGGATGCCTGGATTTGCGGTCTCAGACGTGAACAATCGGTTACACGCAAGAATATGCAGACCGTTGAATGGGATGAAACAAACGGCCTGATAAAAGTGAATCCACTGATTGATTGGACCGAGGAGCAGGTATGGAATTATCTGAAGCATCATAATGTTCCTTACAACAAACTGCACGACCAGGGTTTCCCAAGCATCGGTTGTCAACCTTGTACCCGCGCCGTAATGCAGGGAGAGGATGTTCGCGCCGGCCGCTGGTGGTGGGAAAATCCTGAGTCGAGGGAATGTGGTCTTCACAAAAAGAATTAAAAACCTTATCTCTCTGAAAAATAATTTGTTTGCTTTTCGTTGAGCGAAATGCGATGGTTTATGTGCTCAGACACGTGCAGCGGCTGCATTTTACTCCACGGCTGAAGCATGAGGTCTGCCCTGCCCTTTCGTCCGGGGCTAAATGCAGTCGGGCATCATTGTTTATGCATCATGCCGGCCAGCGCAATTTTCAATAAATGTACAATCTTTATCCTTACAACCATTTGCCCGATTGCGTATTAG
>JALHHH010000100.1 GCA_022837485.1 Bacteroidales bacterium
GAAATCGCCTTCCGGGGAAAGCTCTGCGCAGGCCGGACTTACTGTGACCAATGCAACGACTGACAATGCCGGCACATACGCCCTGATTGTTACCGACGCTTTAGGCTGTAGCGATTCCACCCTGCTCACCCTGCAGGTTACTCCGAATCCCGCTGACTGGTTTTTGCAGGATACCATTTTGTTTGAAAACCAGTACCTGCTTGCCGGCCCTGCAGGCTATGCCTTCTACCTCTGGAGTACCGGCGATACCATGCCCGAAATCATCGTAAACACCGAAGGGCTCTACACCCTGCAGCTTACCACCCACAACCTGTGCGCGGGTGCCGATTCCACCTACCTCAAAATGCTGGAAGCAGTATCGCCTTTTCATGTCCCCACCGCCTTCACCCCCAACAACGACGGCCTGAATGATACATTCCGACCGGTAGTTGATTATGAAAGGGTACATCAGTTCAGCATGGTGATCTACAACCGCTGGGGGCAACGGATCTTCGAAACCACCAACCCGGAAGAGGGTTGGGATGGGCAGGATGCCCCGGCAGGAGTTTATAGCTGGGTGATCAGTTATTCGGATATGGTGGGGAAGGTTGTGAAGATGCGGGGGAGTGTGACGCTGGTTAAGTAGCACCTCATCTTGTCGCACATCACTTTGTAACACCTCACCCTGCCCTCTCCTCAGGGAGAGGGTTCTGGCATCCTAATGTATCGATCATTTGTGCTAATTAAGAAATTAATGTATAAATTTTGCAGGATCAAGCTCCCTCTCCTTCTGGAGAGGGCGGGGTGTGAGGTAATATTCCCAAAACCAGATATTACCTTTAAGCTAATTCCCGATTTATAATAGCATTACATCAAATTTTTTATTACTTTTGAGTTTCATTTATAAACCTCACCCGTTTATGAACCTGCAATACCTTACCGAATGCATCCATCCCGCAACTGCGGGGCTGCCAAATTGCAGTATTATGACTCTTTCCGGGGGGGGGGTATTGCAAACCAGCCAATTGCTGCCAAAGCCTGTTAAAACACTGTTACCGCTATACAGGCAATGCCCTGCAGTTCTCGGGCTATTTGAAAAGATTCCCTCCTTAGTACAGAGTTAATATTCCCCGGACTTATAGCCTTATGGCTAAAAAACCTTTTAATTCAATTTATATTTACTCAAAACTATTTGTTATGAAACCAATAACCAAATTATTGTTAATACTGACTTTTTTGATTGCTACAAGCATAACGGTAAAAGCGCAAGATCCCACCTTCACAGTTGACTGGAATTCCTATTGTGAAGTTCAGAGCCATGATTCATATTACAAAGTAACCTGGGCTTTGATTTATATTCCAACATCAACTCCGATAGTTCAAGGTTTTAGTGAAAACCTTGGCTTGAATTTATCATCCTGGTCAAAGTCTATAACTAATTGGGACTGCAACATTGACGATTTTCCACTGAAATACAGATTGGTTGTAAAAGTAGAAAGATATCAGGACGATGATGAAACTATAACCTGCTCAGGTGAAGCACGATCTTCAGCATTAAGATGCAGTGATTTATACGATGGTGTTACCCTCACGGTAAACATGACCTATCCGTAATTTCTTGAAACAGGCCAGGAGTTCCCATAGGCTCCTGGCCTGTTTTTAAATCATGATCATGAAAAATAATTTATTCTTTACAATACTTTTCTGTTTTTTCGTTTCCGATGTTTATGCCCAAAAGGAATCGAATAATTGGTACTTTGGTGAATATTCCGGAATAGCATTTTCTTCTGGAGTGCCTATGGCATTATACAATAGTGCCATGTATTCATGGAATGGCTGTTCAACTATCAGTGACACAACAGGCAACCTACTATTCTATACAAATGGCGAAGTAGTTTATAACAGGAACCATCAGCAAATGCCCAATGGGTCGGGGTTGCTTGGGGGAAACGGAACCCAAAACTGCATTATAGTGCCATATCCAGGCAATCAGAAAAAGTACTATATTTTTACTGTTGGTATAGAGGAAAGCATCCCGCCTTACCCTTGTGTAGGACTTTACTATTCTATTGTTAATATGGCTCTTGATGGAGGCCGGGGAGACATTGAACCATTTTTTAAAAACATGGCATTGTCCAGTTCTGACAAAGCTACTTACAAAATTACAGCAGTAAGACATAAAAACAATACAGATGTTTGGGTTATTGTTCGCAATTTGAGTGCTCCTGATAATGAATATCATAGCTACCTCATCACTCCTGCTGGTATTAACACAATTCCAGTCAGATCACCCTGTTTAACTTATGTCAACGCTACCAGTTCCGGAGGTGGCAGAGGGCAGATGAAAGTTTCTCCCGATGGGAAATTAATTTTTGCATCTATCTATGGCCTTCCAGGCAATGAAATCGGATCATTTAATGCAAGTACTGGTGAAATAAATATCTGGTTTACATTTTACCCCAATATAATAAATTCCGAAATATGTGGTGTTGAATTTTCGCAAGACACAAGATTCTTATACCTCTCTACTTATTATACTTCCATTTACAGCAGGTTAATTCAATACGAGGTTTCTCTTCTTCCGGATGAAAGTTCATTTCTTTCATCAATGAAGATAATTGCTGAACCGGCAGGTGTTGCCAGGGACTTACAGATGGGCCCGGATGGAAAAATATATGTTGCCAGATACAACAAAGAATATCTGGGTGTAATAAATAACCCAGGCGAAGAAGGGATTGCATGTGGATATGACACTTTAGGTGTTTATCTTGGTGGACGGAAAAGCAGAAACGGATTACCCCAGTTTATTCAATCTTATTTTTTACGCTTCAGTTTTGAAGGAAATTGTGCCGGTGAGCCTATTCGGTTTACCCCAAACTTTAACCCACTGCCCGACAGCATTCACTGGGATTTTGGTGACCCTGGCAGCGGAGGAAACAATGTTTCCGTTGAGCTTAATCCACAGCACATATACAGCACAGGCGGCACTTACACAGTTACTGTATTTGTAAGATTCCCCGATGGCCGCACAGAAACTGCTTCACGCGATGTCATCGTAAGCGACCTGCCACAACCCTACCCGGGAAATGATACAACAGTATGCAAAGGAAGCCAGATTCAATTACAAGCAACTACCGGTTTCGAAAGCTACCTCTGGAGCACAGGCCCAACAGCTCAAAGCATCACTGTGGCCGATACCGGCTACTATTGGGTAGAAGCACTGAACACCGAAGGCTGCACCGGCCGCGATACCGTGCAGGTCAGTTGGTTTCCTGTACCCACCCTCAACGAAACCAACCTTATCCTCTCCCCCACCACCTGCGGTGGTAGCACCGGCGCCATTCGCGGGCTAACAGTCAGCGGAACTGAACCCATTGTCCTTGAATGGAAGAACAATGCCGGAACGGTTTTATCAAACGAAGAAGATATTTTTAACCTGCCCGTTGGCAATTACTACCTGTGGGCTACCGATGGTAATGGGTGCAACAACCTTATTTCGCAATACACCATCAGCGATGCCGGCGATGTGCTGATTGCATCTGTTTCTCATTCAGATTCTTATTGCGGTCAGAATAATGGAAGCATAACTATTACCGCCGTCAGCGGCTTGAGTGATTTGCTGGAGTACTCCATTGACAATGGAAATACATGGCAGAACAACGAAGGTTTGTTTGAAGATTTAGCCCCCGGGCCGCATAATGTTTGGGTAAAAGTTCCCGATGGGTCGGGTTGCCAGGCTGTGTATGCCAGCAATCCGGTTATGATTGATGATTTCTCCGGGCCGCAGGTAACTGCCTCCTCTGATCCCGCCACCGGCAGCAACCCCAATGGAAGTATAACCCTCACCGCAGCCGGATTTGGCAACCTTTCCTACTTCCTGAACGGCGGCGCACCGCAAACTTCAAACGAATTCACAGGACTAATTGCCGGAACCTACATCTGGCGTGTTGAAGATGAAAACGGCTGCTTTACCGAAGGCAGTATTGAAGTAGGCCAGGAAGCCGGATTCATCATTTCAGCCATTGCAGGCAATTCAGCTGTGTGCCTTGGCAATGCGCCTGTTGCCCCTTTGCTCATTGAAAACTTTACCGGTGTTCAGGCTTTTACTGCCACGCTGGAATACGATGCCACGCTGGTAAACTGCGAAGGTTTCCGGCCCGGCAGTGTGCATACACAGCTTGCAGCCGACCTCATTGCCGAAGTCTATCCGGCCTCACAGCGCATTGTTGTCACCTGGTCGGGCAGCGCACTTACACTTAATGATACTGTAACTGTGCTCGATTTGGTATTCAGTGCCACGCAGGCGGGCAACAGCTTCCTTACCTGGGATCAGGCTCCGGCAGCCACATGGTTTAACGGCGAATACGGCAACATTGAACCGGAGTTTCAGATCGGGCAGATACAGGTAAACAATCCACCTGTGCTGGCGCAGCAGTTTCCGGTAAACGTATGTGAAGGTGAGCTGGCCTGGCTCACTGCTCCTGGCTCAGGAAATGAACCTTTAACTTATCAATGGACTTTACCGGATGGAAGCACCAGTCAAAATTCTTCATTGATGTTTTTCGATGCTTCAACAGCCCATTCAGGGCAATACCGGGTAAAGGTTGCAGATCCCCTTGGCTGCAGCGATTCCACACTGCTCACTCTGCAGGTTACACCAAATCCCCGCGACTGGTTTTTGCAGGATACCATTTTGTTTGAAAACCAATACCTGCTTGCCGGCCCTGCGGGTTATGCCACCTACCTCTGGAGTACCGGCGACACCATGCCTGAAATCACCGTAAACACAGAAGGGCTATACACCCTGCAGCTCACCACCTACAATCAGTGCGTGGGCACCGATTCGACTTACTTCAAAATGCTCGAAGCCGAATCGCCCTTTCTCGTCCCCAACGCCTTCACCCCCAACGGCGACGGCCTCAACGACACTTTCCACCCCGCTACCGACTACGATCGTTTTAGCCGTTTCAGCATGATTATCTACAACTCATGGGGCCAGCGGCAGTTTGAAACCACCAACCCGGCCGAGGGCTGGGACGGCAAAGATGCTGCCGCCGGGGTGTATGTGTGGGTAATTACATACGTGGATTATCTGGGGAAGGTGAATACGCTTAGAGGAAGCGTTACTTTGATAAAGTAAGCCTGTTTTCAAACAAAAAACCCTGCCAATCTCAGTCAGCAGGGTTTACTTTTAGAAAGGGATAACCTTATCTTACACCGGAAACTTTTAGTGTTTCAGTTTTAGTACCATCGCTTACACGTATCAAATATAGTTGATCTTTAGCGGGGAAAATCAGGTTTATGTAATTATCGCCCTTCATAACATTGAATGAAGATGTATATACAACTCTTCCCGTTAAATCATATACATTAATCTGGTATTGGGCTTGAACCTCAGGGGTAAGAATAGCATGAATACCGCTTTCATCTATTCCCCTGAATTTCCAGATTGAACTGTGTTTCATTTCACTCAAGATTTCAGCAGATTTACCAACTGTTGGACAGGTTTGAATTGAGTCGGCAGGGGCTGGGGCGACGCTATAGAGCACACTTGTTTTAGTACACTGCATAGTATAGCTTGTACATTCATACAAACCCGTTGAAATCCGCGTTAAACCAACAACTCCCGTTCTTAAGCAACCGGCCTGGTTTACAAAACCGGCTGTGTGGATAAGGGTATATCCATAGTCCACCGGATCATTATTGTAGATACCAACAATGGAAAGATTACCATCCTTGTAAATTGAGTTTTCAGGTGCCCAATAACTGGTAACTTCCTGTTGCTTTCCCAGTGGAACTTCCTGCATTGAATAGCTGTTAAAATAAATATTTCCTGAC
>JALHHH010000164.1 GCA_022837485.1 Bacteroidales bacterium
ACGCGTCCGCTTTTCAATAAGCATCCCGGATTCTTTTTCTACTTCAAGCTCTCTTGAGCAAATGCAATTGATTTCACTTTCGTCTGTTTTTTGGCCATCTTTTTTTGATCGGAAGCCTCCTAAAAATTCCAGTGAAGTTAGAATCGAGAATGCTTGGACTCCAACATTAGAGAAGAAGGCAATTCTTACACCGGTATTGGAAAGAAGCTTCTACATGTTTTCAGATAAAAGCCACAAGATCCCATCAACGTGTCAATGTATACTACCGAATCTGTGTTATTCCTCATTGATTGGCAATTATCGTCAAACATCCAGAGTCAGCTCTAAGACTAAGTTTGTGTCATTTCAGTTTCTTCATGTTACAGCTTTGGTTTTCCTTGCATTTTGCGTTTGATCTGGGGTATTATTATTTATTCCCATTTGATTGCGAGGGAGCTGACAATCGAATCGATTAGACGGTTTCTGAGGATAAGATATCACTGGAGAACCTCCTAGAACAGAGTTGAGAACGCCCGAAAGACCTTGATCCTCATTTACTCTAAACGGTTATTCCGTTTTCTATACTTACATCGTTCGTCGTAGCAGGTTCGGGGTAGGGGTAGGAAAGTACAAAGGAACTGGTTCTCAGTTAGCCGTCCTCCGTTCTCCGAAAAGAACCGCTTACCAATTGCTAAGATACGCTAAACACTAGAAAGAGCATGAGATTAGCTGCAAGATGCAAGTTGTGAGTTGTAAGAACCGAGGACCGGGGTAGGGGGTTGCAGGTTGGAGTTCGAAAGAGCAGATTGAAACCGGCTCGCCGTCGAAAAGTTCTCGGTTTTCCAACAAACTGTCCCCTCACAATTTTCCGCACGAGAAGAACGAGATTCTGACTAGGAGCATTGTCTGAATGACATAATGTAGGGTTTTCATGATCAGCATACGCTGAAATTCTTGGAGCATGCCCTGAAAACCTGCCCCACTTAGTCTGTCCTGAAGCTTGCCCCAATGAGCCTGTCCTGAAATGCTCCTGTTCAGGGTCAGACCGAAATCGTGAATCAAGAGCATCAAGATTCCGACCAGGAGCTTTGTCGGAATGACGGCATTTGACGCTTTTTCTCTGGACATCAGCTTGCAACTGCTGCTTCCCTGAGGATGGAGGACCGTCGCGGATAACGTTGTTTTCACAGCGATCAGCGGGTTTTTTCTTAAGCGCAAAGCGGACCTTTGGATCTAGATGCTGAAACAAGTTCAACATGACGCCGAGTACGGGGTTTCGATTACAGGGTCGGGGTCTCGTTAACAGAAACGGCAATCAATCCACGGGCTCACTACAACCAAAAAGATTATCCGGCAACGGATTCAAGAAACCCCTCACAATGTCATCCCGAACTTGTTTCGGGATCGGGTTCTAAGAACGAACAA
>JALHHH010000025.1:0-34573 GCA_022837485.1 Bacteroidales bacterium
ATCATTCAGTTCAAATCGTCACGCACAAAAAAAACGCTGAAACTGCGATTTACAAAGTCTTTCAAAGAACGATTAAGCGATTTTAATGCCCACTAGTGACATTAGAACATTAATGGGCGCGTTTGGTTCATTAAATGCTATCGCATATAAAGTCGAACGTTTATCAGATATGATTTTATTCGGAATACCGGATCAGGGAAGCTGGACTTCAGCTAGCAGTAATCGTTCTGTTGCGATTGATTTCGTAGCAGAATACTGCCGTTGCAAGAGAAGCATTCAGTGATTCGGCTCTCCCCTGCCCGCTGGGGGCAGCTTTGAGAATTGTTACACGCCTGGTAATCAAAGACTCAATTTCGGATGAAATGCCGTGCGACTCATTGCCGATTACCAGGATTCCCTGACTGCCAAATGCGGCATCCTGAATCCTCTGCCCGTCGAGAAAAGCGCCAAAAACAGGCATATCGGCATTACATCCGGCAAGAAATTCCCGTAACGGTGCATAATGAACAGGAACCCGGAAAACAGATCCCATACTTGCCTGAACAACTTTGGGATTATATAAATCGGCGGTGCCGTATGAGGCAACGATGCGGTTTATACCAAACCAATCGGCGGTACGGATAATTGTACCAAGATTGCCCGGATCGCGTATCTGATCGAGAGCCAGAATCCACTCATTATGGAGAACTCTAAATGGTTCGGGCGATTTCATGCGTGCAATGGCAACTACCTGATTTGGAGCATTCAGGTTGCTGATTTTCTGCAATTCCTGATCGTTTATTATCGTTAATGTGGTATTTGGATCAACAGAAGTTGCATACGGAGAGTTTATCCATTCAGCAGTAGCATAAATCCCCTGAATTTCAAAATTGCTTGCGAGCAATTCATTAACCATTTTAACACCTTCAACCGGGAATACACCAAGCTCCTGCCTGTATTTCTGCAGGTGGAGTGAGGTAAGCAGTTTAAGTTGATTTCGGCTCAGCATACGATAAAAAAAACCCGGCAAATGCCGGGCTTAAAAGTATAAAAATATGGTAAGAGTTATTCGGCAAAAACTTCAAAATTTACCAGAACGCTTACGCCTTTGTGTAGCATCACCTTAGCTTTGTATTCACCGATTTCCTTAACGGAATCACCATCAAGGTGAATTTTTTTACGGTCAACATCGTAGTTAAACTGTTCCTTAAGGGCTTCAGCTATCTGCAGTGCATTAACGGAGCCGAAAATCTTACCGGTTGAGGCAACTTTAGCGCCAATTTTAACGGTAACGGTTTCCAGCAGCTTGGCGAGTGCTTCGGCTTCTTTACGGATTTTGTCTTCCTTGTAGGATTTCTGCTTCAGGTTTTCAGCATTAACCTTCCTGTTTGCTTCAGTAGCAAGAACCGCGAATCCCTTGGGGATAAGGTAATTACGACCATAGCCATCGCGTACCTTTACGATATCAGATGCATACCCCAGGTTGGGAATATCTTTCTTAAGAATTACTTCCATGGTGTTCCCTCCTTATTTTAAAAGATCAGCCACGTAAGGCATCAGGGCAATATGACGGGCCCTTTTAACCGCCTGCGCAACTTTACGCTGATATTTGGTTGATGTACCGGTAATGCGGCGGGGAAGTATTTTACCCTGCTCATTGACAAACTTCAGAAGAAAGTCGGCATCCTTGTAGTCGATATACTTGATTCCGCTCTTTTTAAAGCGGCAGTATTTCTTTTTCTTAACATCGACCGCGATCGGTGTAAGATATTTTATTTCAGAATTGGGTTGATTTGCCATTGTTCAATGAATTTTTAAATTTAACCTGATCAGGCCTCTGCAACAGGCTCTGCAGCAGCTGCTGCTGCCTTGTTCAAACGCTTCTTCTCGTTGTAAGCTACAGCATGCTTGTCAAGGGCTACTGTAAGAAAGCGAATTACACGCTCATCACGCTTAAAAGCAACTTCCAGATCCTGGATAATATTGCCTTCAGCCTTAAACTCGATTAAATGATAAAATCCCGAAGTCTTCTTCTGAATGGGATAAGCAAGCTTGCGCAAGCCCCAGTGATCTTCGTGGACTATCTCAGCCCCCTTGTCTTTCAGCATTTTCTGAAATTTCGCAACCGCTTCCTTCATCTGTTCATCAGACAAAACGGGAGTCATAATGAAAACGGTTTCATAGTTTTTCAACATCTGCGTTAGGTTTAATTAATAATTCATGGTGTTTTTAAAACGGACTGCAAAAGTACAAAAAAATCTGATTTCCAAAGCAAATTAACAATACAATTTAACCGTAATGAAAATTAGGAGTAATTCGATATTTGATACGCCGGAGTTAAAGATGTACGTGGTAATTTGTAATGTATTTATGAAATAGTTTCACAGAGATTCACATAGAAGGCGCAGAGATTCAAAGAGGGTTGTATTCTTCTCAGTGTTACTCCGTGATACCTCGGTGAGCTCTGTGTAATTGTTTATTTTACAAGGATCCAGCGAGTCACATTTTGAGGGATAAACCTTTAACCCGTACGGATTAATTTTTCAGATAAATATTTGGTTTTTAATAACCTGATAGTAATCCCGATGGGAAAAACCAGCGCATCATTTAACGAAAACCTGAAATTAGATGGAGTTCTATCAACGAATGACTCTACAATGAAGGATATAAAAGTTTAAAATAAATCGGAACTAATGTTTGAGCCCGCGGTACGCAACAGTTCACGGCAAATAAACTCCGCCGCTCTGCCATCGCCGAACACTGCCGGAAAATTCACCGGAGGATGCTCGAGAAAATACTTCATAGCTTTAAGCAGGCGCGCAGTATCGGCATCGGCAATGATCCCCGCACCTGCATCCGTTATTTCTGTCCATTCCGTTTCGGAGCGTGCAATTACACAAGGCTTTTCAAAGAAATAAGCTTCCTTCTGCACCCCCCCCGAATCCGTCAGTATCAACCGGGCACTCTTTTCCAAACGAATCATATCCAGAAATGAAACCGGGGGGATTATCTTTATGAATTTGTTTTTACCGACAGAAGTATACAGTGAGTTGCTGAGATTTTGATGCAGCAGTCCGGCCGTGCGCGGATGCAGGGGCATAATTACCTGAAGATGCCGGCGGCGGCTGATATCATCAAGCGCCTGAAAAATGGCATTTAAACGTTCGGGAATATCGGTGTTATTGTCGCGATGGATGGTTGATAGCAGATATTTCCCTGCCTCGAGTCTATGTTTTTCAAGTATCCCCGATATTTTCTCCGCCCTTTCTGCAAAGTGGAGGCTGTTGTCATACATCACATCCCCACAGTGGTATATTTTCGGGTTATCGCTGGTATAGGGAGGCGAGGCTGTCGCACTGAATCCTTCACGAACCAGGTTGGAAAATCCTGTCGCTGTCGGACTGAACAGGAGCGTGGAAGCATGATCGCATACAATTCGGTTGATTTCCTCGGGCATAGATTTGCTGAATGAACGAAGTCCGGCTTCCACATGTGCAATCGGTATCCTGAGTTTTGAGGCGGCCACAGCCCCAGCCAGAGTGGAATTGGTATCGCCGTAAAGCACAAGGAAATCCGGCTTTTCATCCATCAGCACCTTCTCGATGCCCTCAATCATTCGGGCCGTTTGAACGCCATGAGAAGCGCTGCCGATGCACAGATTGTAAACCGGTGCCGGGATCCCAAGCTCATCAAAAAAAACCTGAGACATATTGTTGTCGTAATGCTGTCCGGTATGAACTATAACCTCGCGGATATTGCCGGAAAAAACTTCAGCAATGGCCCGGCTCAGGGCTGCAGCTTTGATGATCTGCGGTCGGGCGCCAATAACAGTCAGAATCTTGAGCATATACTTATCTTATTTAACTGTAGTTGCATTTAATGCTGAAGTCAAATAAAACTATAACGTAATTACAGCATACCTTCATCTGCAAAGCTATAATATTTTTCATCGCCAATGATCAGATGATCAAGAACCGGAAGGTCGAGCATTTGTCCGGCCTCCTTCATTTTACGGGTCAGCCGCACATCGGCATCACTCGGGCGCAACTGACCCGAAGGGTGGTTGTGACACATAATAATGGAAGCTGCATTGTGCTGAAGTGCCAGTTTAAATATTTTCTTCGGGTCGGCTACTGTCCCGGCCTGTCCGCCTTCGCTTACCGACAGGAGGGCGATTTTTCTGTTTGCCCGGTTGAGCATCAGAACCCAAAACTCTTCGTACAGGTTATCGGCAAAGTTCGGGTAAAAAATTTCAAAAGCGTCGCGACTGGAAGATATCTGTTTTCTGGCCGGGACTTCGGCACTTCTGCGCCTGTAGCCCAGTTCAAGGGCGGCTATAATACTTAGTGCTTTGGCATCGCCCATACCTTTTATTTTTTTAAGTTCAGTGCTGGTCATACCGGATAATTCAATGAGATTATTCCTGGCTTTCGACAAAAGTTCCCTTGCGAGTTCTACTGCCGAAGCATCTCGCGTACCTGAACGAAGCAAAATGGCCAGTAGTTCGGCATCGCTAAGTGCTTCTTTTCCCTTAAGGATTAGTTTCTCTCTGGGCTTATCATCTTCAGCCCATTGCCGGATAGGCATACGTATGGTGTCATTTTCCATATATTGGCTTTTTTTTCAGCTAATATAATTCAAGAAAATGAATCCTGAAAGTCAAAAATGGCGGGGGATACAGAAAAAAAAAGCCCCGCGGCCAAAGACCCGGGGCAAAAAAAATCTAATAAATATTTAAGCCATTTTATTGACCAGTCGTGTAAGTTTCGACTTCAGGTTACCGGCTTTATTCTTGTGAATAATCGTACGCTTGGCAAGTTTATCAATCATAGAAATAAGCTTCGGCAGCTTGTCGGTAGCTTCGGCTTTATTATCAAGAGCCCTGAATTTGCGTACTGCATTACGCATGGTTTTAGCATAATACCTGTTGCGAATTCGGCGGGTTTCATTAGCCCGGATTCTTTTGAGTGCTGATTTGTGATTTGCCATCTCGTTTAATCAATTTTAAGCAGTCCGTAGGGGAATCGAACCCCTGTTACCAGGATGAAAACCTGGCGTCCTAACCCCTAGACGAACGGACCGTAGGTGTTTCTTTAGGGACTGCAAATGTACAACTATTTTTTAATCCTCCAAACAGTCGATAAAAATTTTTAAAGATTTTTTCTGCCTTCCATTTTCGTCTGTTTAGAACGAAGGCTTAATCAACAATTCAAGCAATTGAAATTCAACGATCTTCAGACTTAAATTCTTCATGATCGGCTTGAAAACGAAAGCCCAGCCTTTTGCCCGTTTTAAGCTTCATATTTTCCAGGGAAGCCTGCATTTCGAACACCGTAACTTCTTTTACCTGCTCGTAGGGGGGGGTCAGCAAGTCGAAGTTAATAGTGTATAACACAGAGGATTCCACGATCTGCCTGGCCGATTCACGGTTTATCGTTGAAGTGGAAAAATTGTTAAACAGCATTCCGATTTCGCGTTTCCCTTCAATAAAATAATGGCTGTCCTTATTTACAAACACCCTTCCGATCATATATCCCACGTCGTTAATGCGGTTATACCGGAACGAATCTGCCAGAAAGTTGTAAATATTAATTACACCACAATATGACCGATCCTTATCTTCGTTGATGTAGGTTGTTTTCATAACTTCATGCATACGCGAGAACTCGAAGATGTTTGTATGCATCATAAATATGAGTACATCCCCGCCAAACCGCAACTCCAGCTCAAACTCTCCCCTGTCACGGTATTCAAATGGTATCAGCTGCTGATTGCCGTTGTATTTTTCCTGATATTCAGCAACCATTTCCAAAATTACACTTTTAAAAAGCCGGAATGTGGAAAAGGTTATCTGATAAACGTCTTGTTTTAACCTGGATTTTTTTCGCAGGATGTCAAAAAGTTCGGAATCGGGCTGGCTCATCGTGTTGCTGTTTATACTATCCAAACATACAAACGTACATCATTCCATAATTAATACCAACGATAATTTTCTTTTTATGATGAAAGAGATGAAACTATTGCACCGTTCAATATTTATCTTCGGTACCGGGAACTGGTGCGAACGACTTGCCAGCAATCGCCAGCGCCACACGCTGTCCGTCCATAGCCGAAGAAACTATGCCTCCTGCGTACCCCGCACCTTCGCCGCATGGGTAAAGTCCTTTCATCTGAGGGTGCATCAGGCTTTTTTCGTCGCGGAAAATGCGGACTGGCGACGAAGTCCTTGATTCCACAGCGGTAAGCACCGCTTCATTGGTAAGATATCCTTTCATTTTACGGTCAAAAGCCTCAAAAGCCACCCTGAGTCTGTCCGTTACAAATGCAGGCAGAATTTCTTTTAGTTCAACACTTACAAGACCCGGGTGGTATGAGCACACAGGAAGGGTGTTTGAGAAAGTGTCGTTCATAAAGTCGACCATCCTCTGAGCCGGAGATCCGAACGATGTTCCGCCCGCACTCCAGGCTTTGGATTCTGTTTCCTGTTGCAGACGCAGAGCAGCAAACGGCCCGTCGTCCATGTAGGAATGCCAGTCTGATTCCTCCACCGCAACAACGATTCCGCTGTTGGCATATGCGGAATTCCGCTTCGAATTCGACATACCGTTTACCACCATTTCTCCTTCCGCAGTAGCTGCCGGTACTATCGTACCTCCCGGACACATACAAAATGAGAACACACCTCTTCCGGCAGCCTGAGTTACCAGGCTGTAGGATGCGGCAGGAATATGTTCGCCACGGTCTGGCATGCGATACTGTATGGAATCTATCAGCTGCTGGGGATGTTCAATGCGGACACCCAGGGCGAAAGGCTTGGCTTCAATCAGCAACCCATGATCCATCAGCATTTGATAAACATCTCTGGCTGAATGTCCGGTTGCAAGTATCACATGGGGGGCCATAAATTCCTGTCCGTTCTGATCAATTACTCCCTTTATCTTGCCTCTGGCAGTGATGAGTCCGGAAACCCTGCAGTTAAAATAGAATTCACCGCCCGATTCAAGGATGGTTCTGCGGATGCTTGCTATGATATTGGGAAGTTTATCGGTTCCGATGTGGGCATGTGCATCTATAAGTATGTCGTCGGAAGCTCCGTGTTCAACAAGGGTTCGGAGCACCGAAGCAACATCGCCCCGCTTGGTTGATCGCGTATAGAGTTTGCCGTCGCTGTATGTACCGGCTCCTCCTTCTCCAAAACAGTAGTTGGAATCGCCGTTAAGGCGTTCGCCTCTGTTTAGCAGCGATATATCGTACTTTCGTGACTTTACATCTTTTCCCCGTTCAAGAATGACCGGTCTGAAACCATTGCCAATCAGCGTAAGCGCAGCAAACAAGCCTGCCGGGCCAGCTCCGACAATAATCACGGGAGGCCGGTGACTTACATCGGGATAGCTTCTCTTTATTATTCTCTCATCCTGCGGGTAGTGTTCGCCAATATAGATTTCGGCCTTCAGGCGGAACACAACTTTTTGTCTGGCATCCAGCGATCGTTTCAACGGCTGAATGTGGTATATCCTGCCTTTGGGAACCCCCAGAAGGGAGGCAGCATGGTGTTTCCAGCGGACCGGATCCCCGGCATCGGCCGGATTCAACTTCATCTCCAGTATTTTTCGCATCAGCAGGATTCATTCGGAAGTTTATCATGAAAGCATGAATGCCGCTGCGGGACCTGCCTTCAGATTATAATCGCATCAAAACGGATTTATTCAAATGTGAAGGAGAGGAGGAAAAGCTTGGAATTCAGTTTATCGACCGCTCCGGTATAGATATTTCCTTCCCGTTTGAGGATATCGCTTAAACCGTATGACATTTTTAATTCTATCCCAAACTTAAAGAAAGTTGTATAAAAATCGAATCCTGCTCCAAGTTCACCGTAAAGATCGCTTCGGTTGAGCGCAACGTAAGTGGTATTGTTTTCTTCTTTTTTCCTGCTGTCGCTGGCAAGGTCAACGGCATATTTCCCTCCAGCCAGCCAGTAAGGGCGTACGTTATTTAACCGGCTGCCTTTGTATTTGACATGAAGTGGAAATTCAACAAAAGTGGATTGCAGTTTCTTGTTAACAAGGATGGAATTGGTTGCACCATTAAAGTTGGTGATTATGGCATATTCAAGGTCGCGTTCGCCGAACGAGAGCGAAGGAATAAAACGGAGGTCGAAATACTCTCCCATACGAAGATTGGAAACGATACCGATGGTAAAGCCAAAGGCAGGTTTATGTTCCAGGCCGTACAGTCGTGCCGAGTCCGAATAGAGATCCGGTGTCTGAAGGGAATTGTAGGTAATGTCCTGAAATCCGGGATTTGTACGGATGGAAAAAAGCATCTGGTTCATTCCGAGTACAAAACCAAAATGATAAGGAGCGAGATCATATGCGGGCAGGTTTCGCACCTTAATACGCTGTGCGCGGGATTCCTGCATGCCCGTTACCAGCATCATCACACCAATAAAAACCGGAATAAATATCTTTCGCACGTAAGTGTTTTTTGTTCTTAACGGACTTGTAGCCATTTTATTTTAACGAACGCGTTTGCTGTTGCGTTGCTATTCTTCGCCGGTCAGCAAAGCGAGAGCCTCGCGCTTTAATCTTTCTCTGTCGACGGGCACTACTCCCACGTATTCGCACACCATACCACCTGCCAGATTGGAAAGGGCAGCGGTAAGGCGGGTTTCGGCATTCAGTGCCCTGCAGAGTGAAGCCACGCTGATAACGGTATCACCGGCTCCCGAAACATCGGCAATTTTTCTCAGATGTGCCGGCAGGTGCAATTCCATATCGTGACCCTGAAAGCGTTCTCGCAAAAACACACCGGCTTCCGAAAGTGTAACCATCACAGCCTTAATGTCCTGATTTTGCTGCAACAGAGCAGAAGCATTACTTACCGAAGCAATATCGTTGACATCCACATCGGCTTTCAATCCTTCCCGCAGTTCTTTCAGGTTTGGCTTAAAGAGATCGACACCCCTGTACGCGTCAAAGTTCTTTTTCTTGGGATCCACAACCACCGGGATATCGCGTTTGGCAGCCATTTCAATAAGCCTTTCGATAATATCACGGGTTAGAACTCCTTTATTGTAATCCTGACAAACTACCACACGGACCGGATAGCGATCGAAAAGTTCTTCCAGCCTTTTAACAAGTAAGTTCGAATCGGGTTCAGAGAGATCGGAGTCGACCTCTTCATCCACTCTGAGCATCTGAACGTTGTTACCGATAATCCGGAATTTGGTGGTAGTGATGCGGCTGGGGCTGCGGATTATACCGTCGGCCGGTATTCCGTCCTTTTCGAGCAGATCAGAAAACTCAATTCCGCGGCTGTCGTTACCTATTACGGAACACAGTATAGGAACTGCTCCAAGCGCTTTAATATTCAATGCCACGTTAGCAGCGCCTCCCAGCAGGTTTTCACGGCGGTTAAGCTGCACAACCGGAACGGGGGCTTCGGGAGAAATACGATCGACCTTACCCCAGAGGTAAGCATCAATCATCACATCCCCGATAATAAGTACGTGTTGTCCCTTAAAATCTTCGAACAGACGTTCTATAACGCGTTTTTCAGTTTTCATGACATCCGGATTGCCGGGTTCAAATTGATTAGCGGGTGCAAAGATAGTCAATAGTTCCGGAACACGGTTGCAGCCGCTTATCCGGCAGGTTTTATCCGAAGAACATAGCGTTGAAATTTACCAGGTAAACCTCGGATGCGGCTCTGGTAACGGCAGTATACAACCAGCGTACAAAGCCGGTATCCACCATTTCTGCAGTAAGGTATCCATGGTCGATAAACACGGCATCCCACTGACCGCCCTGTGTTTTATGACAGGTGACCGCATAGGCGAATTTGGCCTGAACTGCATTGTAGAAGGGGCTTGATTTTACTTTTTCCATTCGTGCAGAAGCAGAGTTAATTCCGGTATAATCGAGCATTATTTCATCGAACAGCTGTTGCATTTTATCCTGCGGCATCGAGGGCGTATCGGTATTCATTGAGTCGAGTAGCAGCTTCACCTCCACCACTTCTTCATCGGGATAATCCATAAGTTTGATGCTGATATCGGCAAAACGGAATCCGTACATTTCACCAATATGCCGTATTCGACGTATTTCGGCCAGGTCGCCATTCGCAATAAAACCTGCCTTTGTGCCGGGAGGCAGCCAGAAATAGTTGTTTTTGGTTATCATGATGATGTCGCCTGCAGATAGTTCGGTTTCCCGAAACAGAAGGCGTGCTCTCACTTCGTTATTAAAGAGGTTGGCACGTTTATTCGAGCGGGTGATGATGGCAGTATTTTCAACGCCGAACCTGGAATAACAGGAGTTGAGGGCATCCTCGAATGTAGTGCCGTCGATCCGCCGGATATCTTCAAAGCCGCTGAGTTTAAAAAAAGGCAGTTCAGGATTCCCCGGCTGTGCCTGCAACCTCAAACGGGTTGCATTGGTCAGGATCCCGCTTTCCCCTGCCTGACGCACCACCTCGCTCAGTTCGAAAACACTGAGGTCGAGGTGGTACTTTTTGATAAGGGTATCGTGGTCGAGGGCTGGACTTATATCGTCTCCGACCGGGGGAAGCTGGGCGTTGTCGCCAATCAGAAGGAGGCGGCAGCCCTCACTACCATAGATGTACGCAATCAGATCGTCGAGCAGGTCCCGGTGTGCATATATTCCCTGTTCGCCGGATGAGCCGGGCCCCGGAATCATAGATGCTTCATCTACAATAAACAGGGTAAACTTATGCGGGTTTTTACTTAGCGTCATCCGCAGCCTTCCGTCACCTCCCTGTTCCGCTTTGAAAATCTTCCGGTGTATGGTAAATGCCTGTTTGCGCGAGTACCCTGCAAGAACTTTGGCCGCTCTTCCTGTAGGAGCAAGAAGCACTGACTGCAGTCCGGCGAGCGGCAGAATGCGCACAAGCGCACTTACGAGTGAGGTTTTCCCAGTTCCTGCATACCCTTTGAGCAAAAAAGCAGGTTGCTCGTTTTTCTTATAGTCGGCAGTAATAAAATCGCAAAGCAGGCGGATTACCTCCATCTGTCCGGGGGTGGGTTCGTGTCCCAGCTCCTTTATAATCTGACCGGCCATCAGCCGGGTATCCATTTCTGTCATAAAACAATCATCAGAAGGGATATCCAATCCCAAAATTCCAGTTTATGTCGGCCAGTTGAAATCCGGAAATTCTCAACCATCGTGAGCCGGTTTTTTGCCCGGGATCATAGACTGGCAATCCTCCGTCGATGCGAAAGATAAAAAAGCTAAAGTCGAATCTGAATCCCAGACCTGCGTCCAGCGCCAGGGTAGACGGTAAGTTTCGAAGGTTAAAATGTCCTCCCGGGAAATCTTCATTTTCTTTCAGAAGCCAGATATTACCAGCATCCACAAAGGCTGCACCACTCAGGAAGCTGTATACCGGGAAACGGTATTCAACGTTCGACTCGAGCCAGAGATCGCCGACGCGTTCGAAGCCGGATTTTACCGGACTGTAATATTCACCCGGGCCAACCGAGCGCAGCTGCCATCCCCTGAGGCCGTTGGCACCTCCGGCAAAAAATCCCTTTTCGAAAGGCAGTACATTAGAATTTCCATATGGAACACCGATTCCAAAAGCTGCCCTATACACAACTTGTCGCTTATCTCCGGCAGGCCGGTAATAGCGGAAATCAATATCGCTGCGCAGGTATTGCGCAAAACGTATGTCGAGAAGAGTAAAATTACCGTCTGAATCGCGGGACGCCCCTACCAGGGTGCTGTAAAAATTAAGAACATTTCCGGCCGATTCAATGTTTCCACGGAAATAAAAATAATTGCTTCGCCCCGAAAAATTCTGATTATTGAAAACATACGAATATTTAAGAGCCATCACCAGGTGGTCGGTATATTGATTGAGATAGCGCGGATCTTTGAGTGAATTCAGATATTCGGTAATGAGGCTGTCGCGTTCAATACTGATGGAGCTAAGCTCTACCGGAGAAAAGATATGGCGGGTAGTATTGGATGTACTCCATTCATATCCAAATGACAGAAAAGTAAGGTAACGGGTATAGTAACTTCTGTCCTGATAATTGAATCCGAATCCTATAGTTGTGCGTGCCCGGTGCTGCGCGCCCAGCATAGCAATCCGAAATGGTGTAAGAAGGTGCGGAAAATCGATACCCGATTCTATTCCGGCTTCCAGAGAGTTAAACAGTCTGCCAGGCAGTTCGGCGCGAAGACCGTATTGTGGCTCCATTTCCATCGCTCCTCTTATTTTAAGTCGGAAGGTTTCAGCACCCCGGAAAATATTACGGTTCTGGTAGCTGAAGCTCCCTCCCAGTCCAACGTGCCCGCCGGCATTGGTCGCCTCGGCTTCGGTTGTAAACATATTCACCGGATTTCTGACCATGCGTATCTCGCAGTCGAGTAAAGAAATACCTGAAGGTTTCAGAGAGTCGGGAATGCGGGCCGGAGGAAGGTTTACAGAGACAAACCGGCTCAGCCCCATATTCTGAATGCGGTTGTAGGTAAAGTTAATATCCTGTTGTTTATAGGGTTTCCCCGGCTTAACCATAACTGAGCGGGCAATGGCTTCGGGGCGAACACGCAGTTTGTTACGGTATATCAAATGAAAGTCCGGCCGGATTCCTGCCGTTGTGTCCTCCCGTTTCCTTTTCCAAACCAGGGTATCATTATGAAAGAGGGTATCGCCTACCTGTTCAGCAAAGTTGGTATGAATGAAAACGTTGTTTATAAAATACCTCCGGTGTGGAATGTATTCCGCCGGCAGGCCGGGAGCAGGTTCTTTTGAACGTACATTTTCAACCCTCACCAGAACATCCGCAATTCCTTTTCTGACAGAGGTATCGATCTCGAAGAGAATGTACTCCCTTGAAAATCCGAAATAACCGGCATCCTTCAGGTCGCGGGTGATACGCTCGCGTTCATCGCGTATTACATAAGCATCGTATTGTTTTCCGGATACAAGCAGCGAAGGATTACCCGAACGGGACAGAAAATACCGTAGGCTGTCATCGGGTATATCAAAGGTTATCTTTCCCAGCCGGTGGGGTTCAGGGGTTTGAGTTTTATAGCGGACAAACGCACGGGATCCTTTGAAATAAATGTCGCGCTCAACTTTGGCACCGAAATAGCCCTTATTGTTCAGGTAAATCCTCATCGGATGCAGGGAATTGTCGACCAGAGCCGAATCGAGCAAAACGGGTGGTCTTCCGACACGGGTCCTGAACCATCGTTTTACCTTGCGGTCTTTGCCGCCAGAGAACATATCGCTGACCCAAACACCCGGCCTTAACAGTCCAAGAAATTTACGATCGGGCCTGGGCTGGGCAAAATTGAGCAGATCATCGGTATTGATTTCCGGCCTGTCGGCCTTAACACTGTGGCCGGCAAGCATATATCCTCCGCGTTTCTGTACCTTCGAAGCCGGACTGCACGATGAAAGCAGCAGCAACAGCAGTACAGGAAAAATGAAAATGCGTCTGAAATATTGGTTTAGGTCGGGCATATGCGTATCGGATATGCAAATTTAATGCAAATGTGCGTTGGTTGGGCAGGAAGGATGATTGCAATTACTATGTTCGTTGCAGCCTTAAATGAAATTTTCACAAATAATAGCAGTTAAACCAGCCGGTGTTTTACCTGCGACCAATAAAGATCTTCAATTTCTTTAAAATTCGTTATTGTATTCCAGGCTGTTATGATTTTTATACAAGAAAGTTTCATTTTTTTTAACGTATCTATTGCCAGTTTGAAAATTGATTGTAAATTTGCAGCCTCAATCGCCGCCAAACACGGCTTCACATCCTGAAGTAATGGGAGCATAGCTCAGCTGGTTCAGAGCACCTGCCTTACAAGCAGGGGGTCACAGGTTCGAACCCTGTTGCTCCCACACAAAAGCCACTAATTCAGAGTGGCTTTTTCGTTTATAACTGCGGTTTATTTCATCTTCTCAGAATTATTTTATTTGATACTGCATCGGCTCAGCCGGGATCAGGCTGCAGGACAGACTATACAAACACTATACTATGCTTTTGAGGTATACTGCAGCAGCAAAGAGCCAGCTTAAGTACGCAAACTCGATTTAAAGGCGCTCCTCTGAAAATATCATTAGCGGCCCTGATGTAGCCTGACCCGCAGCTACTAAATGTATTACCGCACACTTAGCTTGTAAACGGTTGTTATTGGCATTTTAAAATGTATTCTAATCTCTGCATCTGTTGTGGCTGAGCAATTCTGCGTCCACCAGTTCAATAATTCGTCAGGAGTTGTTACTTTTACCATCGAATTCAAATAATACAAGCTGGATGTTTCCATACAGGATTGGAATGGGTTACGATGTTCACCGCCTTGGTCAGGGACTACCGTTTATGCTCGGAGGTGTGCGAATAGAACATCATTCAGGTGCCATCGGGCACTCCGATGCCGATGTTCTGTTGCATGCTATCTGCGATGCTCTGCTGGGAGCTGCAGCCATGCGCGATATAGGATATCACTTTCCCGACAACGAACCTGAGCTAAAGGGAATCGACAGCCGGAAGCTGCTAAAACAAACGGTGGAGATAATAGGGCGCGAAGGATGGAAAATCGGCAACATCGATTGCACCATCGCCCTGCAGAAGCCTAAAATTGCCGCCTACATCGAAGCCATGCAAAAGGAAATAGAAGCAATTACCCTTTCAGGAGCAGGAAGCATTTCGGTAAAAGCCACAACTACTGAAAAACTTGGATTTACGGGTCGCGAGGAAGGCGTGGCAGCCTGGGCCGTCGCCCTGATCTACATTTCAAACAGATGAACCCTCTCCGGAAAAGCACCGGCAACCAAGCGCTCTGGCAACCATGAACATCCGATACATTTCCAACACACAGATCGACAAGAACGCTTGGGACAAGTGTATCATCATGGCTGTAAACGGAACCATTTATGCTTATTCATGGTATCTAGATCTGGTTTGTGAAGACTGGGATGCCCTGGTATCGGGAGATTATGAAACCGTATTTCCCCTCCCCTTTCGCAATAAAGCAGGCATCACATACCTGTATCAGCCATTCTTCACCCAACAGCTCGGAATTTTCAGCAACAATCATCTTACGCCCGATATCGTTGAAGCGTTTCTGAAAGCCATCCCGGAAAAATTCAGATTTGCAGAGATAAACCTGAATTCCTTCAACAAGCCGGATGAAAAGCGCTGGAGAATAAAACACAACGCCAACTACGAATTAGATCTAATAGAGTCATACGACAGGCTTTCATCGAGATACTCTGCAAATACAAAGCGAAACATCACGAAAGCGGTAAAAAACGGCATAACCGTTTCAAATAATCTTCGCCCGGATGAGATCGTAAAGATTTTCAGGGAAACCAGGGGGAAGGACTTCCCGCACCTTCGTGAAAACGATTACCGCAGGTTGCTGAGACTTATCTACCATTGCCTGCACGATCAAAAGGCTATTTGCTACGGAGCCTACACCCGGCAGAATGCTCTCTGCGCAGGGGCTGTATTGCTGTTCAGTCACCACAAGGCCATTTTTATATTTTCCGGCACCGGTTCGGAAGCCCGTGCCACAGGGGCTATGTCACTGCTTATCGACCGCATCATACAGGATTCGGCAGGAAATCATCTGACTCTTGATTTTGAAGGATCAAACGATGCCAATCTGGCACGGTTCTATGGCAGTTTCGGCGCCGCACGTACTACTTACCCTTCTCTTCGCTTTAACCACCTTCCGCTGCATCTGAAAGCTATGACCGGACTTGCAAAAATCCTCCGGAGGATGATTGCTGTTAAACCAGGGAACTCCAAAAGGTAATTAAGCTGCTGCGATGCCGGATCACGAAAGTCTATTAAGAAAAAAGTCCGGGATCAACACCGATCTCCGGACTTTTTTCAATTTCTACTTTTTTAAGTCTGCGCAAGCCTCTGCTAAGCACAAACCGCTATTACTGATGCTCGCAAATTAAGATTGCAACCGGGCCATTGGCTGCACCATCCGAACAAGGTATTGAATGAGCTTTCTATTCTACCCTGTTCTGCTTCTGGAAAGCATCGAAGTCGAAATGCAGGGTAAAGCGCAGCGTATTTTCAAGCGGATTTTTAGCCTGCCCGCCTGTGGGAATCAGATACGCAAAGTCCAGACCAAACACATTGTACCTTAAACCGGCACCCAGGGTAAAAAACTTGCGGTTACCCTTGGTTCTGTCTTCATGGAAATATCCGCCGCGAATGGCAAATTGTTTATCGTACCAGTATTCAATGCCGACAGCAAATGAAAGTTCCCGGATCTCTTCGTTGAAACCGTTGGGAGCATCAAAGAACGACTGGAACATGCCGACAGGAACCGAAACATTAGGATCCATACCTTTAAATATCAACTGATTACCGTTGTCATCGTAAACAGGCTGGCCGGTTATTGAATCGGTAAGATAAATCGGGGGAGTCGGAATCAGGAGTTTGTTGATATCCACCATAAAGGAAAGGCGGTTGAAATCATCGATATCAAGGGTTAAAGAAGGACCGAAGCGAAGATTGGTAGGAATGAAATCGCGTTGCGTATTGTCGTCGGAATAAGATATTTTCGATCCGATGTTGCTGATATTAAGACCCCAGGCAAAAAATCCCTCCATATTCGGAAACTCTACGTCGTGACGCGAATAAATCGCGATATCGGCTGCAATGGAGTTGCCGGGCTTGGTGGATGCACCGCCTACACTCTGGCCTTGCGTAAGATTTGAGTGAATAAAGCGGGCGGTTACAGCACCCGAAAGGTTTTTGGTAAGCATCCGGGAATAAGAACCGCTGAGGGCAAATTCGTTGGGCCTGTAATTACCGATGGTTGCTCCCTGAATATCTGTAAATGTGATATCTCCAAGCGAGAAATAGAGCAAGGAACCGGAAACCACCTGATTATTTGCAAGTTTTTTATATCCGGTAAGATATGCCAGGTTAATATCGCTTACCAATGCTCTAAGCCAGGGGCTATAGGAAAGGGCAAAACCCATATCGCTTTCTATGTAGGAATATTTGGCCGGATTCCAGTGCATTGAATTGGCATCGGGGCTGCTTGAAACCCCGGCTTCTCCCATACCACCCGAGCGGGCATCGGGAGCAATCTGCAAGAAAGGTACAGCAGTAGTAATGGTGTTCAGATCCTGTCCTATATAGTTATTTGATTGGGCGAACAACGTTCCTGAAAAAATAGCCATAAAGCCCGCCAGCAGGCCCATTCGAATGACTGAGTAAAGTCGCATAGGGTAATTTTTAATTGAAAGGTGCAAAGTTATTGATAATTTTCTTTAAAAAAACTCCAAATCAAACGCCGGCACATTCAGAATATTGCATCGGACGTATTCCCGGTAAACAGGTTAATAACTCTGTTTTAATAACATTATTGTTCAACCACTGCCGGGCCTGACCAATACTAAGGAATATGAAAAAACCAATCTCCCCGGGGGTATGTCGTTTTCCTTCAGATCAGCGCATCCTGTTTAAAATTATATTTCCCCATTCATTAGCCGTTTTTATTATCACTGCCTGCTTTCATCCCGTCAATCATCGCCGGAAGTTCTTTAGGTCTATAAACAACGGTAACGGAATAATTACTTTAAACAGATAAAAAAAATTGCCTTTACAACAGTCAGTTTTAATGAAATTCACAAGATAGCTCTCCTTTTTCGGAGGTATCCCGGCATATTCGTTCACCCGGCAAATTTGAGGCTCAATATTTGCATGATGCAGGAAATTCATGTAGGTTTGGAAAATAATACTTTACGGATGAAGCCGAATAAAATAATCGCTTTTTTAATTTTTTTTGCCCTTTCCGGGAATAAAAGTCCTGCTCAGACTGCTTACCCTTTGGATTACTTTTCTGCTCCGGTGGACATTCCCATCGTTTTATCCGGATCGTTCGCCGAGTTGCGGTCCAATCATTCCCATTCGGGCATCGACATACGCACCCAGGGCGTTGAAGGAAAGAACATACTTGCATGTGCCGACGGTTATGTTTCCCGAATCAGGATTTCTCCCTTCGGTTTCGGCAAAACACTTTACGTTACCCATCCCAACGGATATTCCACCGTTTATGCTCATCTGTCAGGCTTCCGGACCGACATAGCTTCCTGGGCCAGGTCCGAACAATATCGTCTGGAACAGTTTGAAGTCGACCTGTTTCCTGCACCGGGTCTGTTAAAAGTTACAAGAAGTGAGATAATTGCCTTTTCAGGAAATTCAGGATCATCACAGGGCCCGCACCTGCATTTTGAGATTCGGGAGTCGGCCACGGAAATGCCGGTAAACCCGTTATTATTCGGGATGCCGGTCAGGGATTTTACCCGGCCTGTCATCAATGCTGTCCGGATCTATCCCGAAGGACAGACAAGTACCGTTGCAGGCAGAAAAACCGACTTTGACCCGAAAATTGCAGGCTGGGGCACATCCTACCGCCTGGTCGACAACAATGAGATTGAGGCCGCCGGGGCAGTATCCTTCGGTATAAACGCTCACGATCTGCAAAGCGGAGGTACGAATAAAAACGGAATCAATCTTTTTAGGGTACTTGTTGACTCCCTGCCTTTTTTTGAATGGAAAGCCGAAAAATTCAGCTTTGCCGAAACCCGTTACATCAACAGCTTTATTGATTACGCATTTTATAATAAAGCAAAGGAGAGGTTTATCCGTACGAAAAAAGCCCCCAACAATAAGTTGAGTCTCTACAAAACCATAAAAAACGATGGCATTCTGGAAATAACTGCCGGTAAAAGCTATACAATAACAATTGAAACCGCTGACGGTCATGGAAATCTCTCTTCGGTGGGTTTCAAAATCAAAGGCGTTTCAGCTCCATGGCCTTCCGGACTGCCTTTAGGGAATTTGCCTGTCTTCAGCCACGATCGCCTGAACGAATTCTCTTCCAACGACCTACGTATCAGCCTGCCCGGTAAATGTCTGTACGACACCCTGCACTTTGAATACAGCACATCGCCTGCACTACCTGAGCATTGCGCATCCGTACACAGCATTCACAAGCCAGATGTACCTCTTCACGATTACTTCGACCTCTCCATTCGTATTGGCGATGCATGGCTGGGATACGAAAAAAAACTGATTATGGTTAAACTTGGGAATACAGGAAAACCGGAATCGGCAGGAGGCACTGTGGAGGGAGAGTTTTTACGGGCCAGAGTGCGGGAATTCGGGCGTTATACGGTGATGGCCGATACCGTTTCACCGGTGATTAAGGCGATTAATATCCGCAACAATCAGAAGCAGGAACCCGGCAAGGCTGTTGTATTAAGCATCAGCGACGACTTATCGGGTATAAAAAACTATCGCGGAACCATGAATGGCAGATGGATTCTGATGGATTACGATCCTAAAAACAAACGACTGACTTACACACCCGACGACCGGATGAATACCGGCAGTAACGCATTCGTGCTATACGTGGAAGACGGAGCCGGAAATGCTTCGGAATATAAGGCAACCCTCATGCGCTAGCATCGGATTACTCCCGGATTCAAAGAAATGACTATTTAAAATTACTCTCCGGATCCCGGTTTCCTGACTCGCATAAGAAGTCCTGGATCTATGGTTACGAGCAGTCCTTGTCCGATTTCACCAATGCGAACCAGCACCTTCCGGTTTCCGCGGTATTGAACCAGTTCACCTTGCAGCCCGATCAATGGCCCTGCTTGAACTTCAATAGCCTGCCCTTGTGGAATTCGTTCGGTTGTCACCTCCAATATGGCGTCCTGACCCAGCAGCAGACGGATGGCATTTATCTGCGACTCCGGTATTGGCACGGCCTTACTTTCAAAGGTTACAAACTTGTAAATACCTTTTATTTTTACCACATCAGCATATTCAGAGGGAATAATCCTGACAAAAATGTACGATTTAAAGAGGGGTTCATCCACCCATTTCATGCGATCACTCCACTTCCGCCTGGTTCTGCGCAGGGGCAGGTAACACTCCACCTCCGACTGCATAAGACGCTGGTATACTGCTTTTTCGGCTCTAGACTTTGTATAACAGGCATACCAGGTTGGCTCCTCCTGTTCAATCCTTTTATCTGTTGGTTTATTCCTGGCCATTGCTCTGCTGAAATTGCGCTGCAAACGTAATTGAAAATTTTTCTGAAATTAAGCCCGGGATAAAAATACCGGACCGGAAATCAGACCGGGTAGTGGCAAGACACAGCAAATCAGTTCTGTTCAGAAACCGATTCGGCTGAAATAACTCCATGAACAATTTTGAATCCTTCATAATGCAGAAGGGGTAATTCGTTTATCGTAAACGACTCGATCCGGCTACCTTCCGGTCCCGTTCTGCTCCAGGAGATAAAGGAATCCAGTGCCGGCTCATCCCCTTCGGCCTCAATCAGCAAACCCTGGCCAAGATAGAGGGCTTTACCCCTTATCCCAAGTTTATCGGCAAACTCTGATGCTTTTTGCCTGAATCCAACGCGTTGCACATTTC
Organism: Bacteroidales bacterium; assembly: GCA_022837485.1. GTDB lineage: Bacteria > Bacteroidota > Bacteroidia > Bacteroidales > Lentimicrobiaceae > Lentimicrobium. The sequence continues at coordinate 20,441 of JALHHH010000025.1, forward strand.
CGGTTGCAAATATTCGTATCCTTTTCTCCATTTTTATCGCGTACAATTGAACTTTGAATAATGAAATACTATCGTTCTTAATCTTAAAAATCTATATAACAAGGGATTCCACTACAGAACAGCCTATTAAAATTGATTTTTTTGACAACATTTATAAATAACCCAGGTTACCATGAAATGTTTAGAATACAAATTTCGTAAAATAACCCGATTACGGAGCGGCATACTGCAGCAACTCTTCGTAAACGCGAGACCATCCCTTCCAGCGTTTTTGTTCCGACATCGACTCGTTGTGCCACAAACTGATAAACGTTCCATTCACCGATCTGACGGCATCCACCAGGGGGCGGATATAATCCATCGCATCGGTGGCATCTACCTGCATATAATCCCTGAGTGTACCTTCCATCAGAGTAAAAGGGTGGATTGTCAGGGGCATAACTGCTTCAGCTTCCAGATCGTACCATTTGAACGGCGAACAGATTCCTGCACGAAAACCGGGATGGCTGGCGAATCCCATGCTGTAATCGTCGGTGATGTCGGCATTTACAAGATTACGGTAAGTCTCAGGGAAGCTCAGCTTGAGAAAATGCTGGCGGCTGGCGGTAATTTCACGTTTCAGCACACCGGAGAGCATGTCCGTTTCTTTCTTCAGGAGCCCTGGATTCGTATTTGATGCATACGAAGGATGAATCCCTACATACGCGTAGTCGGCCAGCGACTTTACCAGAATTCTGAACCTGTCGTTTGAAGTTGGGATATTTTTGTCGTTCACGCCATATCCTGCGAATAGAATGAAATACCAGGGTTTGAGTCCAAAACGGGCATGGAGTGCAAAGAGTATTTCAAATGTGTCGAAAGGATCCGGTTCTGAACCCAGCAGAACTCTGGTACGGGTCAAAGCTTCTTTCAGATCGCGGGATGCCAGATCTTTGAGATAGCCCCCTATTGTTCGTATCAAGCCCTTATTTCTGTATGCCCAGGCGGCGTCCACATCAATGGTGGGTACAAATTTATAGACAGGCGGCTGCAATCGCAATCCCGGGAATCGGGTGCTGAGCAAACGCCCCAGGCTTAGAGCCCATCGGTTAACTACAGGCACTCCAAGAAATCCCTGCTGCAGGGCGATACCTCCGGAAGGGGAAAACCGTCCGTGCCCGTCGCGCATATAAGGGAGGTACTCTTCATATCTTGAAACCAGGTAAAAAGATGCCGAAAACAGATCGAAAGGAAAATCCGCCGTTTTTCCGTATACAGGGAAAAATGCACGAGTGCCGTCAAAATCGGTAAAATGCAGCTGATGACTGTTAATCCCCTTTTCGAGGAGCAGTCCCGCAGGTATGATGTGAATTTCCTGTCCGGGAGCCAGGGCATGGGTATGATAGCACAGTTTTGCTCCCTGAAAGGCAAGATAATCGTCCGTTCGCGTGGTTAAAACAATGCGCAGGCCCAGAAGTTCTCCGGCAATGAGACCGGTAATGTAATGCAGTCTGGCAGTTTCACGCTCAGCATATATCAGGAGCTCATCCTTTTGCATGTTGATAATTACATTTTATTCATACCGCAGCGAATCAACCGGGTTAAGCCGTGCTGCTTTGTTGGCTGGTATGTATCCTGAGGCAACGGCTACGCCAAAGCAAAGCAGAACCCCGAGAATTATCCAGGCCCAGGGCACAATAAATCCCGAACCAATAATGGATGACAGAATATTTCCAATTCCGATTCCGAAGACAATTCCCACAATTCCTCCGATCTGGCCGATAACGATGGCTTCGGCCAGAAACTGGTTGCGGATGGTTTTGCTTGTTGCGCCCATTGCCTTGCGGATTCCAATTTCCTGAGTACGTTCCGTTACCGACACCAGCATGATATTCATCAGCCCGATGGCTGCTCCGATCAGGGTAATGGCACCGATAATCGTGGCCGCAAGCCGCAGGTATTTCAGGTTATCAAACAGCATTTCAGCCAGACTGTCGCTTTTTTCGATATCAAAGTTATTCTCTTCTCCCGCTTTTACGCCACGGATTACGCGAAACAGCCCGGTAGCCTCTCCCAAAGCAACTTCCAGATGGGAGGGGTCTTCCACAACTACGTTAATGGTAAACGACATATTCGGACGCGAAAACGCCTGCCTGACATTGGTAACGGGCACAATACAGGTATTATCTGTATTAAACCCCATGCCGGTTCCTTTTGCCTTCATTACTCCTATCACCTGGTACTTACCGGATCCGATGCTTATGATCTTGCCTATGGGGTCTACTCCGGATTTAAAAAGCCTGGATGACAGTGCCGACCCGATTACCGCAACATAAGAGCCAGTGCTGATGTCGCCAGCTGAAAAAGTCCTTCCTTTTTCCAGCTCATTTCCTGAAACTCTCAGGTAGTTATCATCGGACCCAATCACCGGAATATTGGGGTTGGTTTTTACCGATCCATATTTCACGGTAGCGGTATTGGTGGCATATGTCTGCACGGACGCCAGTCCGTACCGATAGTCCCCGGTAAACTGCAATGCTTCCTGCCAGGTGATGTAGCGGTAATTACGCGGGAGAGTGGAACGGTTACCCATATGAATGCGCATACTGCGGTTTCGTATGGTAAAGGAATTGGCACCCATGGAGGTGAAATTCTCGTTCAGATAATATTTGATGGCGTCAATAGAAGTAAGAATCCCAACCAGAGCCATAATGCCAAAGGCGATAATCAGAACAGTCAGAATACTCCTGAGCAGGTGACTGCGAATGGAATCGAGTGCGATCCTGAGGTTTTCCGATATTAAGCCGGTCATGCGGTGATTTTTTACAAACTTACATCAAAATTTCGCACTAAAATGAATTTTAATTGCCAAACCAGCACCGCATGGCAAAGCCTGTTCATTCGATAACGGCATAATCCCCGGAGACCGGCCTTTATAAATAAACCCGAAAATCAGAACACAGCGGATTAATGCATTAGGGTGCATCTTATCACACATGCGTAATAAAAAGTCGTTTATATTTTACTTCCGAAGGCAAGGTCACCGGCGTCGCCAAGTCCGGGAACTATATAGGCCTGTGCCGTAAGCTCATCGTCGATGGCGCCAACCCAAAGTGTAACATCCTGGGCAGGCAGATAACGCTTGATGTAATCAATACCCTGTGTACTTGCGATCAGGGTAACGATGTGCGTATGCGAAGGCTTACCTTTGGCCAGAAGCTCTTTATAGCTGAGAACCAGCGAAGCTCCGGTAGCAAGCATAGGATCGGAAACGATCAGTACTTTATTGGTGAGGTCGGGACTCGAAACGTATTCAACCTGTATTTCAAATCTGCCGTCTTTGCTGTGTTTGCGGTAGGCCGAAACAAAAGAATTATCGGAACGGTCGAAAACATTGAGCATACCCCGGTGAAGCGGAAGACCGGCTCTGAGAATGGTTGCAAGTACAGGGTACTGCTTCAGCACAGGAACTTCGGCAGTACCAAGCGATGTAACTACTTCCCTGACTTCATATTCCAGTTGACGGCTGATTTCATAGGCGAAAATGGCACCCATTCTCTCCATATTGAAACGAAACCGGAGACTGTCCTGCTGGATAAGCGAATCTCTGATTTCAGCAATATATTGATTGAAAATCGAATTCTGTGCTCCCAGATTTTGAACCATTTCCGAAAAATTAAAATTATCTATCCCGTTTTGTTAATTGCACGCAAAGATAGTGATTAATAATGCAATACCTAACGGACGATAAATAAATCGGAAACATCTGTTTACAGCGGGAATCAGCTCCTGCCGGGCAAAATCAGGAAAGTTCCGGAATAAGCTGCAAAAGAGCTCTCAGTTATCGCATTGTACTCTGTACATCCTAAAGATCAGCGAATTGTATAACGGTTAAAACCGGAGGCTGGTTTTCAGGCAACTTTCCGGTGAGGTGAACATATTTGTTACCGAATACTCAAGCAATATTGCACTTGCCGGCGATTCATTCTGCCCGGGCACTTTAAGTGTAAGTCCGATGGTAGAATAAGGTGGCAGTTCAATATCGTAGATGAGCCCCGCCCTGCGAGCTTCTTCACCGGGAACCAGATAAAAACCTATGCCACTGTAGTTGGTGAGGAAAATGCTTCGCTTCCCATTTCCCGAGGCGGCGGCATTTACTTCTTGTCCGGTACATGCGTCAAACAACTTTTTCAGCCACTCTGCTCGTCCGTATACATTGCCGTTATAGTATGCGGCTGTACGCTTATCCATCAGTGCATCTTTCACGCCTTTCAGGTTCCTTTCGCGGGCAAACACCAGGGTAAAGGGCCGCATATCGCTTGGTCCGGAGTGATATTCACTGTGGATGGAGCCGTGGATATCCGAATTTGCCAGAATGGTAAGGTCTTTTTCGAGTGCCCAAGCAAATGCCTTTGGATAGTATTCCTTGTAATTTACGACCTCAATTCCGTGAAGCCGTCCGTCAACGAGCAGTTTATCGTGCTCCGGAAACCAGATAGTAGTATCGGGTTGCTGGGCTTTCCACCCCGGGTGGTTCCAGAAAATAAAAGCTCCCTGTTTACCCGCTTCCGTAAAGGCATCGGACCAAGTTTCTGTGTCCAGCTTTGAAATATCGTTGAGAAACAGCGCATTTGAATGTCCGGGTGGCATGCTACGTGTAATTTCAGCACCTTTCACAAGTAAAATTCCCAATTGATCCGCTTTTGGTAAGGCTATTTCATACGAACGGTTGAGATCCTGATTTACATCATCCCGGAAAGGCCGGTATTCAATATGATCGGTAACAGCAATAACATCCAGACCTTCCTGCCAGGCTTCCAAAATTCTCAGGGTTGGCCATACCAGACCATCGGAGAAGACGGTATGCGTATGAAAATCCCCCTTAAGGGTATAAAAACCGGCTATATCCGGAATATGAAAATTTCGTCTGGCACCGTCCTGCGATAATGCCGGTGACAAGAAAGCGCTAAAAAGCAAAACAAATAAAAGCCGATTCATCGTGTTTTATTTCTTTACGGATGTTTTAATTCAACGGACTAATACACTTCCGGAAATTGATACGGAAGCGTTGTGTTGTTTATGGAATAACAAACCGGTCGGGGTGTCTGGCCGTCTTATCGCCGTAAAACTCCCTTATCATCTTAAAATCAGACTCATAATCCCCTGTAGGCATAAACGAAGGGCCGAACCCACCCCGCTTCGTTTTATAATCAAGGTATCCCATTACAACGGGTACACCGGCATTCCGCGCGATAAAATAATATCCCTTTTTCCAGTGTGGATTCCGTTTGCGGGTTCCTTCAGGAGTAATGGTTAAGATCAGCGATTTTCTGCTGTTGAACTCTTCGGTAAGCTGATGCACCACATTGGTGCTGTGGGAGCGGTCAACCGGAATACCTCCCATCGCCTTGAGAACCGGAGTGGTAAAGCGGTTAAAAGCCTCCTTTTTAATAAAAAAGTAGGATTTATATCCCAGGGATGCATATCCCAGCCATCCGTAAAAAAAATCGATGTTCGCCGTATGAGGAGCCATCATAACCACACATTTGTGAGGTTTTCCCGGGAGTTCACCGGTTATTTCCCATCTCAGCAATCTGAGCAGTACGCGTGCGAGTGTTTTTATTATCATTTCAGGGTTCAGGAAGATGCAGGCCAGTCGATAAAATTGTACCTGCTGCCGCATACTTCGGATGCAAATATAATCGCCTTGCGGATAGCTTCGTCCCAAAATACCGTGCTATCTTCAATTTTCCCGAATTTATGAATTACCGAAACCAGGCCGGCATTGAAACTGTCGCCCGCACCGATGGTACTTACAACTTCTACCGCAGGCACTTTTACCGCCTTTGAATACAAGGGAGTATACAGCGTTAATCCGGCAGAATTTTTCGTATAAATTAATCTCTCGCAACCGCAATCCCGCACAAATGCATATGCCTGATCGCCATTTTCGGCACCGGCGATTAGTCTGAAATCCTCATCCGAACCTCTGACTAAATCCGAAATACGTATGTTTTCACGAATATATGGCATTATTTCCGGGAGTTCATTCATGTGCGGCTTTCGAAAATTCGGATCGTAAAATATCGTGGCCTTGCCCATGCGGGCCGCTTCTGCCAACCGCAGTATGTTCGACCGGTTGCGTGGTTTCACCGAATAGAACGACCCCATCATAAAAATATCGTTTTCCCGAAAATCGGGAACAGAAATGTCCGGGGGCTCATCGGGAAGGCCTTGATAAAATTGGTATGAGGCATCGCCGCCGGCATCCAGAAATGCAAGAGCCAGAGTTGAATTACCCGGATGTAGCTTAAATCCGGAAACATCAACCTTGTTGCTGCGAAGAAAATTCAGAATCAGCCTGCCGGTTTTATCCTCTCCTGCCTCGGAAATCAAAGCAACAGGGATCTCCGACCGGCCGAGTGAAACGGCAGAGTTAAGCAGACTTCCTCCGGGGCATGACCATACAGGATTTTCGTCACTGAAAACAATATCAAGCAGACATTCGCCTATGGCACGTACCATTACCGGAACTTATCTAACAAGAATAATCTTGGCTGTATTTCGTGAAATGTAACCATTCCGGTCACGGATCGTCAAGCGGCAGAGGTAGAGTCCTGCCCTTGCGGGGATGCCGTCATCCGATCTGCCGTCCCAGTGTATGGAGCCCGAAACATATCCCTCCGAAACTATACGCTCAGGGCCTATCGACCGTATAAGTTGACCGGTGGAATTGAAGACCTGCATCTCTACATCAAATTTGCCGTCGAACAGGTTGTGGTCAAACCGCACGTAAACATCCCCGCCCGACGGATTGGGATATGCGGTTAACCCTTCAACACTCAGTACAATATTGCGCTGAACCACAAATCGTATGCTTGCAGTACTTGAATTATTGTGTACATCCCAGGCTTTCAGCGAAAGCGTATGCTCACCTTCCGGGAGATTGAAATACTGATAATTCACCCGCCCGCTGCGGTAAGAGTCCTTGTCCGACACATAAAAATCGTTGAGTACAACCGAGGAGTAACCGTCACCATCCATGGTCGCCGTGATGTCGTGACCTATACCGGTTCCCAGGGTGTTTATACCGCTTTCGTCGTAAAGGAGTGCAACCAGCCGGGGAAATTCGCTGGTAAGTCCTCCGTCGACAAAATTAGTGTCGTTCATAAACAGGCGAATTACCGGTCCTTCCGTATCGGTAGTCTCCGCCTGAACGGCTCCGCCTATCCTGATGCCCGTGTAGAATCCATTGGCATCAACCACCCCGTTGGTGGCATAATAGCTTAGTTTACCCTGTCCGTATGAAAAATCTATATCTCTTGGAACGGGAAAGGTTATCTCAAATTTCCCTCCGGTGACGGTAGCCTTACCCTGATATAGAACATTCTTCAGCGAATTAAACTGTGTGATAAAACTCAGGTTCTGCTGTCCGAGAGTTGTAACAACGGAAGGTTTATCAAAAACTTTAACATACACGATTCCGTCAAAGTTATTCATAAGCATATCGTCGTCGTCGCGAATCTCACCCGAAACAGTTGCAAGCGTATTGGCAAAAAGGGTATCAACGGCAGCACCTGTAACTGGATTCTTAACTCCTGTAGTTGCTACGTGGAATCTGGGCATGGGCAGCCGCATGGAAGGATCCCCGAATAGGGTAAGGTGACGGGTATTCTGCGAGTTGGGGCTGCGGTTTTTCGTATACCGGAGTGCATCACCCAGGCGTGGAGGCACGTTGGTGTGCGGACTGAACATGGTATCGGCAAAATGAAGGTTCAGAATGGAGTTGTTGGAGGCAAAAGCCAGCCGGGTAGTGGTCACCAGCGACATGGCTCCTCCGTTGGGATTAAGGAAGACCAGCTCGCCGGCTGAGGTGTGCAGCGGGTTATCGAAGCGTGAAAACTCACAGGTTGCCGTAAAAAACAGTCCCATACGGTCGTAGTTTGTCCAGGCATTGATATCCTGAATTTCAAGCACCCGTTCGTCGGCCCAGCCAACCTCTCCGCCATGGCCAATGTAATTAACCATCAGTGCTCCTTTCTCAACCCGGGTTGCAATTTCGCGGTTTACATCCGGATATCTGGCCCCGCCGGGCGTCGACTCCAGCACATAGGAGTCGAAATATATCTTGTGAATATTGTAATCGGGACTTTTTAGTTCGATCGTATCCACCAGTTTTTCAGCCTGATCAAGGTGCGTATTCCGGTCGCGGTCATCGGCCGGCACTACAATCGTATTCCTCCAGTCTCCGTGTGTGTCGGCATTGTTTTCAAGGTAATAAATAAGCTTGTCGACGACTATGCGGGATTGTTCCGGGGTTCGTACCGGCAGCCTTCCGACCCCGATATCCAGAAGACCGGAAGCATTCAGGCCTCCTTCCCCATCATCAAGAATTCCGAAATAATCGTCGGAAAGAAAAGAGTAAACGTAATGAACTGCATTTTCACTCTGGAAAGTAGGAATGAAAATGGTATTTCCCGGAATCCGGTTTTTAACATCGTACGATGCATTTCCGACAAGAAGCAGGTACTTGGGGTACCCCCACTGTTTGCCCCGGTCGTATAGCAATTTCATAAAATCCCTGATTGCGGTAATATCCTGAATACCCGACGAAAACTCATTATACACCTCGGGAATCGACACCACAACCGCTGAAATTTCACCCCTGTCGTTGTGAACGTGTGCCAGACGTTTTGCATCCTGGGCAAAATCGGGATGCGTCAGTATAACCATATCGTAATTACCCAGCGCGTGCAGGTTTTGATTCCGGATCTTCTCACCGGTTCTTACCTTTAGAAATGAGGTTCCGTCAAAGGCAATCATTTCAACAAGCTTTTCCGTATTCCGCTTGAACGTTGCCTGGCTTCCGGTGCGCTGGAGTGCCAGCGAACGAACGTTTACCGGGTCGCTTACATCCCATACTTCCTGAACTGTATTCGCATTCTCAAGATTAAAACGCGTAATTTTTCCCTCCCCAACGGTCCGGGGATCCCTGAAAGCCATTTGACCGCCACTAAATGTCAACGCACAACGAACATTCAGCGAAACAAAATCAAGAAAACCCAGGTCGGTATTGGATACCGGATTGAACTGGATTCTGACATCCATTCTATCGGAGGAAAAGGGAATCGATTTAACCTCCGTTACCTCTTTAGCATATTCATGATCCGACAGAATCTTAATCAATTTCGGGGAGGCTACATTCTCTCCGTTTACCAGAATATTGAAAGTAACATCTCCCTTGGTAGACCGGGCTGCCAGTCCGTAACGCAATACCACGTTTTCACCGGCAACGGGATTATTAAACCGGAACGATGGCAGATTCAGGATTCTGGTATAGAAATCGAGCTTTTCACCAAACCATTTCCTGCCGCTTTTTACAAGGTTGATATTATCGTTTTCGTGAATCCTCATGTCGGTATAGGATGATGTCAGGTCGTTTTCTGCTTCGGCAGGACCCTGATCTTCGGGAATCCGCTTGCCGGGCATAAGACCTATGGTCAGAAAATACGCCCCCTCATCCGAATACAGGTGCGTATTATGCTCCATCCGTGATGAAAAGGGATTGAGCGTCCATGTGTTCGGCCCTAAACCGTAAAACAGAATATAATCGCCGGGAGCAAAAACACCGGGTTTGGCCGTAACAACCCGGATTGCATTCTCGGCAAGGTCGTTGATACGCTCTGTTCCTGCTGTTTCATTCAGCATCCTGCCCCCGTTACCATATAGTCGTATCATGGCCGGATTCAGGTTTTTCAAAGGCATCCCTAGTTTACTCAGGTCATCGTATGTCAGTTTATAGATGCCCGACTCCTTAATATATATCTTATACCAATCACCTGAAGCGAGCACGGAATTATAAGGATATAACGCAGCCTGTTTTTCACTCCCGGCTCCCCTATAGGTATCCACACTAACCGTAAAACCTGAAACTTTCGCCTGCAAGCCTGTCCCGGGGTCGGTACCGAACGGAAGAACGGTGACATACACCCAGGGGCGGCCCCGCTCAAACATCACTTCAGCGGAAGCATCCGGAACCCGTGGCAGTGATTCGCCACCAAGAAGAGTGTGTTCCGTTTCAGTAAACGGCTCATAATAAATATTTTCAAGTCGAAAACCTGCAAAGTCAAAGCCTTCTGGCAAAGGAATCCGAACAACAATGGAAGGCAGATTGCTTTCGGGAAGCAAAAGATACTGGGCCTCACCGAACGACAGAACATCAATAGGGTCATCCTCACCGCGCAAGAGGGAAGCAGGAGCACCCCAGTTCAGAACAACGGGTTTACTCAGCTGAGCCGTTGCAGTAAAAGCAGTCAGTATTAGTATCAGTGTAACGATTACTGTCCGTAACTTCATAGTCCTTTTTCCTTTAATAATGCCTACCTGGTGATTGCTATTTTTAATGCTTTTGTCGCCCTTTGTCCTGTAACACTCTTTACGGTAAGATTACCTATATACAACCCGCTTGTAAGGAGACGCCCGCCGCTTCCGCACCCATCCCATTCGAAAGCCGGAGTTCGGTATCCACCGGCAAAAATAGTCCGTTTAAGTTCCGCCACCTTCGATCCCTGAAGTGAAAATATCTGCAATAACAGTTCAAGTTCTTCCCCTGCGCGATTATGCTCAATTTCAAAACGCGTTATGTCAGACATTGGATTGGGATATGCCTGAAAATCACCAAGAACCAGTTCATCGGATCCGGCAACCACAAAATGCAGGCTTGCTTCCGAGGAGTTGTTGTTAACATCCCAGACCTTCATCTTTAATGTATGACTTCCCGGCTCAAGTCTGGGCATAGGAAACATAACCCTGCCTTGTTTATAGGTATTGAGGTCTGCCTGGTAATAATCGTTCAGGATATAGGGAGCATCTGTTTTTCCGTCAAGAATCGCAACGATGTCGTGACCAATGCCATTGCCTACGGTATTGATTCCGCTGAAGTCACTCAGCAGGGCAATAAGCACCGGCTTTTCATCCGTAAATCCGCCCTGCCTGAAGCTGGTATCGTTCATAAAAAGCCTTATTTCAGGACCTTCGTTATCGCTGATCTGCACATCGCTGACGCCTCCAACAACGATATCGGAGTGATATCCGGAGGCATCCACCGTGCCATCTGTGGCATAATAGCTGATCTTTCCGGGCCCGAACTGATAGCCGATATCCCTGGGAACGATGAAAGCAAAACTAAACCTACCCCCGGTAACCGCAACATTACCTTTGTAAATGATATTTTTCCGGACCATAAATGTCATCGGACTTGTGCCATCCGAGCCAAAAGTACTTACAGGGCTTTCTTTGTCAAAAACAGTTACCGTCAGAATCCCATTGAAGCCGGTAAGCAATTCCCTGTCGTGCCCCGCTACAATCCCGCTTATGGTAACTTCACCCAGGGCGCTCAGGGTGTCGGATACACCAAGGACGCTGCGGCCATTAATTTCTGTTGTAATTACATTATACTCCGGATAAGCCATCTTAAGTGCCGGATCGCCGAGCAGGACGAATTTTTTTATGTTTATATCGGAACCTGAAACACGTTTCGATACTCGGATTAGATCGCCGAGGAAGGGTCTCCCGTCGGGTCCCGTTTGTAATGCAATGGTATAAAAGTTTGTAGCAAGGATAAAGTTGGGATTTCCGTAAGTGGGTCGTGCAGTAGTAAACAGTGCAATGCCGCCGCCTTTTGGATTCAGAAAAGTTAACTCACCACCCGACAGGCGCTGGGGATCATCGTACCTGCTGAACTCACAGGTAGCTGTCATAAATACCGGCATGCGGTCGTAGTTGGACCAGCTGTTCACATCCGCAATCTCCAGAATGCGCTCATGAGTCCATCCGGTTTCTCCGCCATGACCGGTATAATTTACGATCAGGGCACCCTTGCCAACCCTGTCGTTGATAGCAGCAGTAGCCTCAGGAGCCCTCTGTCCTCCCGGTGTGGAGACCTGAGGATAGGCATCCAGGAAAATTTTATCGGTATTGTAGGCCGGATACAGGGAATCAATCATGGCCGCAAGCTTGTCGGCCTGCATCATATGCTCGTTGGCGTCTTCGTCATCGGCGACAAAAGCAATAACATTCCGCCAGTCACCGTGGACCTTTTCGGTCGCGGTTGTATAATGAATGATTTTATCGACTGATGTCCGGGCCTGCTCGGGGGTAGAAACCACCAGACGGCCAATACCTATATCAAGAATATCGGTAGACATACCACCTTCAGTATCGTCGATGCATCCGAAAAAGTCGTCGGCAGCATAGGAGTTAACCGGATTCAGCGACTCCACCGACTGGAAAGTCGGAACAAAATTGTTGTTTCCGGGAATACGGTCTTTGTAATCGTAGGAAGCGTCGCCAAACATAAGCATGAAACGGGGCAAACGTGCTTCCCCCGACTTTATCCACAACATACGGACAAAATCACGGATTGCACTGATATCCTGAGCTCCTGAGGAAAATTCATTATAAATCGCCTGAGGCTGAACCAGCTGAACACTGAGGTCGTTCACCTGACTATGAAATGTGGCAAGGCGGATCGCCTCATCCATAAACAAAGGATGGACAACTATCAGCATATCGGCCGGAGCCATCGCGTGAAGGTTCTGATTTTCGACGCGCTCTGCCGAAACCGGGCTAAGGTACGACTGTGCATCGCTAAGAAAATACTGACGCAGCGTATCGGTTAACGCCCTGAACCAGTAATAGCCCTGCTGCTGCCCGAAACGTATCAGTCCGGGATTCATTGGATCGGTAACATCCCACAGCATTTCAGGTTGTCCGGTCCCCTGTATCCGGTATTCGGCAATTCCTTCAAGTCCGGTTTTTCTGAAACCCAGCTGTCCTCCGCCATATACGAGCCGGGCAAGGGTATTGAGTTCAATATAATTCAACCATCCGGTAGCCGTACTCAGAGGTTTATTGAATTTAACGTTAACTCCGCTGACTGTGCCATTATGATTGAAAGACCAGGTATCGACTGCCATTCGGGCATAATTAGTATTAAAAATATCGACAATGGGTGGTACTTGCAGATTAAAGGAGCTGCCCTGATGGGTAACGGTAAAAGAGCTGCCGGAAGTAGACCTGGCAGCAGCGCTGAAGCGCATAACCAAAGGTGAGTCGGTTTCGGCAACAAGCGGCCCGAAGGTATAATCTCTGCTGGTAATGATGTCGAAAATATCGCCAAACCACTCTTTGCCCGACTTTATCAGGTTGTATTCATCGGGATGATGTGCCGAATACCAGTTGTAGGATGTAACCAAAGATGCAGGTGAAGACTGCGGCTGAGGAAATTCCTCTATACGTTTCCCCTGTCCGGCTCCGACCGTGATAAAGTACCAGGAATGGTCGGAATACAGATGTTTCCGGTGCTCAAAAATTCCTGTAGCCGGATTGAGAAACCAGGCCATTGGTCCCTTGACGAAAAACAATATGTAATCACCCGGGTCCATCTTCCCGTCGCCGCCGTCGCTGACAAAAAGCGGAATTTCCGGAAGGTCATCGTGGCGGGGCATAGCCACCCGTTCGGGAAGCATACCTCCCCCGTAACCGTGAACCCTTATGGAACCTGAGCTTACACTCCCCTGCATCACGCCCATGGCAACCAGGTCATTATAGTTTAATTTTACGATACCATCGCGGTCAAACGACATTCGATACCATAGTCCGTTCGCGAGAACAGAGGAAGGAGCATACGAATGCTTAACGGTGTGAGGGATTTCGCGCACGGTTCCGGTAACGGGTACAAAGGATACCAGCTTTTCAGGCAAGCCGGTGCTGTCGTTTAACCTGAGAGGTACAAATCCGATCAAAAGGTGGGCTTCGCCTCTGTCGGAAACAAGCTTAGCTTCTAATTCTATGGATGTGGAAGCAAGTTGGACTCCAGTCTGTTCCAGAGCTTTATGTTCGGTTTCTGAAAGAGGCTGATAGATTTCCTGCGTGATGATTACTTCCGGAATGCCTGTAAATCCTCCGGGCAATTCAAACGTATATACGGGTAATCCCGTTTCAGGGTCGGTGCTGCAGGAAGAGCAGTTGAACCAAAAACGGAATTGATTTTCACCATAATTTTCCCGTAAGGGCTCATCCCAGCGGATACTCTCCTGAGCTGGTGCAGTAATCGGGGAAACGTTGAAAAAAAGTATGGTTAATATAAGTAAA
>JALHHH010000025.1:34613-56758 GCA_022837485.1 Bacteroidales bacterium
AACGCCGTGTTTTAGTCATTTTGTCGTATACAGTTGATAATCCGGATAATGAAACTATATTTCATCATATGTCGTTTGCATTCTGATCAACAAAATATAACATTTCTGATACAGAATAGGTTCAGAAAGCATTATATTTGTACTTCAGAATACAGCAGATCGGTCGCGGACAGGATACTAACGGGACTACTGCACCGTTATTGCAAAGATGGAGGAGATTAATTAATTTTTATCCCCGGTAGTCCGATTATTAAAAATATTCGTAATATTGGCTGCCGAAATACGATAGGACATGGTAAAAAAACTAAGCCTGATACTTCTGATCATTGCTGCCACTCTGACAGGTGTATCACAGGATGCCGAATTTTCGCAATACTACGGCAATCCGATGTATTTGAATCCGGCGCTGGCCGGCTCGAAAATCTGCCCCCGACTAACATTGAATTACCGGAATCAATGGCCTGGCATTCCTGCTTCATTCGTAAATTATTCCGTATCCTACGACCAGTTTATCGATGCCGTATCCGGCGGAGTCGGGCTTATGGTTATGTCCGAAAATATGGCCGGCGGAACCATGACTTCAACTCTTGCCAGTGCCATGTATTCGTATCGTATGAATATAACCAAACAGCTGACCCTTAATGCAGGATTTCAGGGGACGTATATTCAGAACAAGCTTGACTGGGAAAAGCTGATATTTGAAGATCAGTTACTTGCTGGTGACATCAATAATCTGCCTCCTTCACAGGAAAGTCCCCCCGACCGCATGACCATTGGTATGGTCGATTTTTCAGCAGGTCTTCTTTTCGGTTATCGTGAGCGTTTATACGGTGGAATTGCAGCCCACCATCTGAATCAGCCCGACAATTCATTTTACAGCAACGGCGACAGCAAGATAAACATGAAGTTAACCATGCATGCAGGGGCACTTATTGATATGAGGCAGGGCCTCAGCGGAGGCGATGTGGAAGATCTGAGCCTTTCTCCGAACATCATGTACCAACAGCAGGGCAAATATCATCAGCTGAACCTGGGAATGTACCTTAACGTACACCCTTTTGTACTCGGAGCCTGGTTCAGGCATAATTTCGAAAATCCCGATGCCGTAATTGCACTTGTCGGCTTCCAGCATACAAAATTTAAGGTTGGATACAGTTACGATTACACCGTTTCGCGATTAACCAATATAACCGGCGGCGCACATGAAATTTCCTTTGCATGGCAATTCGACTGTGGCCAGAAAACTTTCAAGCATAAGGCAATAAAATGCCCAAGGTTTTAGTTAATAACCCAAATACCAATAATTACCGGAAATGATCAACTACAGAAACATCTATCTGAAGATCACCTTCTTTGCAGCAGTTATTTTCATGGCTTCCTCGTGTGCCAAAGAGTCGTCCAGAACCACCGGATGGGAATACAATAATCCCAAAAACGGAGGTTTCCAGGTTAATACAAAATACGGTGAACAACCCGTAGGCCCCGGACTCAAACTTGTTGAAGGTGGAACGTTTACGATGGGTCGTACTACCGACAACCCGATGTATGACTGGGACAATATCCCCCGCAGGGTTACTGTTCCCTCTTTCTACATCGATGAAACCGAGGTAGCCAATGTAGATTATGTTGAATATCTGTACTGGCTCAGCCGCGTGTTCGGCACCGACTATCCGGAAGTGTACCGCAAAGCTCTTCCCGACACCCTCGTATGGCGCGAAAAACTGGCTTATAACGAACCTCTCGTTGAAACCTATTTCCGCCATCCTGCTTATCGCAACTATCCTGTTGTTGGCGTCAGCTGGGTTCAGGCCAACGAGTACTGCCTCTGGAGAACCGACCGCGTTAATGAAATGCTCCTTATCAAAGAAGGCGTACTCGACTTTGATCCAGACCAGCGCAACGAAAACAATTTCAACACCGAAGCATACCTGGCCGGACAATACGAAGGACTGGTGAACAAACCGCTGAAAGATCTTAATCCGAGCGGAACCGGTGAACGTCGTGCCAAACTCGAAGACGGCATCCTCGTACCGAAATATCGCCTGCCAACCGAAGCCGAATGGGAATTTGCAGCTCTCGGCCTCGTTGGTAACACCGTTTATGAACGCGTTGTTGAACGCCGCGTTTACCCCTGGAATGGTACAATCGTTCGCTCTGATCAGAAAAAATACTACGGACAATTCCTCGCCAACTTTAAACGCGGCCGCGGTGACTATATGGGTGTTGCCGGAAGCCTCAACGACGGCGCAGACCTGCCCGCAGAAGTAGCTTCATACTGGCCCAACGATTACGGCCTTTACAACATGGCCGGTAACGTTGCCGAATGGGTACTCGACGTATACCGCCCCCTGACCTACGAAGATATGGCCGACTATGCCCCGTATCGTGGTAACGTATTTACAACAAAAGAAACAGACGCAGAAGGTTTCCTTGCTCCTAAAGACAGCCTTGGACGAATCCGCTACCGCAATGTTACAACAGAAGAAAGTAAAGACCGCTTTAACTATCGCAGCGCCAACCAGATCAATTATCTCGACGGAGACTACCAGTCAACTATAAATCCCGACTGGGCAAGTGCACCTGCCGATACAGTTAATACAACCAATATGATGTATGAATTCGGAAAAACATCCCTGATCTCCGATCAGTCAAGGGTGTATAAAGGCGGCTCCTGGCGTGACCCGGCTTACTATCTGAGTCCGGCCACACGCCGTTACCTTGACCAGAACCTGTCAACCAATTACATCGGTTTCAGATGTGCTATGGGCAAGGTTGGCGGTGCCTATTCAACCAATAAAAGATAATAACCCGTAAACCTATATCCAAAAAAGTCTGTTTGCTCCTGCAAACGGACTTTTTTGTTTTATTCCAAATACCCAAACGCGTAATTTTAGTAATTTCGATTCCGGTTTTACCACCAAAATCTAAACTGAAAATCAATTCCATGGAACTTACCGGTTCAGAAAAATTGTATCATCTCTTCAGGCAACACCCTTACATCAGCATCGACTCCCGTAAAACACAGGCAGGCAGCATTTTCTTTGCACTCAAAGGCGATAACTTCGATGGTAACCGCTTTGCCGCAAAAGCACTTGAACTGGGTGCAGCATATGCCGTTATCGATGATCCGGCTTTTTATGCTGGAGAAAAAACGCTGCTTACCACAGATGTGCTGAGCGCCCTGCAAATTCTTGCTTCCGACTACCGGAAAAGTTTGAATATCCCCATTATAGGCATCACCGGTACAAATGGAAAAACCACATCCAAGGAGCTGATCCATGCGGCACTCTCCAGCCGATTTACAACACATGCCACCATCGGAAACTTAAACAACCATATAGGCGTTCCTCTTACACTGCTGACCATAACTCCGGAGACCGAAATAGCCGTTGTTGAAATGGGAGCCAACCACATTGGTGAAATCGCTGCACTCTGCGCAATTGCCAAACCAACGCACGGGATTATTACAAACATCGGAAAAGCACACCTCGAAGGCTTTGGAAGTCCGGAAGGCGTAGTTATAGCAAAAAATGAGCTGTACGAACACCTTAGAGCTTACGGAGGAACTGCTTTCGTAAATCTCGACAATGAACTGCTTAACAAACTTTCACACGAAATCCAGCGTATTACGTATGGATCTTCCGGAACAGCAAAATACCGGGGCTCGGTTTCCGGCACCCGGCCTTTTTTGTCGGTTACCCTGCACTCTCCCGCACAAGTTGAAATCAACAGCCAGCTTACCGGAATGTACAACTTTGAAAACATCATGGCTGCAATGGCTGTTGCCGGACATTTCAGGGCTAATCTCATAAGTGCAGCTGAAAGCATCGAAAGGTACATTCCCCGGATGAACAGATCGCAGGTGATAGAAACCGGTAATAACAGCCTCGTGCTGGATGCATACAATGCCAACCCCTCGAGTATGCAGGCAGCTCTTGTTAATTTTTCCGGAAGCGATGCCGGAAGCAAAAGCGTAATCCTGGGCGATATGTTTGAACTGGGAACCATGGCTGCCGAAGAGCATCTGAACATCCTCAAACTTGCTATGGAATCCGGTTTCAGGAACATACTTACAGCCGGACCACACTTTCTGCAGGCCAAATCCGGATTCAACTCAGTTGTAGGCTTCGAAACCACCGAAGAACTTCACAATTATCTGAAAAACCATCCTATGAAAGGGGAAGTCATACTTATTAAAGGCTCCCGTGGAATGAAACTCGAAACCATTACCGATGTCCTCTGAAACTAACGGAACAAGTATCCGAGCTATCGGGCTGATGTCGGGTACATCCCTCGACGGACTGGATATCGCTCACTGTACGTTCACATTTAAAGATCGGGCGGTTCGATTTACAATTAATTGTGCGGAAACAATTGAATACCCGCTACGGATCAGGGAGTTGCTACTGAATGCGATTGCTTCCGGAGCAGCAGAGTTTTGCCGCATTCATACAGAATACGGCAAATGGACAGGATTGCAATGCAGGGATTTTATCACTAAACACAGGCTGAATCCAGATCTGATTGCAAGTCACGGTCATACAATCTTTCACAACCCTGCGGAAGGATTTACAACCCAGATCGGAAGCGGGGCTGATATAGCCGCTGTTACGGGAATTACAACCGTTTGCGACTTCCGCTCACTCGACGTAGCTCTTGGCGGCCAGGGAGCTCCGCTGGTACCTGCAGGCGATCAGCTGCTGTTCAGCGAATATGCTGCCTGCGTCAACATAGGTGGTTTTTCAAACCTGTCAATGACAAACGACAACCACCGGATTGCCTGGGACATCTGTCCGGCCAATTACGTGCTGAATCATTATGCATCAAAAGCAGGGATGGCTTTCGACAAAGACGGCGAAACCGCCCGTACCGGAAAACTGCTGCCCGGTCTTTTTGAACGGCTTCAACAAATAGAATGGTATAAATTATCCCCGCCCAAATCACTTGGCAGAGAATGGGTAGAATCGGTATTCTTCCCGTTAATTGACAAGGAGAATCATTCAATCCCGGATCTTCTGCACACGCTTACTGTTCATATTGCCTCTCAAATTGCAAATGTACTCCCCGACCAAAGCGATCAGAACGTACTTTTTACAGGAGGCGGTGCATTGAATATCTTCCTCATGGAATTGATTGCAAAGCAGAGTCAGTGCCGGCTTATAATACCGGATTCACTGCTGACTAACTACAAAGAAGCTCTGATTTTTGCACTGCTGGGCAGCCTGAGGATCCTGGAGCATACCAACTGCCTCTCCGGTGTAACAGGGGCCCGGTCAGATTCTGTATCGGGTGCTGTTTATTTCAGGAGATAGTTTTATTGTTATCATCTTCAGTTAATTACCCGACAAATCGACGATTTTTTTTATCATGGCTATTATCCATTGGTAAAAATCTGATCATAGTGCCTTGCGGATGAAAAGTTACTTATTATTTTGAGCATTTGTTCATAATCGGTAATTTTGCCATAAAAATCAGTTTATGACAGCTGCACTGCCAGTCAGGGAAAGCAGGGTTTCGTAACCCGTAAAACGGCATGCCACAGAGCTGTGGAACACAATATCCACAAAGTGCCGGATTCGAATCCGGACATCTGCTGCATCCATTGACACCCCGCTTCCTCTCCTATAAATTTGTGTATCTTTGATAGATGAGGACGCCATTGCACCGGCATATCTCAAAAATATTCGCAATGAGAATTAGAATACTCACCACATTAATTCTGTTCACCGGAATCCGGATGCTGATTTCACCGGATGCAAAAAGTCAGGTGAGCGATAGTATAGTACAATTACCGGTACTGGAAATCACAGAAAGCAGGGTTCCAGCAGGCATTCCGGGTTATACCATTGATGGTTTGTCGTTTAACCGTGAACCTGCCCGTGATCTCGGCGAGATTCTTCGCCGGGAGATGAATATCAGTGGAATTCGAAGGGGAGGATACGCCATCGATCCGGTAATAAGGGGGTACAGGTATTCGCAGATCAGTATTCTGCTGGATGACGGAATTTTTATCGAACCGGGCTGCCCAAACCGCATGGATCCCGTGATGGCACACATTGAACCGGAGCTTATCCGGCGGATAGAAATCACAAAAGGTCCTTACATCCTGAGGTACGGTCCGTCTGCCGCAGCCAGTATCCGGCTCATTACCGCTCCGAAGCCGTCAATCCTGAAAAAGGGATTCAACCTGAATACTGTAACGGGCTACGATGCCAACCGGAATGGCTTCATGCAGCATATCGGTCTGCAGCATTCCGGAGATAAATCGTTTTATCGCATTTCAGGTGGCTTCAAAAATTACGGCAATTACCGCGACGGAAACGGGACAGAATGGAAATCTGCATTTCAGAAGCGGGATATTGCAGCTGATGTGGGATTTAATACCGGGAAATCCGGAATACTGCTGTTTTCATATAAGGGTTCTTTCGGGCGGGATGTTTTATTCCCAGCCCTTCCGATGGATGAAATTGCTGACAACACTCACATCATTTCAGCCGGACTGGAAACTTCATTTCGCAACAGTCCCATCACAAAACTATCGGCCAGCCTGTTTCACACCCGTGTTTATCACATGATGGACAACAGCTTCAGGCCGCAGTATTCTGCCATCACACCTCCTTATACGGGACTTATGCAAGCTACTGCGGAAGTAAACACATCTGCCACCGGAGGCCGGGCCGAACTGAGCCAAAGTACCGGTGACGTGAGCCGGTTTCTTGGTATCGATCTGCGGTCTGTCCATAAAGATGGCAACCGAAATGTCAGGATGATAATGACCATGGACGGTCAGGAATTTATTTCTGAAAAGGATATTAATTTATGGCAAAACGCAACGATCGTTAACGCAGGTCTTTATTCAGGAGCCACAGTAAAATCAGGTCCATTCGAATTTACAACCCTTTTACGTGCCGATATTAACCATTCTTCCTCTGAGGACACTCTGGTTGTGCAAAAAGACGGCGTCGTCTGGTTTGATCCGGAACCCCGGTTGCGCTTGATGATTAGTGCTGCAATAACAGCAGCTTACAGTCCAGTACCCGGTATGTCGTTCGGGATCGGACTTGCCCGCAGCAGCCGTGCTCCCGACATGCAGGAACAGTACATAAAATTTCTGGCCACAGGGTTCGACCGGTACGATTATCTTGGCAATCCGGATCTTAAACCTGAAACAAGCCATCAGCTTGATCTTACATTCAATCGCACCGGTAAACGCCTGAGGTTAGATATAAATCTGTTTGCATCCACGATACGTAATTTCATTTCAGGAACGCTTGTACCCCCTTCGGTTGCCCGCCCCCTTAGTATGGGAGCACCCGGTGTCAAACAATTCAACAACATCAAACGGGCAGTTCTGACTGGCTTTGAAACAGGAGTTTCTGCCAGATTTACTGACAACGGCAGAATCTCACTGGGTGTCGGCTACACTTACGGTTATTTCCCGGAAACGGAAAAAACAGTACAGAACAACGGCCAGGCAACCGGTACAATTATCATTAAAAACGACGCCATTGCAGAGATCCCTGCTCTGGAATCGGAACTGGAGATCGGATATTTGTTTCGTAAAATAAAATTACGGCCTGAAGTCAGCATCCGGGCTGTTGCAGCACAATCGCACGTTTCACTTGCATTCGATGAAGAGGAAACGCCGGGCTACATACTGACCGACATTGCCGCTTCCTGGACACCGGTGAAATTCTTGACCTTTTCAGCCGGAATTAATAATTTACTGGACAAAGCATATTACGATCACCTTAACCGTAAAATACTGGGCAGCACTGAACGCCTTTATGAACCGGGGCGCACGTTCTTTGCAAACCTGAAACTCAATTTCTGAAAACAATACTCTGAATGATGAGATACCGCTTCACCAACAGGATACTTACTGCAGCATGCCTGCTGCTTGCTTTTGCAACGGCCTGCAAACCTGAACCCGGCCCCGAAAAACCATCCAGCACGTTAAACCTTACGTTTGATCACCTGGCCGACAGTCTGCCACTCCGTTTCAATACAATGGCATATACCAACGTTGCGGGAAATCCTTATGAAGTAACGGAGGTTATGTACTTTATTTCCGACATCCGGCTTTATCACAGCGATGGAAGGATTATACGCCTTTCGGACTGGGAAAATATCCATTACATCGACAGTAACATTCCCTCAACGTTAACATTCAGTGCTGGATCCGGGTTGCCTTCCGGCAGATACGACAGCCTTACCTTTACGTTCGGCCTTTCAGAAGAAATCAATAATTCGTATATGTTTGTCAACCCTCCGGAAGTAAATATGGCCTGGCCGGAAGTACTGGGCGGCGGATATCATTACCTCATGCTCAACGGATGGTGGAGAGATAATGCCGGAATCCGCAAACCATACAATTTCCATCTCGGCATCGGGCAGATCTATGCAAACAACTCAGGGCAGGTTTCCGATATTACCGGCTTCATTCACAACCATTTCGATGTAACACCTTCCGGTTCACCCTTTACTTTACCTGCAGAAGGCACTGTTTCCCTGATAGTAAGCATGCATATCCAAAGCTGGTTCGACACCCCGCTGAATTTCGATTTTAACGCATGGGGTGGAGCTATTATGCAAAATCAGGATGCGATGTACATCGGAGCAGTTAACGGCAGGGATGCTTTCAGTATAAGGCAGGAGTAAAAGTTCGAAGAGCGCAGCCAACACAAACTTTACCATAGTCCGGGCACGTACACTCTGCCTGAAATGCTTTTTCAGGGAACATCATACCGTGGTTTGCTATAATTGACAACCCGAAAGAACCAACAGACATTAAATGGAAACGGCAGCAGAGAAACTATCCCGCTGCCGTATATTTCGTCAAATTATTTACTTGTTGTAGGGGCAATTAACACCTCTGCCCGGCATTCCATGATTCCTGTATCTGCGCGGACCGTTGTTATCGCCTTTCCATTGCCGACTTCCGCCTCTTCTGCCAGGTCTTGAGTCATAGAATGCTTTTTGCTCATCGTTAAGGAGTGTGCGTACGCTGCGTCGATGGTTTTCCCGTTCCTTCATCAGGTCGCCTTTCAGTCTGGCAATATCATCGATTGCCTGATCAATGGCTTTGGGGTCTTCCTTATCGGCAACCCGGAGGGTATTCAGTCTGGCCTGTTTTTCTCCGATCTCTGCTCTGATCTGTTCGGCTTTTCTGAAATGAGCCGTTCTGAGGGCTGCAATCTCTGTCTTCTGATCTTCTGTCAATGATGGGATTATACAATCATCCGATATTCCCGGGCCGCGTCCGGGGCCTTGTTCTGCTCCGTATCCTCTTCCGGGTCGCTGTGCATTAAGATCGGAGGCTATCAATCCAAGGGCCATTATTCCGGTTACAAGGGCGATCATTCTGATTCGTTTCGTTTTCATAATTAAGGGTTTATTGTTATTGAATAGTGTTTTCTCAGTGGTATCTGTTCCCACCTCCCCGGCGATGACGGAATCCTTCGCGATGACCTGGACCGGGTTGTTCGCCTTTGAGCAGGCGGTGGTAAAAGCTTATGAGAGTCTCACGCTGTCCGGGCTTCGATATCTCCCAGAGATCCCGCATATGCCGGGCAGTCTGAGCTTTTATCTGACCGTGCAGCTCACCTATGTGCATTGCAAGTGCATCCATACGTGTGCTGTCGGGGGTAACGCTGGTAACCTCTTCGATCAGAGCGTTGTTTGCATTACGCAATTCCTCCATCAGAGGCGCTATGCGCTGGCGGTGGATCTTAACGGATTCGCGCAGCAGCAGCTGTTGTTGCTCATCAAAGCCTGCATCTGCCATCAGACTGCGCGGCCGGGGCCATACAGCAACGGAATCTGCTTCGCTGTTAAGTTCTGCCCTGTAATCTGTCGCATTGTGAATACTTTTCACCTTTACAATAATGGTAAGCAGGCTGGCAAGGTTAACGATGGTGAGCAAAACCACAACCAGAAGTAAAATCTTATTTTGTTTTGTCGCCATGTTTTTTAATGGTTTTCATCAAAAAAATAATTTTCGAGCCGGGCAAGTGTGTAATCTTCTGTAATTTCACTTCCCTGATTTGTCGAAACAGCAGTCGTTGCAGAATTACCCGGGATCGCATTTCCTCCGGTAAGAAGACCGCCGATCCAGATCCCCAGAATAACAGCAGCTGCCAATCCCGCAAGGGCGCTGCCGATAGCACGGTAATCCCGCAACGGCAGCAGAATCCCGGAATGAACCCTTACGGTGCTTTTCAGCTTAAGATCGACTTTTTGATAAAACACAGGATCTGCTTCACAGCGGCGGAGCCCGGAATGATCCGACAATACCGCACCGTGAGCCATAGCAAGTTTTCGGCATGCGGAACATGTTTCAAGATGTTCCTCCAGTTCATACCCTTCCGAACCGGTTTTCGCGGAAACGGAGCGTTCTAAAATAAGTAACCAGGCATCTTGGCAATTCATCGAATCAAAATTTAATTAACAGTTTGACACTAAACGTTTAAATAACTTGCGCATTCCTACGCAAAAAACTTTTTAAGCCTTTTCTGAAGGTTCATTTTAGCCCTGTGTATCAATGATTCCACGGCCGGAAGGGAGAGATTCATAACGCCTGCGATTTCCTGATACGAAAGATCCTCAAGCTTACTAAGTGTAAAAGCGATGCGCTGATTTTGGGGAAGGGAGTCAATGGCACGTTCCAGGGCATGTTTTAGATCTTCCTGCTCAAGCAGGTCGTTCCCTCCAGCTGCCCCTGCGGGCAGGCAGGTAGTATCATCAGCAGAATTTCCGGTAAACGGATTCAGTTCAAGCCATAATCGTCTGCGTTTGCTGCTTCGGATATGATTCAGCGAACGGTTTACGGCAATGCGGTGCAACCAGGTACTCACCTTCGCATCGCCCCGGAATGACGCTGCATTCCGTATTACCTCCACAAAAACATCCTGGGCAATATCCTCTGCATCGTGCATATTGCGCAAAAATCCGAGGCAAATATTATAAACCCGCAACTGATGGTTAGCAACCAACCAGCGGGCAGCCTCTTCATCTCCGCTAATCAAACCCTGAATGCATTCACTGTCAGTCATTTCCTCTTATCAACGAGTTTTATCCTATAAAATTACATTATTCTGTATGACAACAGTCCCTGTAAAAACTTTCGCAACCAAACAATTTAAAATGCTCTGTTTCGGGCAGAGAACACCATCAAAACACATTCTTCAGTCGTTGTCATCTTCCCGTTAAGGTACAGCAGCATATACCTTTACGGATAATAAATCGCAGAAAGTACTCTTGTAATTTATTCTGAAAAATGAATTAATTTTGCATTGGAAACGCTAAAATATTTCCAGGTCCCATGAAGGCAATCTTCCGGCTCATTCATTTTTTCATTCTTCTGTCGGCATTCCATTTGTCGCTGCAGATGGCGGGTCCTACCCTGCCGGGGGCATTCATCAACGATACAGCGCCTGCTCTAACGCAAAAGTCGGTTGTTCTGCTTCCGTTCAGCAATGCAGAAACGCAAACAGTCCCCGCACAGATCGCCACTTTTGAGCAAAGAGATACCCTTTTTGCTTTCGGAATCTTAACGTCAGCGGACTTATGTAAAGGTAAATCAGCTGAGTATTACAGCAGTACAAGGTATCCGGAATTTATCTCCACGCATGTGCTTTGTCTCACCTGCATTCTTAGGGTATAGAATTCGACACATTTTCCGGCACTTTTTCCTGACATGCCACATGTGGAACCAATGAACAGGTTCCGGTGCAGGAGTCACCGGTGTGCACAGATCGTATGTGCATACAGGTACAAGCCGGCATACTGACCGATTAATGCTTGTCGCATACTCTAAATCAAAGAAATCATGGAAACAACAACAAATAACAAATCAAACTTTTCCGGTTTTAAACCATTTCTGATCATCTTCGGTATCCTTATCGTGATCTCTGTACTTCTGAAGATTTTACTATCTGTTATGATGTAAAGAATCATCAGGTTTGCTGATTTCAGGGGAAAACAAAATGATTTTCCCCTGATTTTTTTTCAGAATCCATCCCACGTTGGCTATATACCGAAACAACGAATACAGAACGTCATCTCCTTGGAGTGGGATAAAATAAAAATCCTGTAAATGAGTTACTATTAATTAACACCGGTATGTTGATAGAATATTTTTAGAAAACAGCGTGCCGGCAGGGATTATAATTACTTTTACGCTGAAAAAACTAAGCCAATTATAATGATTACGGGAATGCTTCTTCAAATCACCCAACCGGCAGGTGTTCTTGCCGACACGCTTTCAGCAACCGCACTGCAACCGGCAGAGGCCGGGCACATCAGTCTTTCGATCTGGGAACTTACCCTTCGCGGCGGATGGATCATGATACCTCTGGCGCTGATGTCGGTGCTTGCCGTTTACATTTTTATTGAACGGTATATAGTGATCAACCGGGCTTCGAAAGAAGAGAATAACTTCATGAACAACATCCGCGATTTCATCCATAACGGACGCATCGATTCGGCCATGTCGCTCTGTAAGAACAACCAGAGTCCGATAGCCCGAATGATTGAAAAAGGCATCAGTCGTATCGGAAAGCCACTGGGCGACATAAACGCTGCCATTGAGAATGTGGGTAAGCTGGAGGTTTCAAAACTTGAGAAAAATATTGCCGGTCTGGCTACCATCGCCGGCTCAGGTCCTATGATCGGCTTCCTTGGAACCGTTACCGGGATGGTCAGGGCATTTTACGATATGTCGATGGCTGGCAACAACATCGATATTGCACTCTTGTCGGGTGGCATTTATCAGGCTATGATAACCACGGTAGCAGGACTCATCGTCGGTATTATTGCCTACATCTGTCACAACATTCTGGTAGCCAGAGTTGAAAAGGTTGTATTTCTGCTCGAAGCCAGGGCAACCGAATTCATCGACCTGCTGCACGAACCGGCATCCTGATCTACGATTGAACCATTTCTGACAAGAACGATTTATTAAAATATTATGGCAATCAGACCAAGAAACAAGATCAAACCGGAATTCAGCACCGCTTCCATGTCGGATCTCGTATTCCTTCTGCTGATCTTTTTCATGCTCACATCCACACTGGTAAGTCCCAATGCCATCAAACTGCTGCTTCCCTCAAGCTCCAGCAAGACCATGGCAAAACAGTCACTTACTGTATATATCGACGCCGGGTACAACTATTACATTGAAGAAAATCCGGTGAATCCGGAGTTTCTGGTTGAAACCATCGGCAACAGCCTTCAGGGACAGGCCGATGCTTCCGTCGTGCTCCGCGCCGATCAAACGGTTCCGGTTCAATACGTGGTAACCCTGATTGATGCGGTAAATCAGGTTAATGAACTGATGAAAACCCATCACAAGGTAATTCTGGCAACCAAACCAAAGTCGTAACACCGCACCGGATTCTGAAAACCGGGTTGTGGCAGATTTTTTGATAAAGACATCCGAAAATCCGTTTCAATGGACAAGGACAAAATCAGAGGAATAGCCGGAACCATTATTTTTCATGCAATATTGGTTGCAGCATTGATATTTCTGGCTTTGCGTACCCCGCTGCCGCTTCCTGAGGAGGCTGGTGTTGAGGTAAATCTTGGCTATTCCGACGACGGAATGGGCGATATTCAGCCGCAGCAGCTCGCTATCGGAGATATAGCTCCCTCTGCATCGGCACCTCAAACAGAGAATATCGACGATGTTGTTACCGAAAATAACGACGAAGCACCTGCAATAAAACCGGTTGAGCGTCCGGCACCCAAACCTGTTGAAAAACCCGAACCGCGCACTGCCGTCAAACCCGAACCTGAGCCGCAACCTCAGCCGGTTGTAAATCCCGATGCTCTTTACAAAGGAAAACAGGGAAGCTCCACACAGGGCGGAGATCAGGGAAGCACCGGCAAGCCCGGTGACCAGGGAAAAACAACCGGCACACCCGACGGGCAAGGGTACGACGGCACCGGTGGAGCCGGAGGTGGGATATCGTTCAGCCTGGTTGGCCGCACATCACGGCAACTACCCAAGCCGGCTAATACATTCAGGGAAAGAGGAACCGTTGTTGTAACCATATTTGTTAACCGTGAAGGCAGAGTGACCCGAGCACTTGCCGGAGCCAAAGGCACTACCACTTCAAGTTCAGAACTCCGCCTGCTGGCCGAGAGAGCTGCCATGCAGGCCCGTTTCAGCCCCAAAGAAGATGCTCCGGAAGAGCAGCGCGGCACTATTACGTATATCTTTGAACTGAACTAATTATTTTCACCATGAATTACAAGGAAACCCTGGACTACATGTTCAGTCAGTTGCCAATGTTTCAGCGCATAGGGGCTGCCGCTTACAAAGCGGATCTGACAAATACACTGGCACTTGACGATTTAACGGGGCATCCGCACCGGAAATTTAAAACCATACACGTTGCAGGCACCAACGGCAAGGGTTCTGTATCGCATATGCTGGCTTCCATTTTACAGGAAAACGGTTTCCGGACGGGGCTGTTTACCTCTCCCCACCTCGGGGATTTCAGGGAACGAATAAAAATAAATGGCAGGCCGGTTCCCGAAGAATTTGTGGTTCGCTTCACGGAGCAGTATCTCCCCGACTTCAATCGAATAAAACCGAGCTTTTTTGAAATGACGTTTGCCATGGCCATGAGCTGGTTTGATGCAGGAGAAGTCGACATCGCGGTAGTGGAAACCGGAATGGGCGGACGGCTCGATTCATCAAACATCATCACCCCGATGTTATCGGTAATTACCAACATCGGGTACGATCACACGCAGTTTCTTGGAAGCACCATAGAAGCAATTGCGACGGAAAAAGCAGGAATTATCAAAACAGAAGTTCCGGTTGTAATCGGCGAAACCGACCCCGGATCTTCGGAAATATTCCGAACGACCGCATTCAGCAGGCAAGCACCAATCGTATTTGCCGATCAGGAGGTAAACGTAATTAAAGATGCCAGGTATACACCAGAAGGTGAAATGCAGGTAACGGCAATCCATGGTCTCGACAAGTACCGGCTGGTGTGCCCCCTCGGCGGGAATTACCAGGTAAAAAACCTGGCAACGGTGATCGCTGCTGCGCATTTGCTCAAAACCACCTATGCTTTGTTCGACGGACTCAGTATTTATGAAGGCATCCGGAAGACCATAAAAAACACTGGCTTAATGGGCCGATGGCAGATTCTTCAGAAAGACCCATTAACGATCTGCGACATCGGCCACAATGCAGAAGGAATCAGCGAAGTTATAAAGCAGCTGAACAGCCTGGAATTTAACCGTTTGCACATTGTTTTCGGGGTCGTTAACGATAAAGATGTTAAGGGGATGCTTGCACTGCTGCCAATGAATGCGTCTTATTACTTCTGCAAAGCCGATATACCCCGGGGATTGGATGCCAGTGTCCTGAAAGAAATGGCAGCTGCATTTGAACTGAACGGAGATGCATATGCTTCCGTTAAGGAAGCAAAGGATGCGGCACTAATCGCGGCATCCGCCAGTGACCTGGTTTTTATCGGGGGCAGTGCTTTTGTGGTTGCAGAAGTGTTGTGATCAACCGCCTGTCACCAGGTGAAGTACCATCACATCGTCGCCGTCTTTAACACTCACCTGATCAAATTCATGGCGGCGCACCAGTTCACCATTTACCTTTACAACCAGCATTTTAAAGGTAAATTTCTTTATTTCAAGCAATTGATTAATTGTCAGTCGGTCGTGTTCAAACGTCTCGTGGCGGTTATTGAGAATGATTTTCATCGCAATCTGTTTTAATTTCCCCTTATTTTACTAAGACGGAGGATTTTTAGACTTACACCGGCCGATTTAATTGCCGTTGAAAAGAATAATTTTTGCTCAAATTTTTACTCAGAACCCGGAACAAAGTCCCTGAGCAAAATATCCAGGACCTCGTTTGCCTGCATGTGTGCGACGATACCAACGCGGGGTGCAAGGACCGGACAATCCTCATTGACTTCCGAATGCTCATCGCCGCACACAATAAGGTTGTCTGACTTACGGCAGCCGATCTGTGCGGTATTACCCCAGCCGGCCATTCCGTCACCCACGATAAGGGGTTTCCCCGGCATTTTATCCAGAACGGTTTCAATGATCATGTATTTCATTTCGGCTTTATCGAATGCCTCAACGATGACATCGCAACGCGAAAACAGGTCCACCACATCGGAGGTACAAAGCTTAAGGTCGAAAGCCTTTACTACCGTTTCCGGATTAATCCTGCCGATGTTTTCCTGAAGAGCATGCACTTTTAGTCGTCCGATCTGGTCGTGAAAATAGTATTGCCGGTTCAGATTGTGAACAGTAACAATATCATAATCAGCAATAACCAGCTTGCCAACACCTGCACGGGCAAGGGCAACAGCACAGTTCGAACCGAGTCCGCCGCAGCCGGCTATTCCTACCGTAAACTTTTTCAGGTAATTACCGATCTCCATAGCCCGGGCAAATGACATACTGAAATATTGTTTTTTACTGTGATTTCTATTTCGTAATATGCAAATATAGAAAAAAACGTTATCGGGGTCTCCAATACCTAATAGGTCCGGATTTTCTCCGATCAATTTTTTAGGCACTGGTTATGAAAACTAAGTCATATCGCTAATTTTCAACGCAATGCTTTTAAGAATGACAAAACTTTGTACCTTTGTGAACCCGCTAACAGAAACATCAATAATTAAGATATGAATCACGCAACACTAAACGAATCGTTAAAACTACTGAAGGAATTTAAGTATTCCTGGGCGCCGATTGAAAAAGGCTACAACAACCGTACGGTTTATGTCAATGTTGGGGAACTTGCCGTTAAGGAAAAACCGGTAAGCCAGCAGATGAAAGAAAAATTCATTGGAGGTAAAGGATTTGGCCTCAGGCTTTTATGGGATGCCACAACTCCAAAAACCCGTTGGAACGATCCCGAGAACGAGATTGTAATCGGTATGGGTCCCGTTTGCGGAATAACACAGTATTCCGGAACCGGAAAATCGCTGGTTGTAACCATTTCTCCTCAAACCGACATTGTGATCGACAGCAATGTTGGCGGATATTTCGGACCATTCCTCAAATTCTGCGGTTTTGATGCTCTTGAGCTTCAGGGAAAGAGCGACAAAGACGTTGTTGTTCTGTTCGACGAAACTCGCGAAGTCGTTGAGATTTATGAAGTGGTTAACCTTCCGGCCGACAGCCATCTGCTGGCAGAGTCTCTCACTGAAATGTTTGCTGAAGAACCGGGCAGCCGTAAAAATGTATCGGTAGTTTCCGCAGGAACCGCCGCCGACAATTCGCTTATCGGTATGCTCAACTTCAGTTTCTTCGATTCAAAACGCAAGGTTGTCCGTCTGAAACAAGCCGGACGCGGTGGTATTGGTACTGTTTTCCGCGACAAGGGGATACGTGCACTGGTAGCCAAGACCAAGGGAGTAAAAGGCAATCTCAACAACGTTATCGACCTGGATGCCATTATGGAACGCGGTCGCCGCTTTAACCGCGAAATGCGGGAACTCGACGACAGTCAGGCAGAAATGCGCTCAAAAGGTACCGCACACCTTACCAACATCATGAACGATTACGATCTTCTGCCTACCAATAACTTTAAATTTGGAAGTCATCCCGATGCAGCTAAGATCCATTCAAATATATACAAGGAAAGGTTTACCCAGGGTGTTCCCGATGGTTGCTGGATTGGCTGTAACATGTCGTGTGCCAAGGGTGTCGACAACTACGAGCTTCGCACTGGGCCCTATAAAGGATCAACAGTTATCGTAGATGGACCCGAATACGAAACTGCGTCATCCTTAGGTTCGAATGCCGGCATTTTCAATCCAGACTTCACTATTGAAGCAAACTTCTATTGCGATACGTACGGCATCTGTACCATCTCCTGGGGTACCATACTGGGATTTGTGATGGAATGTTACGAAAACGGAATTCTGAACGATGAACGCACCGGTGGACTGAAAATGAACTTTGGCAATGCCGATGCAGCCATGGAACTGCTCCACCAGGTGTCAAAGGGAGAAGGTTTTGGTAAGATTGCCGGACTTGGAGTCCGGAAGATGAAAGAGATGTTCATCGCCAACGGCTGGGGCGACCCACAGTTTCTCCAGGATATTGGAATGGAAAACAAGGGACTGGAATATTCCCAGTACATCTCCAAGGAATCGCTGGCACAGCAGGG
The DNA here is from genome assembly GCA_022837485.1 of Bacteroidales bacterium. Classification (GTDB taxonomy): domain Bacteria; phylum Bacteroidota; class Bacteroidia; order Bacteroidales; family Lentimicrobiaceae; genus Lentimicrobium. The sequence continues at coordinate 52,786 of JALHHH010000025.1, forward strand.
CGGTTATGCAATGACCAACAAGGGTCCGCAGCACGACGAAGCATGGCTGATCTTTATGGATATGGTTAACAACCAGATTCCCACCTTCGAAAACAAGGCAGAAGCGCTTCACTACTTCCCGATGTTCCGCACATGGTTCGGCCTGCAGGGACTTTGCAAGCTGCCATGGAACGACGTTGAGCCTGAAACCAATGCCCTTAGCGATGAGCCTGCCAAGGTTCCCGAACATGTGGATAACTATGTTACCATATACAATGCCGTAACCGGAGGCAACATCGACAAACATGAGATGATCAGGCAATCGGAGCGCGTGTACAACTTCCAGCGCATCTTTAACATCCGCCGCGGATACGGCCTTCGCATACACGATGCCCAGCCATACCGGGCTGCCGGCCCCGTTACCGCCGAAGAGTACCTGTCGCGTCAGGAACGCTACGACAAACAGCTTTCCGAACTGATGGGCCTTGATCCTTCCACGATGACGCTTGAGGAAAAAATGGCCGCTACCCGAAAATACAGGGAAGATCGTTACGAGAAACTGCTGGATGCCGTTTATTTCAGAAGGGGATGGAACAGCAATGGAGTTCCTAAGATCGAACATCTGAAACAGCTTGGCATGGATCTGCCCGAACTTATCGAGGTGGTTTCCCCGTTGCAATAAATAAGGTATAATCCTGATAAGAGGCCGTCGCTTCCATTCCGGAAATCCTCAGGGATAAACGGAATCCGGAAGCGACGGCTTTCATTTTGAAACTCTCGCTTAATGGCAGCGGTCTTCTTTCATAAAGGGATACCGATAGTCCGTTGGAGGAAGCAGCGTTTCCTTAATCGTCCGCGGACTCGTCCAGCGGATGAGATTAAGGTGACTTCCGGCCTTATCGTTAGTACCCGACTGCCGGGATCCGCCGAAAGGCTGCTGGCCTACAACAGCTCCGGTAGGCTTATCGTTGAAATAAAGATTACCGGCCGAATACTTCAGTGCCTTGCTGGCCTTGTCCAGAATCATCCGGTCGTGTGCAAAGATGGCACCCGTAAGTCCGTATGGCGAAGTTTCATCAACCAGCCTGAGGGTTTCATCAAAATCCTTCTCATCGTAAACATAAACGGTGAGAACTGGTCCGAATATCTCCTCTTCCATGGTTATAAAGTGCGGATCCCTGGTAAGAATTACAGTTGGCTCAATGAAATAGCCCTTAGATTTATCGCCTTTACCTCCAAAAATAATCTCTGCATCGGGCGAATCCTCTGCTTTGCGGATATAATTCATGATGTTATCGAAAGAGGCTTCATCGATTACTGCATTCATGAAGTTGCTGAATACCCGTACATCGCCGATGGTAACTTCCGACAGCATCTCTCCTACCCTGTTGCGGACGGCAGGCCAGAGGGAAGTCGGAATGTATGCCCTTGATGCAGCTGAGCACTTTTGTCCCTGATATTCGAAGGCTCCGCGGACAATTGCTGTTGCCACCTCATCAACCTGAGCCGAGGCATGTACCAGGATGAAATCCTTTCCTCCAGTCTCTCCGACAATTTTAGGATACGATTTGTAATTCCTGAGATTTTGGGCAACGTTCATCCAAAGCCTGTTAAACGTAACGTTGGAGCCGGTAAAATGAAGTCCTGCGAAATGCCTGTCGCTGAATACGGCATTACCAACCACCGATCCGGGGCCCGGGATGAAATTGATGACTCCGTCGGGGACTCCGGCTTCACGGAAAATCTGCATCAGAACATAATTCGATAGGATAGACGTGGAAGCGGGCTTCCAAAGTACGGTATTGCCCATCAGCACCGGCGACATGTTCAGGTTGGAGGCTATAGCCGTGAAGTTGAAGGGGGTGAGTGAAAAGATAAATCCTTCGAGCGGACGGTATTCGATGCGGTTGATAAATCCGGGATCGGAATGCGGCTGCTCGTGGTAGATATCGGAAATATAATGCGCATTGAACCGTAGGAAATCGATGGTTTCGCAGGCTGAATCGATTTCGGCCTGGTAGGCATTTTTGCTTTGCCCGAGCATGGTGGCAGCGTTCAGGGTAGCACGGTGTTTTTTTGCAATCAGTTCGGCAACGCGCAGGGTCACGGAAACCCTCTCTGCGTACGAGAACGACTCCCACTCCCTGTGCGCTTTTAAAGCGGCATCTATAGCCATCTTAACCTCTTCGGGCCCGGCTTTATGGTAATTGGCAAGCACATGTTTGTGATCGTGGGGCATTACAACTGGTTCGGTATTGCCTGTTCTGACCTCTTTACCTCCAATGATCAGAGGAATATCCATAACTTCAGAAGAAAGGCGGTCGAGTTCCTTTTGCAGAACCTTACGTTCCGGAGTCCCCGGTGAATACGATTTAACCGGTTCATTTTCCGGATAATCGAAAACAAAAATTGCATTGTTCATGATGTATAATACGTTAAAAAAAGAGTCTAATTTTACATGGTGATAACGCCCGTTCAGGTTATTTGTTCAAAAACCGCGGGAAACCAAAAACACCATGAGATACCATTTGATTACCGGCATTTCGTCGGGCATCGGAGAAGCCCTGGCAGCCCGCCTGATACTGCATGGCGACAACGTGATCGGGCTGTCGAGAAACGATAATCCGATGTTAAGGGAACTGGCCGGGAGATTCGGCATCATCTATCGCTTTATACCCGCCGACTTGTCGGAAACCGGGAAACTCCCTGCTCTGGTCCGGACGTTTTTGAAGGAAATCGACAAGAAAGACCTGAGCGGCGTATCGCTGATAAATAATGCCGGCACCATTGAGCCCGTTGGGTTTTCGGGCACAACCGACAGCAGGGAAATCAAAAATCATTATCTTATAAACCTGGTAGCTCCAGCTGTTTTAGCCAATGAATTCATTCGCTTATCGCGAAGGCTCAGGATTCGAAAAACCATAGTAAACATCAGTTCTGGTGCAGCACACAAACCCTATGAGGGATGGAGCAGCTATTGTTCGGGTAAAGCGGGCCTGAATATGCTTACGCGAACCCTGGGCGCTGAACAGAAAAAGATGGAATTCCCCGTACGGGTAATATCCGTGGCACCGGGAGTTGTTGATACGCCCATGCAAAAGTTGGTAAGGGAAAGTAATGAAACGGAATTCCCGATGCGACGCCGGTTTGCAGCTCTGCATGAGGGGAACAAACTGTTAAGTCCGCAAACAGTAGCAGAACGCATTGCTTCTCTGCTGTTTGACGATTCAATTGAAGGTGGTTCGGTGATTGATCTGAGAGAGTTCAGGCATCCCCGGCTGGATTGGTAAGCTCACGGAAAATTGTGTAGATTTGCCTCACTAACCTTAAACAATAAAGACATGTTCAAAACCAATGAGTACTTCGACGGAAAAGTAAAATCGATTGCCTTCGAAACGGAAGAAGGTCCAGCAACAATCGGCGTTATGGCTGCCGGTGAATATGAATTCGGAACATCAACCGTTGAGTACATGACAGTAACCTCGGGAGTTATGGAAGTTCTTCTGCCTGGTGAAACAGAGTGGAAAAGCTTTGAACCGTTCGAAACATTCATAGTTCCGGCAAACGTAAAATTCGGCGTGCGGATGAAAGGCGATACCGCTTACCGCTGCCTTTACCGTTAAGCCGGAAAATCAGTCATCAACCAAACAGCAATCAGAGGATGAGCTCAGGCAAATACAATGAACTGCGTTTGCAGTATAAAATATGGTTTACCGATGAAAACGAAAAGGGAATTTTCGGCGACGGGAAGTGGAAAATTTTGAAAGCCATTGATGAAACCGGTTCTCTGACATCGGCTTGTGAAAAGCTCGGCATCACCTACCGCAGAACATGGAACGACCTGAAGAGTATAGAGAAAAAACTCGGCTTCAGTCTTCTGGAAAAGACCAGGGGCGGTGCGGAGGGCGGAAGTACGGTCTTAACCCAGGAAGGCATAAAACTTATCCGTGCGTTCGACGATTTTCACAATACCATGGATTTAATTATGCAGGAG
>JALHHH010000026.1 GCA_022837485.1 Bacteroidales bacterium
AATAAAATTGGTGGCTCCTTCCTTGATTCCCTGTACGGCAAGTTCTATATCGCCGTATCCCGTAATGAAAATCACAACGGCAAGAGGATCAATTTCAATGATTTTATTAAGCCAGTGAAATCCTTCCTTTCCGCTTGTAGCATCCCGGCTAAAGTTCATGTCGAGCAGAATGATGTCGTAGCTCTCATTTTTCAGAATGGATGGGATATTCTCCGGATTCCGTTCGGTATGAACAATTGTTACATGCTGCTTAAGAAATAACTTCGCCGCAAGTAATACATCCTGGTCGTCATCAACAATAAGAATTTTTGCTTCAATCTTGCTCATAGAATTAATCTTGGTTTTGAGGCAGTTCGTTTTGCCGCCTCCCGATTTATCTTTTACGTGCCGGTTCAGTACATTTCAGGGGTTGATTTTGCCGGATTTTAAAGCCGGAAAAGAGGTTACTGATGCATAAACAACTGCTGGAGCGTGAATCGGCACCCGGTTTACCGATGGGCTAAATTAATAAATGTTCGGAAATGGACATGTATTAGAACGGCATTGGACAGAAATAAATTGTTAAAAATCATTAAAAATAGTTAAGTATTTATAAATCATTGAGATACAAATAATGGCATAAATTTGGCAACACCGGGTCAAGCGGATAAATAATGGTATGGACAGGATTATTGAAAAAAAAAGATGGACACCCGGAAGGGTGATGCTGTTGACCACTTCAGCAGTCATTCTTGGTTTATTAGCCTGGATGCTGATATTCAGGGATAAAGGAAGCCGTTTGTATGTAAATCCTGATCAACTGAGTATTGCTGTTGTAGAAAAGGGGAAATTTCAGGAGTTTATCCCGGTCGACGGTGTAGTTTTTCCGAGGAATACGGTTTTCATTGACGCTGTTCAGGGTGGTATTGTGGAAGCCATTTACGTGGAAGACGGGGCAATTCTCAAAAAGGGAGATCCTATTCTGAAACTGTCGAACGCTAACATGGAACTTAGTTACATGGATCAGGAAACAAGGATGTATGATGCTATTAACAACCTGGCCAACACCCGAATAAGTATTGAACAGTTAAAATATACCCGTCAGAAGGAAATCGCCCAGCTTACGTACGATATCGACAGATTAAAAGCAGATTTCAACAGAAAAGAGCAGTTTCATAAAGAAAAATTGATATCCGACAAGGAGTTTGAGGATGCCCGCCGTGATTATGTCTATTCGCTCAGGCAGCTTGAAATCAGTCTCAATCTCCGGAAACTGGATTCCATTTCCGGAGTATCTCAATCCCGGCAGATTGCATCCTCCATGGAACGAATGTACAACAACCTGGCGCTTCTGAAAAAGAACATGGATAACATGATTGTAAAAGCTCCCGTTGACGGCAAACTGTCGTCATTTCTGGTAGAAATAGGTCAAACCAAAATTGCCGGAGAGCATTTGGGTCAGATCGATATGAACGATGGGATTAAGCTAAGGGCAAATATTGATGAACGATATATCTCCCGGGTTTTTACCGCTCAGGAAGCCGACTGTGAGATTGGTGGCAAAACCTATGATCTCGAAATATCAAAAATATACACCAATGTAAGTGCCGGCACATTCCAGGCCGACCTTCTGTTTACCGGTGAAGAGCCTCTGAACGTTAAGCGCGGACAAACCCTTCAGGTTAAGCTGAAGTTTTCTGGTTCTGCCGATGCACTGATTGTCCGGCGCGGAGGCTTCTTTCAGGAAACCGGAGGGAACTGGGTATATGTTGTGGATCCGGATGAAAAAATTGCCGTAAAACGAAACATTAGTCTCGGACGTCAGAATTCCATGCATTACGAAGTGTTGTCGGGACTGGAAGAGGGCGAAAAAGTGATCGTTTCTTCATACAGCAGCTTTAACTCCAGAGATAAACTTATTTTCAGGAAGTAACTAAAACGGTTTCCGTTGCGTCAAATAAGCCTGGTTACGGGATTTGCCCATATGTAAAAAATTTAAACCGCTTGTTTTAACATCTTAAAATGTAAGTCCAATGCTGAAAATTGTAAACCTCTCCAAAGTCTTCCGAACAGATGAAGTTGAAACAACGGCCCTGAACAAGGTTTCGTTTGAGATAAACAAAGGCGAATTTGTTGCTGTTATGGGTCCTTCCGGATGCGGTAAATCTACATTGCTCAACATACTGGGTTTGCTTGATAATCCTACTGGTGGCGAGTATTTCTTTCTTGGTAAGGAGGTTTCGAAACTTGCCGAGAAGCAGAGGGCCAGTATGCGAAAGCACAATATCGGCTTTGTATTTCAAAATTTCAACCTGATCGATGAACTGAATGTATATGAAAACGTTGAATTGCCGCTGATCTACCTTGGACTAACCCAGTCGGAACGCCGGCGCAGGGTTGAAGCAGCGCTGGAGCAGATGCAAATTATGCACAGGCGAAAGCACTTTCCGCTTCAGCTTTCAGGCGGGCAGCAACAGAGGGTGGCAGTAGCCCGGGCCGTGGTCGCAAATCCACACCTTATTCTGGCCGATGAGCCGACCGGAAACCTTGATTCCGTGCACGGAGAAGAGGTAATGAACCTTCTGGCTTCCTTAAATCAGCAGGGAACAACAATTATTATGGTTACCCATTCGCAGCGGGATGCAGGATATGCACAGCGGCTTATCCGCCTGTTCGACGGACAGATCATTAATGAGAACATCCTGAACAGCGTAAGGGATGCCGGTCAGATCTGACTCCGATAAATAATCGCCTTCCGGCGTATGTCTGTTCCATTAAATAGCTTCAACTTCCAGTTGTTCCTGCCTTCCTGTTTGCCTTTTAAATGCTCGCTTCCGGGATGAAACCCAAGCTTAAACGGATTTCCTATTCTGGATTTATGGTACACTCTCTTGTATTCCGGTGTTGCTTATTTTCGGATTTGTATCATGACTGTCCATCTGATTTCTGAGAGTAATTCATCGTTGTAATCCTTCCGAATGCTGTTTTCCGGGATGTCCGGATAGAATCTCTGCTTTACTGCTATGCTGAAACAGTGTGAAATAGGAACAGGTTTAGCTGTGTCCGGATATGTATTGAAAGGCAATCCTTTATATAGTTGCATTATGAACATCGTACTATTATGGCATGGATGCCATGAATGAAATTTGACATTATATTGTATTCAGATGCTGTTTTATTTTGTGAAATTTGGAATCCGGAAAGGTTAAAATTGAAATTATAAATCGATCTGACCGGGCTAAATGCAAGATAATAACTTTATCATATGAATTTGAATTATGTTTAAATATTGATAATCAATGATAAAGCGATATTATGAAAAATTATAGCCGGTAATTCAGTCGATCCGGATTGATAAAGATTTGCTAATCCGTCTCGGTTAAATTTATTTTAATATCGATATTCGATTGTATGTGAATTGTATTATTTTTGTTGTCCTTTTTAATCCAATTAACCTAGTTCGCGATGAAAAACAAGTACATTGATCTTATTGAACAAACGTTTGACTTCCCTCAGGAGGAGTTTAAAGTGGAAGACAGTGAGTTGTGTTTTCATAATATCCCCTTGATGGACATCATCAAACAGTATGGTACTCCGTTGAAGATAACCTACCTTCCTAAGATCACACAACAGATACAAAAGGCTAAGAAGCTCTTTAATGTTGCCATAGCCCGCAGCGATTACCAGGGTGATTATCATTATTGTTACTGTACGAAGAGTTCTCATTTTTCATTCATTCTGGAGGAAGTACTCAAGAACGACGTTCATCTGGAAACTTCATCGGCGTTTGATATTTTCCTGCTTGAAACTCTGCATGAACAAGGGTTGATTGACAAGGAAACATACGTAATATGCAACGGATTTAAGCGTCCTCAGTACATCGAGAACATTGCAAATCTGATCAACGATGGATTCGAGAATACCATACCCATTCTGGATAACAAGTTCGAGCTGGATCAGCTCGACAAGAACATCACCCGCAAGTGTAAGATAGGAATGCGCATTGCTGCGGAAGAAGAACCTAAGTTCGAGTTTTATACCTCAAGGCTTGGAATCCGCTACAACGACATCATACCTTATTATGAGGAGAAGATAAAGAACAATCCGAAGTTTCAGCTGAAAATGCTTCATTTCTTTATCAACACAGGGATTAAGGATTCTGCGTATTACTGGAACGAGCTTTCCAAATGCGTGAATCTGTATTGTCAGCTTAAAAGCATTTGTCCTGAGCTGGATTCGCTTAATATCGGCGGCGGGTTTCCTATCAAGAATTCGCTTTCGTTTGACTACGACTACGAATACATGGCTGAAGAGATTGTTGCGCAGATTAAAATGATCTGTGAGCGCAATAATACCCCGGAGCCGCATATATTTACGGAGTTTGGAAGTTATACGGTTGGTGAGAGCGGTGCCGTTCTGTATTCAATTATCGACCAGAAACAGCAGAACGACCGGGAGCTCTGGAATATGATTGATTCTTCATTTATGACTACTTTGCCGGATACATGGGCTTTAAATCAGCGTTTCATATTGTTGGGAATTAACAAGTGGGATTCGGAATATGAGCGGGTATTTCTTGGCGGTCTCACATGCGACAGCGAGGATTATTACAATGCTGAAGCACATGCAAATGCGATCTTCCTGCCAAAGCTCGACAATGAGGAGCCGTTATACATCGGATTATTCCATACCGGTGCCTATCAGGAGTCTATTGGCGGTTACGGCGGAATACAGCACTGTCTGATACCGGCGCCCAAGCATATCATCATTGATCTTGATGAGGAAGGCGAATATACTACCAAGCTGTTTGCAAAAGAGCAATCGCACAAATCCATGCTTCGGATTCTCGGCTATTGATTTATAAGCAAAGGTTGTTAACTTTGCGTAGCCGGAGTTCCGGTCCTTTTCTTTTTTTGTCATGGGAACCGGGTTTCCGGAAATTCAGGACTGATTAATCCATAACTCTGATTAAACCATGAAACAGAAGCAATTTGGCGGTCTGTCCGACCAGTTTTCCAGTATTGAGAATTCCAGATTCGTAATTCTTCCCGTTCCATTCGAGGGATCGCATACCCTTTTCAAAGGTTCGGAAAAAGGGCCTGAAGCCATTATCGAAGCGTCAGCTGCACTCGATTTGTATGATATTCACACCGATTGCGATGTCTCGGAAGCCGGCATTCATACTTCGGAAGCAATCAGAGAGCGATCGGCCGATAAGATGATCCGGCAAGTATATGCCCGTACTACACAGTTGCTCAAAAAAAAGAAGTTTCCGGTAATCCTGGGCGGAGAGACTACTGTTGCAATCGGAGCGTTCAGGGCTTTTGCCGATTATTTTAAAGATAAAGATCTTTCTATTGTCCATTTTGATGCTCATGGTGCCAGACGCACGGAGGTCAAAGGCAATAACACGGCACATCACCACTGCGTTGTTACCCATGCGGAAGCCTTTGCTCCCGTTGTGCAGGCCGGGGTCCGCAGCATGAGCTACCAGGAACTGGAAACTGCAGAACCGGGCAGGATTTTCTATGCCAGCGTGCTCCTGGATCCGGGAAACAAAGCCTGGATGTACGATTTTCTGAATAAACTAAGCCGTAATGTATTTATATCCGTTGATCTCGATGTTTTTGATCCATCCCTTTTTCCGGCAGTTGCTTCACCGGAGCCGGGCGGATTATTCTGGTCGGAGATGAATACACTTCTAACGGCTATAGGTGAGAAGTCAAAATTAACGGGAGCCTGCGTTGCCGGACTAACTCCCATTAAATACAACAAGGCCCCCAACTTCGTTGCTGCCCGTCTCATCCACAAACTGATAACGCTGAAACACATCAACAGCCACATATAATATCAGCGGCGTATCGTCTTAAACTTACACACAGTCCGGGTTTCGCATCCGGAAAGAAGATTAATTGCTCTTAAAGTAATTGCTGCAAGTTTTACATAACGTGACTTCCAGTGTTTCAGTAACCGGGGATTGTTTCATTTATCCTTCCTTTTGGAAATTGAATGATCAAATTCGGGTTTGTGAATAGTGCAATAGCCTTATAGCCAGAAATGTACATTAATATCCACGCATTCAGCGGATGCAGTGTGCATGCTGATTTATTTTTTTCTTGGTTTTGCCGAAAACATGGATTAATTTTACAATAACTTAGTGTAATAATTACACCTAATAAATTATTTATTTAATTCGCTGATAAAGAGCGCCTTTAAAAAGAGCTAAAATTCAATTGGAGCTAATTTTCCGTGTTTCGGCGTAAAAATATCGGATTGACTTAAGTAAATAGGTGAATTCAATTGTTTATAAACAGCCGGTGGAGTCAGCCTCTGTTTGTATATATGGCGTTTTTTCCGGATGTCTGCCGGAATTTTACTAAGGATAAAAGAACACATAACCAACAAACCAACACATATGAAGCGTTTATTCAGAATCCAATGGGCCCTGGTACTGCTGTTTGCAGCCGTTCAGTTTTCGGCCTGTACAAAGGAGAAAGAGGATGATGTGATATCCGGTTTTTCCTATACGGTGGATGAGGCTGATTTCCGTAAAGTTTATTTTACAGGTTATGCCAATTCGATTAAAGGCAATCCGGAGATTTTATGGGATTTCGGTGACGGCAACACCACCGAAACGGAATCCAACCCTGTGCACATCTACGCTCAGGAGGGCAAGTATACGGTTACTCTCACGGCCACGGCTTCCAATGGGGCGAAGGATGTATTTACTCAGGAGCTGGTAATAGCGGATCCTGACGTTGAGCTGGCCAAGCTGGTCGGAGCAACGGAAAAAACCTGGAAGTTGCTGCGTGACGTGAGTACAGGCAGGTATCCGCTGGAAGTTGGACCGGCCAGTTTCAGTACCATCTGGTGGGCTATGGGTCTTAACAACGACGAACTGGCCAACCGCCCCTGTATGCTGAACGACGAATGGATCTTCAGACGCGGCGGAGAAATGGAATTTGATGCCAAAGGCGATTACTGGGCTGAGGGCGGCATTTATTTCCCTTCCAACGTTTGCGCATCAACCGACCAGATGGTCGGATTGAGCGGACAGGATCTTTCGGCTTGGGGAAGCGGGATTCACCGGTTCGAACTTACTTCAGGCGATGAACCAACCCTCAAGGTAATAGGTCTCGGTGCTTACATCGGGCTTTCAAAAGTGGCATCCAATGCCGAAGTTCTCGTGCCTCAGGAATCAGTAACCTATAAAATCATTAAACTGACCGACGGGCCCGTTGACACTCTTGTTCTGCAGACCGCCTACATGACCGGTGGTACTGCACCTCAGCCGGCATACTGGCGCTTTGTGCTGGTGCATTACGATAATCCTGCCGATGAACCTCCCATCCCGGGACCAGCACCCTCAGCAGAATTTTCCTTTACCTCCAGCGGTCGCACCATAACTATCACCAATACAACTACCCTTGCTGACTCCTACCTGTGGGAATTCGGTGACGGACTGACTTCAACGGAAAAAGACCCGGTACATACGTACGCAACCGACGGAGCTTTTAATATTAAACTTACTGCTACCAATGCAAACGGCTTCAGTACAGCATTGAAATTTCATTTTATTTCACAGGCTAATATTTCTGCAGATGACATTCAGGGTGGATCCTGGAAAGTCAGGGTAGATGAGAAGTCCATTTTTGTCGGACCTGCAATGGGCAGCGACGGCTGGTGGAGCGCACCTCTGAGTGCACTCAACGGCAGTTCATCCGGACCCGACGACTGGTCGTGCATCACCAACGACGAGTTTATTTTTGGTTCAGGCGGGGTTTATGAATATAAGACCAACGGAGATGCCCGCAACGATGGCTACTTCGGTGGAGAAAACGGATGTATCTCTGACACTGAAATTGCTGCCAGTGGCAACGGAGCTTTCTTTGGAAGCGGTATCCACACCTGGGAATTCATCCAGGCAATGGGTGCAGAAAGAGCTAAAATCATCCTTCACAACGGAGCGGAAAGAGCAGCGTTTATCGGTTTCTACAAAGGATATTACGGAGGCGAAAACATGAATGCGTCCGATCCTCCAAACGGTGGAAATATTTCAAATACGTACGAAGTAATGGGTTATGCAAATACCGGGACAAAAGAGTATCTGTTTGTGACCGTTGATGTTTCAGCTGAACACAACGGAAGTTCTTCCTGGTCGGTCATACTCCAACGGTAAAGGAGGTATAACCGGAAAAACGGAATAATCACATTAACAATGTTAAACGAAAAGGTTATGAACAAGATACTTCTTATTTTATCGTTTACCCTGGCTTCGGTGTTTGCATTTTCGCAAACCCGGCCGTTAACAGGGAAAGTTACCGATGCCGGCGGACAGGGACTGCCGGGTGTTACCGTTCTGATCAAGGGAACGGTTACTGGTACTACCACCAATATTGACGGGAATTACAATCTGAATGTTGAGAATGGTAAAACCCTTGTTTTCAGTTTTATGGGATTTGTGACCCGGGAGGTATTGTTTAGCGGTCAGGATGTAATTAACATCACACTGACAGAAGACAGCAAGCTGCTGGATGAAGTGGTGGTGGTAGGATACGGCGTTCAGCGCAGAAAAGACATCACCACGGCCGTTGCGGTGGTAGATGACAAGGCGCTGAAAGACCGTCCGATTGTTACCGTTGCCCAGGCCCTTCAGGGAAAAGCTGCCGGTGTGCAGGTAACCCAGCCTTCGGGTAAGCCCGGCAGCGGACTGGCTGTGCGTGTGCGTGGCGCCACCTCGGTACTGGCAGGCAATGAGCCGGCCTATATTGTTGACGGTATCCGAACAACGGATATCAACGGACTGAACCCCAATGACATTGAGTCGATGACCATTCTGAAGGACGCTTCAGCCTCTGCCATATACGGAGCTGTTTCAGCAAATGGGGTGGTTCTGATTACCACAAAAAGGGGAAGCGTCGACAAGCCGGTGATATCCTTTAATACCTATTACGGGATTTCCAAACTCCGGAAATCCATCGACGTACTCAACACCAGGCAATACCGCGACCTAATGAACGAGATCGGGGTATCTTACGATCCCTCGTGGAATCAGTTTAACGACTGGACCGATGAGACATTCGGGACGGGATATCAGCAGTCGTACCAGGCCTCTTTTTCGGGTGGAAACGACAAAAGCCGCTATTTTGTGTCGGGCGGGTATCTTACCGAACAGGGGATGGTTAAGCCGGCACGCTTCGACCGCTATACTTTCCGGATGAACCTCGACAACGAAATCAGATCCTGGTTTAAACTCAAGACCAGTCTGTCGGCATGGACGATTGACTCGAAAGATACACCGGACAATGCAAGCTCGGGAAGGGGAGGAGTTATCATGAGTGCCCTGAATACGCCTCCTTTCCTGAATGTTTACAAACAAGACGGCAGCGGCTGGTTCGATCCGAATCCTTTCCAGCCATCCTGGGAAAACCCAGTGGCATATATGCAGGGCCCCGATCAGCTGACGCGTGATAATAAGGTTCTTGGCTCGTTGGAAGCAGAAATTAATCTTGCCAAAGGACTTAAGTTCCGTTCCAGCGCTGGTGCCGACATCACCAGTCACCGCTGGGATTACTACCTTGATCCGCTGCGAACCAACTACGGAAGGCAGAACAATGGAATTGGGCAGTCGGACAACTCCAACCATATGGTGATACAGATCGAGAACCTTTTTGACTATACCGTGAAAACCGGTGAGCATACTTTCTCAGCCCTTGCGGGAAATTCACTGCGTAAATACGAAGGCCGGGGAACCTACATTGAAGGCAAGGATTTTCCGGAAGACACCAATGTAAAGGATATCTGGGCTGCCAACCAGATCAGCACCGGCGGCACCTGGCATGGTGCAAATTCACTGGTTTCGTTCTTTGGAAGGCTGAATTACGATTTCGGCAGCAGGTATTATGCTACCTTCTCGCTGCGGCGCGACGGAAGCTCCAAGCTGGTGAACAAATGGGGAACCATGCCGGCATTTTCCCTGGGATACCGGCTTTCTTCCGCTCCCTTTATGCAGAAATTGACCTTTATTGATGACCTGAAAATCCGCGGGGGATACGGGGTAACCGGAAATGTGGAAGGCCTGAGCGATCAGGCGGCATTTGCCCTTTGGTCTTATTACCGCCGCGATCCGACGGATCCTCTGGCTGGCCCCGGTATCTACCAATCGAGCTACGAAAATCCCGACCTGAAGTGGGAAACAACCCGTCAGGCCAACCTGGGACTTGACCTCACGATGTACGAAGGAAAAGTAGTGTTTACGTTTGATGCGTACCATAAACAAACGGTGGATGTTTTGCTGAGAGTACCGCTTACCAATTCCTTGCCGGTCACCACTATTCTGACCAATGCCGGGGTGGTTATTAATAAAGGGCTTGAATTCAGCCTGAATACGGTCAACATCGACAACCGCGATTTCAGCTGGAATACCGAGATTAACCTTTCGATCAATAAAAATGAGGTAAGCGAATTAAGGTTATCCCCGGTTTACTATTTCGGCAGTATATACAGCAACAATGAGTTTGCCTCCAGGGTAAAGGTGGGTGATCCGCTGGGAACATTTTACGGTTATGTTTCAGAAGGAGTGAATCCTGAAACGGGAGATATCATGTACAAAGATTTAAACAATAATGGAATTTTTGATCCCGGCGACCGCACCGTAATTGGTTATGGAATGCCTAAGGTAACGTTTGGATTCACAAATAATCTGGTATACAAGGATTTAAGTCTGAATCTTTTCTTCCAGGGATCTTATGGAAACGATATTTTCAACGCCACCCGCATCGATCTGGAAGGTATGTTCGACAGCAAGAACCAGTCGGTGACCGTACTTGACCGTTGGACACCGGAGAACCCCAATACCGATATCCCGAGAGCCGTGGGGGGTGGAAACGTTGATAATGTTCGCAACTCCACCCGTTTTATTGAAGACGGTTCCTATCTCCGGCTTAAATCTGCCACCCTGTCGTACACAGTGCTGAAAAACAATGCAAAAATCAACTTCGTGCGAAATCTGGCAGTTTACGTTACAGCCCAGAATCTGTTCACTTTTACCAGCTATTCGGGATTTGATCCGGAGGTGAGTGCCTACGGAGTCAACGCTGTGGAAGTGGGAATTGACTATGGTACCTATCCGCAGTCGCGCACGGTTGTCTTTGGCGTTAATGTTGAATTTTAATACACAGAGCTATGAAAAATATAATTAAATACAGCCTGTTTCTTTCGCTGATTCTGGCTTTTACATCCTGCGAAAAGTTTCTGGATATTTCGCCTACAGGCAATTCCATCTTTATTGAAGAAAAAGGAGATACCATTTTCAAAACGGCCAATGAAGTGGAAGCTGCTCTCGCAGCCGTTTATGGCGACTTTCAGAATGAATACTGGCAGCTCGACTGGCTGGTTAACGGCGATGCACAATCGGACGACGCATATGCGGGAGCCGATAACCCCTCCAATTTTCAGATTGATGATTACCGGATAATTGCCACCAATTCGAATGTAAGCCGCGACTGGGCTTATCTCTATCAAACCATCGGGAAAGCGAATGTGATAATCAACAACGTTGATATAACTCCGGATCCTTCTTTCGGCGAACAACGGAAGAAGGAAATTAAAGGTGAAGCATCCTTTGTAAGGGCAGTTATGTATTTTGAAGCCGTTCAGCTATGGGGCGACATTCCCCTTCAGCTAAAGGAGGTTACCAGCATCAGTGCAGCCGAACTGGAGGAGATTTATCCCCAGCTCTATCCCGCAAGGAAATCCGTAGATGAGGTATACGAACAGATTATTGCCGATCTGGAGTATGCACTGGAAACGGTAAAAACCACTCAGCCGCACAAGGGCTATGCAACCAAAGGGGCTGCAAATGCTTATCTGGCAAAGGTATATGCCACCATAGAGCCTAAAAATTACAACAAGGTTGTTGAGTATTGCGATGCGGTGATTGCCGGAGGATATTCCCTGTTGCAATCCTACGATATGTTGTGGAACAACGAAAATGAGAATTCATCGGAGTCCATCTTCGAGGTGAATTATGCAGGAACTGCCAGCGATGCAAACTGGGGTGCCAGTATGTTCAGGGGTACCGACTGGAAAAAGTTCAACGTTCCTTCCAACGACCTGATAAAGGCGTTTAACGATGAGAACGATTTAATCCGGAAAAATGCTTCCGTTTCTTTTGAAAACGTGACCGGGAAATGGTCGGATGCCAACTGGCCGGCCAATAACTATCCCTTTATGAACAAGTACCGGATTATTACCTGGCCGAGTCCGCAAAATTACATTCTTGTACGACTGGCCGATATTATGCTGCTGAAAGCTGAAGCACTGAACGAACTGGGCGATGTGAACGGGGCTGCTCAGCTTGTAAATCAGATCCGCGGTCGTGTAAATCTTCCGGATACCCCGGCTTCAACGCAGGAAGCCATGCGGCTGGCTATCGAGAAAGAGCGGCGGCTGGAACTGGCCTTTGAAGGCAAGCGCTGGTTTGACCTGAAGCGTACTGGCAGAGCCATTGAGGTGATCAACAACGCCATCGGCCCCGATGGGAATAAGTTCGGATATAACCTGACGCAGAATGGATTGCTATGGCCCATCCCGCAATCGGAGCTGGATAAGAATGAATTGCTGACTCAGAATCCGGGTTACTGATCCGGTATCCGGATTTTTTCCGGATTATCCAGACTGAGATAACAACTATTTCGGGGCACATCTATTACAGGATGCGCCCCGGTTAACGGTTGCCCGGAGTTTACCCGGAGCGGGCAATTACCGATGAATTTTCGTTTAACTGTTGCTTAAAGATTACTGAGATGAAGTCTGAAAGAAGTAAACTTCCGGTATTGCTAATTTTAGTTATCCTGCTTTCAACGGGAGTAACGGCCTGTACCAAAAAGGATAAACCTAAACCTGAAGAACCCGGACAGGGAAACAGCGTAAAATCATGGGTAACCACCGGCGACCGTGCGCAATTGCTGGCTTCAGGAAAGGACATTTACTTTATCAGCAGCGTGCCGGCTGGACAGGCTGTGCTAAGAATCGATACCGCCATTACGTATCAGGAAGTGGAAGGCTATGGCGCCGCGCTTACCGGTTCCTCGGCCTGGCTGATAAACCGTAAACTCACACCTGAAGTAAGGCGATCGCTGCTTCGCGAACTTTTTGATCCGGAATCCGGGATTGGAATTTCTTACCTCCGGCTTACCATGGGTGCATCCGATTTTTCGCTTTCCGACTTCACCTACAACGATCTGCCTGCAGGGCAGACGGATTTCGGGCTGGAACAGTTCTCTCTTTCGCAGGACAAGGATGATGTGATTCCGGTGATGAAAGAGATCCTCCAAATATCTCCTGGTCTCAGAATCATGGGCTCGCCCTGGAGTCCGCCCGCCTGGATGAAAACCAATGGTCAACTTGCCGGGGGCAGATTAAAAGCAGATTGTTATCCGGTGTATGCCGATTACTTTGTCCGTTATATACGGGAGATGGCGGAAGAAGGCATTACCATCGATGCGGTAACGATACAGAATGAGCCTCTTCATTATACTGCAAATTACCCCTGCATGCAGATGCAGGCCAATGAGCAGCTGCAGTTTATTAAAAACAATCTCGGTCCGGTGTTCGAAGCAGACGGCATTTCGACAAAAATCATCACTTACGACCACAACTGGGATCGTCCCGATTACCCCATTACCATTCTGGATGATCCGGAAGCCAGAAAATATGTGACGGGATCGGCTTTTCATGCCTATGCCGGAGATGTTTCAGCTATGGGGACGGTGCATCAGGCACATCCCGACAAGGCACTTTATTTTACGGAAATATCGGGCGGTGCCTGGGCCACCGATTTTGCCGGCAACCTGATGTGGAATATGCGCAACATCTTTATCGGCACAGCCCGAAACTGGTCCAAGAATGCATTGCTCTGGAACCTTGCACTGGATGAAAAATACGGGCCTCAAAACAACGGTTGCAACAATTGCCGGGGCGTTATTACGATAAATTCTGTGACTGGAGAAATTACCCGGAACGAAGAATATTATGCCATTGCCCATTTTTCAAAATTTGTACGTCCCGGAGCGCAAAGGATTAGCGGAAATCTGCCCCAGTCGGCCGGAGATGCCGGAGTTGTGGCATTTCAAAATACCGATGGTTCAAAGGTGATGATTGCTGCAAATTACAGCAATGAATCCGTGCGGTTTGCCGTTGAAGCGGGACAGCGGATTTTCACCGTGAACCTGCCGGCAGTTTCGGTCACAACCTATTTATGGAAATAAATAACCCCGGAAGTTCGTCCCGGGGTTATTCCAAAAGAAATACCTTCTGTTGTCAATTCTGTTCTACCAGCGAAGCAGCCATGCGAAGATCAGGGGTGCAACGATGGTTGCATCGCTTTCTATGATGAATTTCGGGGTGTCGATATCGAGTTTTCCCCAGGTGATTTTTTCGTTGGGAACCGCTCCGGAATAAGATCCGTAGGAAGTGGTGGAGTCGCTGATCTGGCAGAAGTACGACCAGAATGGAACGTCGTGCCACTCGAGATCCTGGTACATCATGGGAACTACGCAGATGGGGAAATCGCCGGCAATGCCACCGCCGATCTGGAAGAATCCTACCCCTTTGCCGGAGGAATTTTTTCGGTACCATTCCGAGAGGTACATCATGTATTCGATGCCCGACTTCATGGTGGAGGGATTCAGTTCACCTTTTATGCAATAGGAAGCAAAGATATTTCCCATGGTGCTGTCTTCCCAGCCGGGAACGATGATCGGAAGATTTTTTTCTGCAGCAGCCAGCATCCATGAATGTTTGGGATCAATTTCATAATTCTTTTCCATTACCTTGCTGAGCAGCAGTTTGTACATGTATTCATGCGGGAAGTAGCGCTCACCATTTGCCTGGGCATCTTTCCATATTTTTTCGATGTGATGCTGGATTCTGCGGAAGGCTTCTTCTTCCGGGATGCATGTATCGGTAACGCGGTTCATGCCCTGTTCCAGCAGTTCGTATTCCTGCTGAGGGGTGAGGTCGCGGTAGTGCGGCACCCGTTTGTAATGGCTGTGGGCAACCAGGTTCATAATGTCCTCTTCCAGGTTGGCACCGGTGCAGCTGATTATCTGTACCTTATCCTGACGGATCATCTCAGCAAGAGAAATGCCCAGTTCGGCGGTGCTCATGGCACCGGCCAGGGTAATCATCATTTTTCCGCCTTCAGTCAGGTGTTTTTCGTACGATTTTGCGGCATCCACCACGGTGGCGGCGTTAAAATGCCTGTAGTGATGCTCGATGAATTGTGAAACAGGTCCTCTGCTCATGATAAAAATATTTTTTGCAAAGATAGGAAAAATGGGGAGGGGGCATATACCCGGTATCCGGCATTATTTGCCTGTGGTAACCGGCCAAACCCTGTTGCCCTGATATTTTAAAGGATGAAACGTAAATTTTGAAACCGTTATACAGCTCCTCTTCTGAAGGTATCGCCCTGAGCAAGGTCGCCGGTTTCCCAGCCTTTGCGGAACCAGGACATTCGTTGCTGTGACGTTCCGTGTGTAAAATCGTCGGGGACGATCCGGCCCTGGGATTTCATTTGTATGTTGTCGTCGCCTACGGCAGCTGCTGCACGCAGTGCTTCTTCCAGATCGCCCGTTTCGAGGATATCCATCATGCGGTCGGCATGATGTGCCCAGAGCCCTGCAAGAAAATCGGCCTGAAGTTCAAGCTTAACGGTAAGTGCGTTGGCATCCCTTTCCGACAGGCGTGAGCGCTCCTGCTGCACCTGTTCGAGAATTCCAAGCTGGTTCTGCACGTGATGCCCTACTTCGTGCGCGATAACATAGGCAATGGCAAAATCGCCCTGAGCACCGAAACGGTTCTTTAATACATCGCAGAAACTAAGGTCGATGTAGATTTTTTCATCGCCCGAGCAGTAGAATGGTCCGCTCGCTGCGCTGGCATATCCGCAGGCAGACTGCACCTGATCGCGGAAAAGAACCAGTTTGGGCTCGCGATACGTTTTCCCGGATTGACCGAACATCATCTTCCATACCTCTTCGGTGTCGGCCAGAACTACCGATACAAACTGTGCCATCTGATCCTCTTCGGCAGTGGTCTCAACCGTTTCCTGGGTTTGCATGTTCTGCAGCCCGCTCAGCATCTGACCCGGATCTCCACCCAGAAACCAGACAATCAGTGCAATTACAATGGTGCCTACACCACCGCCAACTGCCATTTGCCCGCCCGAAATCTTCCGGCGGTCTTCTACATTTGAACTTGTTCTTCTGCCCTGCCAGCGCATAATAGTCGAATTTTCGGTTTACACTAACCAGTTCCAATCCGCAGCCGATTGCATTAATAATATTTTATGCCGGATTCAGAACGTCCTGACAAACTACAAACAGCCTGAAGCGGTTCCAGGTTTGATAAATTATTACATAACTGAAAGTCAGTAAAATAGATTTTTGTTCCTTACGACTTTTGCTATCAATAAAGATAAGTTATTTGCGTTTAATCTGTAAGATGCAATTTTTAAAAGTGACAAATAAAAGATATCAGAAATGATAGGATTGCCGAACTTTTTAAGGGTGCGTGATGAAATCAGAGAACAATTCTGTTGCTTTTTGCGATATGGATGGATAGGTGCCGGTGATTCAGAGAAAAAGAACCCAGAATCCGGAAACGGAGAGTCGGCGACCGGGTAAGTTGCTCGCGCTGGTTATTTTTTCAGGATTTGGGTTTGTGATTTGCGATGAAAACGTGTAGGTTTGGAAGGAATTTCAACGACAACGACTTTTGGCTGAAAAGGACTATATAACGCTGTTTGCAGAAATACTACTGCCCCTTCCCGTTAAGGGATATTTCACCTATCGCATCCCTCAGGAACTTATGGGTGAGGTGGAAGCAGGCAAGCGCGTTGTGGTTCAGTTCGGACAGAAGAAATTTTATACGGGTCTTGTCAGAAGGGTTCACGAAGATCCGCCAAAGGTAATGTCGATAAAGTATGTGTTGGCAGTTCTGGACCCTTTTCCCGTGGTGAATGAAAACCAGTTTCTGCTGTGGGAGTGGATGGCCGGATATTACATGTGTACCGTGGGAGAGGTGATGAACGTTGCCCTGCCTTCGGCCTACAAACTGGCAAGCGAAACGCGTGTGCTGCTCGATCCTTCGTATGTGCACGACAGCGAAGTTCTCAGCGATCGTGAATTTCAGGTGGTTGAAGCACTGGACATGCAAGCCGTTCTATCCTTAACCGACATCAGCCGGATTGTCGGTATAGCCAAGGTGGTTCCTCTGGTAAAAACGATGATTGAAAAAGGGATTATACGCGTTGAGGAAGAGATTACCGAGCGTTATAAACCCAAAACCGAAATGTACGTGCGGTTAGCGGAAACTTTCATGGATGAGGCCCGGCTGAACCAGCGCATGGATGAACTAAGCAAAAGGGCCTTCAAACAGCTTCAGACACTAATGGCTTATCTCAGCCTTTCGCGTTGCTTTTCAGGCAATCCTAAGGAGGTTTCTCGGCCTGAATTGCTTTCAACGCCGGGCCTTTCCGATGCGCAGCTGAATGCGCTCGTAAAGAAGGGAATACTGGAGCTGTATTCCCGGGAAGTAAGCAGGCTGTTGCACGATGAAGCCGTTGAAGCAGCCTCGGACATCCTCCTCACCGCTTCTCAGTCGCAAGCCCTGAATCAGCTTAAAGAGAAACTGGATGGCAACGGCATTGTTCTGCTGAAAGGAGTAACCTCGAGCGGTAAAACTGAGATTTACATCAAATTGATTGCAGAAACAATAGCATCCGGCAGGCAGGTGCTTTACCTGTTGCCTGAAATTGCTCTAACCACCCAGATTATCCGTCGGCTTCAGCGGTATTTTGGCAGCAATGTGGGAGTTTATCATTCAAAATACAATGAATTTGAACGCATAGAAATCTGGAATAAGGCCAATATTCCCCTTGCGGGAAGCCGCGACCACCAGCCCTATCGGGTGATTCTGGGTGCACGTTCGGCTTTGTTTCTTCCATTCCATAATCTGGGGCTGATTATCGTAGATGAGGAGCACGATACTTCCTACAAGCAGGCGGATCCGGCACCGCGCTACAATGCCCGTGACGCAGCTACAATGATGGGTACGCTGCATAACTGCCCTGTGTTGCTCGGTTCGGCCACCCCCTCTCTCGAGAGTTTTTATAATGCCACCAGCGGCAAATATGGCCTGGTTGAGCTCGGCGAAAGGTATGGCAACATTGAAATGCCCGAAATCCGGACCGTAAACATACGGGAAGAGGCACGCATGAAACGCATGAAGTCGCACTTCTCCCCGCAATTGCTGCAGGCCGTTAAAGAATCGCTGGATGCAGGCACCCAGATAATATTGTTTCAGAATCGCCGCGGTTTTTCGCTTCGGCTTGAATGCGACACCTGTCATCAAAGTCCGGGATGCATAAACTGCGATGTTACCCTGACCTATCACAAGCATATAAACATGCTTAAGTGCCATTATTGCGGGTACAGCATTCCGGTTCCTTCTACCTGCCCCGAATGCCAGAGTCCGGCTTTGGTAATGAGAGGCTTCGGAACGGAAAAAGTTGAAGAAGAACTTGCTATACTGTTCCCTGAGGCGATAATTGCTCGAATGGATCTGGATACAACCCGGACGAAAAATGCATACCAGCGAATAATCGGAGATTTTGAAACCGGCAAAACCAACATACTGGTGGGGACTCAGATGGTAACAAAGGGTCTCGACTTTGATAATGTAAGTCTGGTTGGCGTGCTGAATGCCGACGGTATGATGAGTTATCCCGATTTCAGATCCATAGAGCGCAGCTACCAACTTATGGCTCAGGTAAGTGGCAGGGCGGGACGAAAGAATAAACGCGGAACGGTAATCATTCAAACCGGAAATCCGGAACATCCGCTTCTGAAATGGGTTGTAAACGACGACTACAACTCGATGTTTCAGCAACAATTGTCGGACAGGTACCGCTACCAGTATCCTCCTTACAACCGTTTGGTAGAGATAAGCTTACGGCACCGTAATCAGGAAGTGCTGAATACCGGTGCTGCCGTGCTTGCCGGAATGCTTAAACCCGTGTTCGGAAAACAGATGCTGGGTCCGGAATATCCCATCGTTTCCAGGATCAGGAATTTATTCATTAAGAATTTTATTTTGAAAATTGGTAAAGGACAGCACGGGAAACAGCAGAAACTGGAACTCAGGAACCTGATTGCGAAATTTGGTGAATTGCAGGGATTCAAAAGCATCAGGGTAACGGTGGATGTTGACCCGGTTTAAGATGTCACGGTTGCATACCATGCGGGGATATTGTAATGTGCTGCGATAAATCATTGTATCTTCTGTCCGCCTTTTATTGTAAATTTGCGATCAAAGTTCAATCCGTTGCGGTTGAAAGCTATATATCTCATCGCCCGGTTCTTGCAGGGGCGATTTCATGAAAAACTGATCCAATGGAAGAAACAGAAAATATATCACCCGAAAAAAATCACTTCAGCACACGCGGCTGTTGCCACCAGCCGAGCCTTATCCATAAAAACGACAACCTGTACAGGAGCGGATTCTGTAAACTGGATGTTTTCGACTGGCTTGATTTTGTACCCCTCCCGGAAGGAAATAAACCGTTCGACTGCATTGAGGTGCGGTTCAAGAATAATCGCAAGGATTTTT
Source organism: Bacteroidales bacterium (assembly GCA_022837485.1). Taxonomy (GTDB): domain Bacteria; phylum Bacteroidota; class Bacteroidia; order Bacteroidales; family Lentimicrobiaceae; genus Lentimicrobium. Next base: position 19,657 of record JALHHH010000026.1, read on the forward strand.
TCCGGATAGCCTGTGAAACCGATCTTCACACCGGGGATATAGTAGCTGTGGAAGCCAATCCCGGGCACGACATCGGTATTGTAACCCTTGCCGGGGAAATAGTCAGGCTTCAGATGAAGAAGCGGTCGGTTGACCCGGCAAAAGATGAGATCCGGAAAGTATACCGCAAGGCACGCCTCAGCGATATTGAAAAATGGATTACTGCAGTGGAGAAGGAAGACCGGACGATGTTCCGTACCCGAGAAATTGCTTCCGGACTGAATCTTAAGATGAAGGTCAACGACGTGGAGTATCAGGGCGACGATACGAAAGCCATTTTTTATTATACGGCCGACGAGCGTGTTGACTTCAGGGAGCTGATCAAAATTCTGGCCGATGAGTTTAAAGTCAGGATAGAGATGAGGCAGATCGGAGCCCGACAGGAGGCTGCCCGTCTTGGCGGCATAGGAACCTGTGGCAGAGAACTTTGCTGCTCTACATGGCTGAACAGTTTCCATACCGTAAGTACCAATGCCGCCAGGATTCAGCAGCTTTCGCTGAATCCCCAGAAACTGGCCGGACAATGCGGTAAGCTTAAATGCTGCCTTAATTATGAATTTTCGAGCTATGCCGAGGCACTGAAGAATTTTCCGCCCGACGATACTATTCTGAATACGCGCAAAGGCGATGCCTTCGCCCAGAAAATAGACGTGTTCGCTGGTGTAATGTGGTATGCCTATAAATCGGATCCCAATAACCTGATGGCGATACCGGTGGAACAGGTCAGGGAAATTATAGCCATGAATGGCAAAGGTACGCCCATCGACAAACTGGAGAATTATGCCAGGAAGGTAGAGAAAAAGATTGATTTTGAAAACGTTGTCGGACAGGAGGACCTGCGTAGATTTGATAAGTAATGTTCGGTTAGGGAAACCGTAAACCGTTAATTCAGTGCCGAAATTCCGGATGTTTTCGTTTGAAACTGCCGGAAATCGGATGCTCTTTTTACTGGCAATTATAATGCAGGGGTGCAGGGATGCGTTTACATAAGGCCGGCCTGCTCCGGTGGATGCCCGCTGAGAAAAACCGGGTGCGTTTTTTTGATTTTTTTTGACAATAGTTTTTTGATGATGAATAGTATGGTTGTGATCCGAAATTTGCTTGCTGTAGTGTTTGCGATTTTTTTTCTTGCTTCCTGCGACAGCAGCAAGCATTTCGATGAGAATCTGAGCCTTCCCGGCGACGCCTGGCCAATGGATGAAGCCCTGACCTTTAATGTAAATATCGACGATACGGTGAGCACATACCGCTTCTTCATCAATGTCAGAAACAGCACGTCCTACAAATACAACAACATTTACTTTTTTCTTACCACCACCTATCCGGGCGGAGGAATGTCGCGCGATACCATTGAATGCATGCTGGCCGCACGCGACGGTTCCTGGCTTGGAAGGGGAAGCGGGAAGTATCGCGATAGCCGTATTCCCATTCGTACTCAGATTCGCTTTCCCCGAAAGGGCGAATATGTTTTACGCCTGAATCAGGCAATGCGTGAAGACATTTTACACGGGATTTCGGAAGCCGGTATCAGGCTGGAAAAGGAATAAATACCGGAGTAAGGACCGGATGCTCAAACTTTTGATGAGACAGGAATACAGAACGAATTATTTATTGCAATGACTAAGAAACAAAAGAGCGGAACGGCAGGAACCGGATTATGGATCGCCAGGTTTTGGAAGGCCTACTGGATTGTATTCGGATTTGTGGTATTGCTGTTTACCATCATTTCTCTGGGGTGGCTGGGCTTTATGCCTTCTTTCGAAGAACTTGAAAATCCCAAGAGTAACCTGGCTTCCGAAATCATTTCTGCAGATCAGGAACTGCTTGGTAAATACTACATCGAAAACCGCTCAAACATTAACTATTCCGAGCTTTCACCAAACCTGATAAATGCCATTATCGCCACAGAGGATGCCCGGTTTGAAAAACACTCGGGTGTTGACGTGAAAGCGCTTTTCAGGGTAACGTTCGGACTGCTTACGGGTACAAATAAGGGGGGCGGGAGTACGCTTAGCCAGCAGCTGGCAAAGAATCTTTTTCCCCGGAAAGCCAACCGGAATTTTTTTGAAACGGTTTTTATCAAGCTCAAGGAGTGGGTCACTGCTATAAAACTGGAGCGCAATTATACCAAAGAGGAGATTATTGCCATGTATTTTAATACCGTTGACTTCGGTGCCAATTCGTTTGGTGTGAAGTCGGCGGCAAAAACGTTTTTCAACAAGGAGCCGCTGGAGCTTACCATTGAGGAATCGGCCATGCTGGTCGGTATGCTGAAGGCTCCCACCTTTTACAGCCCTGTGCGTAATCCCGAAAGGGCAATCAAACGAAGGGAAGTGGTACTGCACCAGATGCAGAAGTACGATTACATCACCGAACAGGTTTACGACTCCATACGGCAGATACCGCTTGATATGTCAAGATACCGCCAGCAGGATCATACTTCCGGCACCGGAACGTATTTCAGAGAATATCTTCGTATGGCAATGTCGGCAAAAAAGCCAGGCCGTAAGAACTACATCGACAAGCAGATGTATGCCGAGGATTCCATGCAGTGGGCCATGAACCCGATCTACGGATGGATAGAAAAAAATCTTAAACCCGACGGCTCAAAATATAACCTATATAAAGACGGGCTTCGGATATATACCACCATCAATTCGCGCATGCAACGCTATGCCGAGGAAGCGGTGGCCGAACACATGGGCAACGATATACAGCCGGCATTTTTTAAACACTGGAAGGGCAGGGAAGAAGCACCGTTTGACTTTCCAAGGAGTCAGGTAAAAGAAGAAGCCCATAAGCTTATGGTAGCTTCGATGAAACGTTCGGACAGATACCGCCGCATGAAAGCTGCCGATATGCCCGAGGATTCAATACAACTGGCGTTCCATACGAAAGTTCCGATGAAGGTCTTCACCTATAAAGGGGAGCGCGACACCGTTATGACTCCCTGGGATTCAATTCGTTATTGCAAGTTTTTCCTGCAGGCCGGACTTATGTCTGTGGAACCTCAGACCGGGTTTGTACGCGCCTATGTAGGGGGTATCAACTACAGCCACTTCCAGTATGACCACGTAAAGATGGCCAAGCGTCAGGTCGGCTCCACGTTTAAACCTTTCGTTTATACGCTAGCCATGCAGGAAGGCGATTTTTCTCCCTGTACCAAGGTGGCCAACATACAATACAGCATCGATCTGCCGGAGGGCGGAAAATGGGAACCTAGAAATTCCAACGATTATAAAAAAGGTCAGATGGTAACGCTTAAGGAAGCTCTGGCTAACTCCATCAACTGGATTTCAGCGTTTCTTATCAAGCGGTATTCACCCCTGGCAGTTATTAAAATCGCCCGGAAAATGGGAGTGGTCAGCCCGATCGATCCCGTGCCATCCATTTCGCTTGGAACTCCGGATCTTACCCTCTACGAAATGGTAGGAGCCATGAACACTTACGCGGCAAAGGGTGTTTATATCGAACCTTTGTTTGTTACCAGAATTGAAGATAAAAACGGGAATGTGCTTGCGCGGTTCATTCCCCGGCAGGAAGAGGCAATGAGCGAGGAGACCGCTTTCCTAATGCTGGAACTGATGAAGGGTGTGGTGGAAAGCGGTACCGGCGTGCGCTTGCGATACAAGTACGGGCTTACAAACACTATCGCAGGCAAAACCGGTACAACACAGAATAATTCCGACGGCTGGTTTATGGGTCTTACACCCGATCTGGTAACGGGCGTATGGGTAGGCGGTGAGGACAGGAGTGTACGCTTCAGAACCATAACGCTTGGTCAGGGGGCCAATATGGCGCTTCCTATCTGGGCTCTTTATATGAAACGCATTTATGCCGATCCAACGCTCAGTGTTTCACAGGGCGACTTTGAGCGACCGGCAACCCCGCTATCAGTAGAGATTGATTGCAGAAAATACGAAGAGTCGCAGAAAAAAGATATGAACCGCTTTAATCCGGGCGATTTTTAATCAAACCTGATTTTTATGAGTCAAAGAATTTCGGGACTGTTCAGGCAAAAGGGGTTAAATTCATCCCGTTATTCGCTTTCTTTTATAGTATTTCTTATACTTTCGGCAGGAATAATCGTTGTAAACCTCAGAATCAGAGAATACGAAAAACCTTTCCGGATTATACAGGATGATGTTAATCAGTATTATATCTACCTGCCGGCCGCCTTCGTTTATCGGGACCCTTTATTCAGTTTCTACGACGCTGCAGGATATGACAGATCCCGGGTATACCTGGCAAGAAGCCCTGAAACCGGAAACCGCATCCCTAAAATGTCGATGGGGATGGCAATCGTTTACAGCCCCTTTTTCCTGGCAGCACATTACGGTTATGTTTCATGGGCTGCACCGGAAACCGATTTTTACGGTCTGCCATACAGGTTCGCACTGGCCGTAGGATCGATGATATATTTTATTATCGGACTCTGGCTGCTGAGAATAATTCTGCTGCGATACTTCAGCGATCTGATAACCGCCATCACACTGTTAATGGTTGGGGCTGGAACGAATATTCTCTGGTATGTAACGCATGAGCCGGCGATGCCGCACGTTTTTGACTTTACACTCGTGCTTGCACTTTCTGAGCTAACGTACCGCTGGGTGAACAAACCAGGTTACATAAAAGCGATATCCATAGGTATTATACTTGGCTTACTGATACTTATACGACCCAACAATATCGTATTTGGTGTTATTGCTCTTCTGATGCCCGGTGATTTCCGTTTCACGTTCCGGTCGCGGTTGCGGCTATTTCTTACTAACTACAGGCAAACGTTGCTTATTGCTGCAGGCGTCCTTCTGGTATGGCTCCCGCAACTGCTTTTCTGGAAGTATGCCAGCGGCAACTGGTTTTATTATTCCTACGGAAGAGAAGGGTTCTTTTTTGAGAATCCTCAGATTGTCAGCAGCTGGTTCAGCTGGAGGAAAGGATGGCTTCTGTATACTCCTCTGATGGCGCTGACACTGCCCGGACTTTACTTTTTGTATAAACGCAAGCTGGGGCTGTTCCTGCCCCTGCTGGTAGTTCTTGTACTTTTTACCTGGATCAATTCTTCCTGGTGGTGCTGGTGGTTTGGCGGAAGCTTCGGAAACAGATCGTATATTGATGCGTACGGACTTTTCGCCCTGGCAATTGCCGCAACGGTTGAGGCAGTTCTGAAGTCACGCAAACCACTGCTGAAGGGTGTGTTTCTGTCTGTCGCCGGATTGCTGTTAATGCTGAATCTGTTTCAATACTGGCAATACCGCCATGGATTTATACACTATGCTTCAATGACGCGGGAAGCATATTTCAAGGGATTCTTTAAAACCAAACTGACTCAGGAATATACCGACGCATTGGTGTGGCCCGATCATACGGCTGGACTGAGTGGAGTGTATTATCCTTACTGGGAAATCAGCGAAGGTGAGAAAAGGGCTAAAAGAGAGCGTATTAAAAAGAGTGCCTCCCAGCTGATGGATGTACTGAAATCAAAAGCCCGGTCAGATACCGTTTTGCTGAACCGGATTTTTACGAATGATCCGGATACAGATGTAGATTCAGCATGGATACTGGAAGAGTGGGCGGTTAAGGAGTATACCCGAATGCTGAAATAAATCGGGTTTCGAAACAACTTTTTTTTATTTTCGCCACGCATCGTTTTGAATTTCTTACTGGCGTAGCTGAAACGGAGAAAGGCATGAGATTTCCATTTAATTTAAAATTTAGGTATTCCCGCTTAGCAATATTTCTGGCCGTCCTCGCCATAGTATTACATGATTTTGAACGGGGCGATTATAAGGAAGAACATCGCATCATTGAATCGGACGTGATTCACTATTATGCATTCCTGCCTGCATTGTTGGTATACAATGATCTTTCGTTAGGCTTTATTGAAACAAAGCCGGATGATTTTACCTATAAATTCTGGCCCGTTCAGGCACCCCGAGGGGACAAAGTAATCATGACAACCATGGGGATGTCGCTGATGTATGCCCCTTTTGTGATTCCTGTTCACTATTTTCTGAAATTGACCGGGCGGCCCGCTACAGGATTTTCATGGCCTTACAAGGCCGCACTTTTATTTGCATCCTTGTTTTATACTCTGGCAGGCCTGATACTTTTGCGTAAAATGCTGCTCAGACGTTTCCCCGATTTAGCGGTTGCACTGGTGTTATTATCAACTGTACTTGCGACCAATCTCATTTTTTACACGACCCGGCAGGCTGCCTTTACCCATGCGTTTAGTTTCTTTCTGATTATATGGCTGGCAAGGGCATCCGAAAGGTATTATTCCTCACCTTCTGCCAGGCATGCTGCCCTGGTTGGTTTTATTGCTGCCCTCATAACTCTGGTTCGCCCCACCAATGCCCTGCTGCTGATACTTTTTCCTTTGTGGTGGATCGATTCCCTGAAAACAATCAAAGAAAGAGTGCAACTGTTTCTGAAGAATTATAGTCACATACTTGTTCTGATTGCTGTTGCGGTGTTATGCTGGGTACCGCAGTTAGTTTACTGGAAACAGTTCAGCGGACAGTGGTTTTTTAACGGGTATGCGGATAAAGGCATGTTTTTCTTTGGCAATCCGCAAATATTCAATGTCTTATTCAGCTACCGAAAAGGATGGCTGCTCTATACTCCGGTAATGATACTGGCTTTGAGCGGTTTTATCTGGCTGTGGAAATCAAATCGCGGCCTTTTCTGGCCTTTAGTGGTAGTATTTCTTATTCATTTATTTTTAGTATCCTCCTGGTGGCTCTGGTGGTTTGGCGGAAGCTTCGGGCACCGCGCATTTGTTGATGTTTACGGGCTGCTGGCGTTTCCACTTGCTGCATTCTTTACGCAACTGATCCGGGGACGCAGTAAATTTCTGAAAGTTTTAGCCCTGGTTATCGCCCTTCTTTTTGCCTCGCATAACATTTTCCAGATGTATCAGTTTCATTCCGGTGCCATTCACTACGTTGCCAATACCAGGGAATCCTATTGGGACTCCTTTCTTCGCTTAAGACCCTCGCCGCACTATTATCATTTACTGGTAAATCCCGATTACGATGCTGCCAGGGAAGGTGTTTATCCGAAACCGGTAGTTACGTACCAAAAGCCGGAAGAAAAGTGAGCCGGTTTTTATCTTGCTTTGGATAAAAACACCCGCTGATTGTTTTGAAGAGAATTTCACTATTACTCTTTTTCCAAATACCGTTTACTTCTCAGCCCGGGTAAATCCCTGAATGTTTGAATATTTATTCAGGGATGAAAACCTGATATACTGAAGCAGGCCTATATTAGTCACAAATATTTTATCTATTTCAACTTAATATATTACTTTAGCCGAATTGCAGATGACTTGAATTCGAAAGAGTATCCCGGTCATTAATTGTCATGATATGTTAAATTGGCTTTCAGGTTGTGTTTTCTGCCAATAAAATGAATGTACCAACCCTTGACCGGAAGTTTTTCTTTTTTAATTACTATGAGGTTCCTGTCAGCCTGAACCAGATATTCCTGAACTTCAAAAAACCTCATTGAAAACTTGTTAACATGAAAAAAAGAGAGATTCTGACTAACCCCCTTATCGAAAGAAGAGTTTTTTTTCTTGTTGCGATAATATATCTGATTCCAGTCGGTATGTTTAAATACGTGGGATCTCTCGATGGCCCCCAGCATCTGCTTACCTCCAATATCATTGCAGGTCTTTTATCCGGATCCGATTTCTACGGGCAGTTTTTTCAGTTCAATCCTCCGGTAATCGGGAACAGCCTTGGTAATTATATTCTGGGTGTACTCAATCTGATTTTGCCGGCCTGGATGGCAGAGAAAATTTTACTGATATCCTATCTCATGGCATTCTTTTACGGCTTCAGATATCTGGTTGTATCCATAAAAGGGAAGGCGGATTATAAATTGCTGGTTATTTTTCCTTTTGCATTCCATACCTTATTTCTGCTGGGATATTACAATTACTCCATTGCCGTTGCATTTATGTTTTTCTCTTTGGGATACCTGATCCGGAAAGACCGGAACCGGAAGCCGGCTACGTTTATCATACTGACCCTTCTGTTTACCCTCACGTATTACGCTCATGTTGTTGTTTTTGGAATTTTACTCCTGCTTTCGGCAACTTACCTGTCTTACAATTTTATTTGCGAACGGATCGACGGGAATAAAAGAGCACTCGTAAAATTTCTGAAGAGGGTCGTGTATTATTCTCTTGCCGTATTACCGGGTGTAGTTCTTACCTGGTTTTATTACAGCATGATGCCCGATACGGCCCGGTCGCCCGTTCCTGTTGATGGCTTTAACCGGATACAATACCTTCTTGATTTTGACTTACTTGTTGTTTTCTTTAAGGAAACAGGAAATCATTTTTCAAGGGTTATAATGATTTCACTCTTAATTGCTGTCATTCTGATCCTGATTACCAGAAGTAAAAAAACCGGTAACCCCGACATGCCCGAAGGTTTTGTAAAAGGCCGGTTTAATTTCTGGCTGTTTGCGTCGGTTTTGCTTTTTGCTGCATTCTTTTTCGTGCCTAACCACATGAGTTTGCCGGTACGTATGGCAATTCCTGCGGTTCTCCTGCTGATCGTCTGGATCGCAATTCAGGAAACACATCGGCTAATTACGCTGGGTTTGGTTGTACTGATTAATCTGATGAGTGCCGGTTTGCGCTACTACCAGATGAGTGAACACCACCACCTGGATGAAATGATTCGTGAAATAGTTGCCATGGAAGATCAGATCCCCGATAATACACTGGTTTACACAGCGAATTATTCCGATAACTGGGTGATGTACCATTTCGAGAATTACCTGGGAACGGAGAAGAAGCTGGTCGATCTGAACAGCCCCTCTGTAAATGAAGTTTTTGCCGTAAACTGGAAATCTGCGGAACGCCCGTTTCTGTTTATGGGAGCCAGAAATTCCATAAACGTATCTATGGTGAATAATAAGTCCGGGTTTTATCCGGTTATGGTAGCCGAGTATGTGATGATCTTTGATTACGACAGATTTAAAAAAGCCGATGACAGCGATCCGCTGGCAGAGCTTATACGCCGCGATTTTCAGGAGATAAGCATTTCGCCGAACCGCAAAGTCGGATTATTGAAATTCAACCGCTGGCCGGAAGTCAATCAAAATAAGCAGTTCATTCTGGAAAATGAAATGGCAAAAGCCGGAATTGAAAAGAAAGCCCGTGAGTTTGGAATTCCTTTCGAAGATGCTCTTCTCAAAGATGCACTCTGGCTCTACGATACATCGGCCCGATAGCGTATACCTTTTTCTCTGCAGATGCTATTTAAACTGTCAATACCTTATTCATGTTGATGCAACTTCCTTACATTTGCGTCCGGAAAGTCCAGTGATGACATTCATTAAAACATGAACGATGGTCTTCAGCAGTAGCCTGTTCCTACTTTATTTCCTCCCGGTTTTTCTTCTGTTCTATTACTTTGCAGATGTAAAGTACAAGAATTTAGTTGCCCTTGCGGCAAGTGTATTCTTTTACGCCTGGGGAGCCCCTACCTTTATCTTTATTGTTGTCGCATCCATAATAGCCGATTTTTATGCGGTTAAGGTGATGCATACATCAAAAGGCAGAACTAAAAAGCTGTGGGTAGCATTCTCCATTGCATTGAATATCGGACTTTTACTATATTTTAAATACGCCAATTTTTTTGTTGACAATGTCAATCTTCTGATCGAAAGTATGGGTGGAAAAGCGATGGAATTGACCCGTATTGCTCTGCCCATCGGAATTTCTTTTTTCAGCTTTCAGAAGATGACCTATGCGGTGGACGTGTATCGCAAAGTGCACGTCCCCCTGAAGCGCATCAGCGATTTTGCCCTGTATATTCTGATGTTCCCCCAGCTTATCGCAGGTCCTATTGTTCGCTTCAATGAAATTGCCGATCAGCTGGTAGACCGTCGTGCCAACGACAACGTCGATAACCGGATTACCGGTTTCTTTCGTTTTGCACTCGGACTAGGTAAGAAGGTGCTGATTGCCAATGTACTGGGCGAATATGCCGATTCTGTTTTTGCCATGGATCCCGCCGGATTGAGCACGGCGACCGCCTGGATGGGTGTGATCGCGTATGCCTTTCAGATTTATTACGATTTCGCCGGTTATTCCGATATGGCCATAGGACTGGGGCGTATGATCGGTTTCGACTTCCCCGAGAATTTCAATAATCCCTACATCTCGCAAAATATCACCGAATTCTGGAGACGCTGGCATATGACCCTCGGCCGCTGGATGCGCGATTATCTGTACATCCCGCTCGGAGGCAACAGGGTTTCAATCTACCGTCTCTATTTCAACCTGTGGCTTGTTTTTCTGATCTCGGGTTTCTGGCACGGTGCTGCCTGGAACTTCGTGGTCTGGGGCGCATTTCACGGACTTTTTCTGATACTCGACCGGCTGTTTCTACTCAAATTCTACAAAATCATCGGGAAATATCCATCCATCCTTATCACCTTTATTATTACACTCGTGGGATGGGTGCTCTTCCGGGCCGACAGCCTTGGATATGCAGTAGCCTTTATTGGAAAGATGTTCAGCTTCGATGCCGGAACCATGTACTTCGTCAGCCGTAAAGTATGGATGATCCTCGCCATAGGTGCATTCTTCGGCTTCTGGGGGGCATTCGGAAGCATCGAAAAATGGCAGGTTAAGCTTTTTTCGAAAAAGAAAACGTTCAATACCATGCTGGTGATGGCATTCGTATCCATAATTCTTTTTATCGTCAGCCTCGCTGCTATTACATCATCCGGTTTTAATCCCTTTATTTACTTCAGGTTTTGAAATGGTAAAGCTGAAACATATCCTTTTCGGCCTGCTGATGATAATGACCGGGCTTCCGCTGCTGCAGCGGGCCGTTCCGGTTTTTACGGTGAAACCGCTCAAAGGCTCTTTTGATGTGCCTGCAAAACCCTCCGCAAGCTGGGAGTCGGTTTTTAACGGAACTTTTCAGGATGCCTACAACAACTATTTCGAACATACCATAGGATTCCGGCCTCTGCTCGTGCGCGTCAACAACCAGATCGCATATTCGGTTTTCGATACGGCCCAGGCTGCAGGAGTAGTAATCGGTAAACACGGATACCTTTTCGAAATCAACTACATTAAAGCTTACCGTGGCTGGGACTTCGCCGGCGATGAAACCATCCGGGAACTGGCCCGAAAGTCGGCTTATGTGGATGAAAGACTGAAAGCCGCAGGTAAGACTCTGCTCTTCGTACTGGCTCCCGGAAAGGCCTCTTTCTTCCCTGAGTACATTCCGTCGAAATATTACGAACAAGCCGAAGGAGAGAATACAAACTACCGGGCAATTAAATCGGAATTTGAGAAGCTTAACCTGCCATTGCTCGATTTCAACAGCTGGTTTATAGCGATGAAGGATACCGTAACCTTCCCGTTGTACCCGCAATGCGGCATCCACTGGAGTGCATACGGCGTCGGACTTGCCCTCGATTCAATCATCAACCGGCTGGAGCAGGTCCGAAACATAGATATGGTCGATTTCTGGTGGGATGGCTTCGACCTGCCCGATACCCTGCGTAATCCGGATTACGATATCGCCGAAGGCATGAACCTCCTGTTCAAAATTCCGCATTACCCTATGGCTTACCCGAAATTCCGCTTCAGTCCCGAGGAAGGTAAGGTGAAGCCGAACGCCATCGTTGTTGCCGACAGCTATCACTGGAATTTGTACGGTACCGGACTCTCAAGCCGCATCTTCGGAGACGATAATTTCTGGTATTATAACCAGCAGGTTCACAATCCCGGCTGGCCGGGTCCGAAGCGGGTGCAGGATCTTGACCTTGGTTCCGAACTCGGAGAAGCCGATGTCATAATCATCATGGCAACCGAAGCAAATCTGTTCCGGTATACCTTTGGCTTTATCGATAATGTATATGATCTGTTCGCAGGCGGTGGAAACCTGCAGTCATCCGAAGCCCTCAGGGAGAAAGAAGCCGCCATCGCTGAAATCATGAAAAGCATGGATTCCAGTCCGGATTACCGGAAGTTTATACAGGAGAAGGCTGTCAGCCGGGGTATCCCGTACGAAGAAATGCTGAAACTGGATGCAGAATGGTTGTGGAATGAGAAGCAGAAAAAGGAGAATTAGCACCTGAAGTCCAAATCCGAAAAGCCAATTTATCAAATTTCATAATTTCGCAGTTCGAAGCCCTTCCTTAGCGGGATGCATAGCAAAATTCCATTTATGAACTATTTCACCCCAACCTTCGTGGCAGATGAGCTGAAAGCCGGGAATAACATCCTCCGGATGGCCGAAAAGGCCAAAGCCAACGGATTGCTTTTCCGCCCGCATTTCAAAACGCATCAATCCGTTGAAGCAGGGGAGTGGTTCCGCAGCGAAGGAGTTACGGCAATAACCGTATCTTCCGTTGAAATGGCACAACGCTTTGCCGGTGCCGGGTGGAACGATATCACCATCGCCTTTCCGCATAATCCGCACGAATCGGAAGCCGTGGCTGCCCTGGCAGATAACATTAACCTTAATCTGCTATTCGACAATCCCGTACAAGCCGCCGCTGCCGCTTCAGCTGTGCGGAACACAACCGGATTTTTCATAAAAGCAGATACCGGATATCACCGGGCCGGAATTCTTCCCGGTGACGATGCAGCAATTAGCTGTATTCTTGATGCGGCAAAAGAAAGCCCGCTCCGCTTTAAAGGATTTCTGACCCATGCCGGACATACCTATCGTGCCAAAGATCCGGAACAGGTACTAAAAATTCACCTTAATAGTACACAGGCTCTTGCCGGCATGAAAGCCAGATACCTGGATGCCTTTCCTGAAATTATCGCATCCGCCGGCGATACTCCTTCCTGCAGCATTGCTAATGAGTTTCAGGATGTGGATGAAATACGTCCGGGAAACTTTGTATACTACGACCTCATGCAATGGATGCTCGGGAGCTGTACTTTTCATCGGATCGCTGCAGCAGTTATTTGTCCCGTTATTTCGGTCTATCCGCATCGTAACGAGGCCCTGATTCTGGGAGGTGCCGTGCATCTGTCGAAAGAGTCGCTGCAAATTAAGGGCGAGGAAACCGTATTTGGCCTTGCGGTTCCCTTTATCAACGGGAAATGGGAAAATGCACAGGGACACGATTATCTTACTTCGCTTTCTCAGGAACATGGTATTCTGCAAACAAATAGTCCCTGGGCCAAAAACCTGAAACCGGGCGACTGCATTGCCGTCATTCCGGTTCACTCATGCCTTGCAGCAGATCTGCTTGTCGCGAAAAACAAATTTTATATCGTCCGCTGACCTCGGTATTCGCATCCGGACTATCGTCTGATTCTGATTTTCAGGGTATTTTTAACGGGCTCTTCCGAAAACAGGACCAGATATCCGCCTCCTCCGGCTCCGCAGAGTTTGTATCCCAGAACATGGGAAGGTATGGAAGCAACGGCTTCTTCTACAACTTCGTTCACCATGTTGGGAAACATGGCAATCTGAGCTTTAAACGATGCTGTCATTGCTTTTCCGAAAGCTGAGGCATCCATTTTCAGCACAGCATCGCGCAGCCGGTCAGCAGCTTGCGATAATTCTCCGGCCTTAAGGGGGGTGATGTCGGTGTTTTGCGTTGCATGATATCCGCTCTGCCTTGGATGCAGAGCCAGAAGCGATATTCTGCTTTCCAGCCAGCACAGGATTTCGTTGTCGTTGTGCGCTTCGATGCGCGAAGGCCAGTAGTTGCCCCGGTCGTACCACAGGTAATTGAGTCCCGGCATCACTATGCCGAGCGAATCCTGAGATCCGCTGATGTAGTCGGATCCGGGCGGATTCTCGTATGCAAAAAGTATCTTCGCCAGCTTCTCGCGATCCCCTTCCGGGATGTCGGTCTGCCACAGTTCTATGGCTTTGCGTCGGGTGCTTGTCGACATGCCGCTGCGGTCGTTGAAATCGTAATCGGGTTCTATCGATATGGTGACGACTGCACCCGGGTAATGCTCCGAAACATAGGGCTGATCGAGCCATCCGCCGGCAAGATCGATGCGGTAGGGGATCCGGCATTCGTTGCGTAGTGCAGTAGTGCTGCGGGCAGGCAGATTGCCGTGCGGAATGCGCCTGCTGATAAGGTATTCAACGCCAAGTTCCAGGCATAGTCTGGCTTTTTCCGGCGTATGACCGTCTTCGTTTACAAAAAGAATATCTGGTTTCAGCCGCTCCATATCCTCCCGGAAATCCAGCAAACCCGAGCCTGAGTTTATCCAGGCCTCTTTCACCGACTTCAGTGCCCGAACCATATACAGCCGCTCCTGCTCCGAATTCACAGTTTTCCGCCCTTTGAGGTCGTAAACGGTCTTGTCGGAACCAAGTCCCACGTAAAGATCACCATGCGTTGCCGCCTCCTCAAAAAAGGTTACATGACCCGAATGCAACATGTCGTAACAGCCGGAAACAAACACTTTCTTTCTATCCATCGGCATATACTGATTGAGCCGTTTATGCATTCAGTTCCCGGTAGTTTTCGTTCAAATTACAGCCCCCCGGGTGGAATTCCTTTCCGGCAAATTTATATAATTTATCCTCCGCGCTGTGTTTTGTTATTTTTGTTTTCCCTTTCGGGGATGGAAGTATACCGTGATTCACGGGTATATTTCATTATAATTTTTCACTAGTGGGCATTAA
>JALHHH010000027.1 GCA_022837485.1 Bacteroidales bacterium
CACGGAATCACCGGACGTGATTCCAAGAGCCGAAATGATTCGGCTGATGACAGAAATGGAAGTCGCCGAAGCTGCTTTGCGTTACAGACAAAGCCGTGTATCGGCCGACAGCATCAAGAAGTTGTCGCAACGTTCCTACGACTCACTCTATGCCAGTTACGGTTATTCCCCCGTACGATTTCGCACCAGCCTGGAGTATTATCAGAAAAATCTTGAAGATTACCAGCAAATGCTCGATGAGGTGATACAGAGGCTAACCAGAGAAAAAGACAGTGTAAATCTTACTCCTGAGGACCGGGTTGATACAACCGCTGCTGGTCGTGAGCTTCTGCGAAAATAAAACTAACGGAACTTCAATAAATTAAAAAGGCCGTCACAGAATCCCCCGGATTTTATCCGGATTTTTTACCGGCAACCGGTTATTGTTTTACCGCTGTTGCCTGATAGGTTCGTTCGTCGCCGCCGGCGGTAATGGTGTAATTCCAGCTCATACCCGTATTCCCGGATGAAGAGCCGCCTCCGCTGATCATAAAGCCACTGGCTATCTCCTGCAGGGGTACTGTAATCCTTCCGGTTGTTGCGATTCCGAAAGCAGAATAAGCATTTCCGGCATTTCCGAAATTACGGATCAGCACTTGTGATGAATTGGCAGGGTCATAGCTGATGGTTATCGTATAGCTGATTCCCTCGGTCGATTTGTAACCACTGGTTTCGGTGACCCTCCAGGATCCGGTAAATTTATCCCGTGGATCTCCTTCATACGGATCAAGATCATCATCAAGAACACAGGAAGTAAGCGAAAAGATCGTTAGCATGAGCAATGTTAATCGCCTGAGTGGTTTGCGTTTCATGTGGATGCGGAATTATATTGGTTGCAGGGCTTTTTTATCAAATAATGTGCCTGAGCTTTCAGAATGTTGCTGCAAAAGGGAAATTTTCAGCGTTCCGCATGATGAGGTAATGCCCTGTGAAAAGGTTGCGGTAATTTTCAGCGACCCGTTTCATGTGTCTTAGGATGGATTTTAATCTGAAGCCCTAGAACCGGTAAATATTTTTTTTGCCGATCAATATATTTCTTACTTTTCATCTCAAATTTAAGCAAATACTTACCGGCATTTATATGCCGGATTATTCCGGTGCTCCGGGATGGTCTGATACGACAAAGGCATTAAAAACTGGTTTTATGGATACACTTCTTGACTTGCTTGAAACGGCTGCTGACCGATTTCCCGGGAACACATATTTGTATGAAAAACGCGGAGATGAATGGACAAAGACCTCGTATGCCGGGACCCGTGAACAGGTCTATGCCTTTGGTGCCGGCCTGCTCAGTCTGGGTGTAAAGCCCGGCGATCGCATCGCCATTTTATCGGAAGGCAAAAACAGCTGGATTATCGGTGAACTTGGTATCCTGTCAGCTGGTTGCTGCAGTGTGCCGCTTTCGATAAAGCTTTCCCCAGCCGAAGTTGAATTCAGATTAAGTCACAGTGAAGCAAGAATGGCACTTGTATCCATTGGTCAACTGGCAAAAATCAAGGAGGTTCGAAGCCGGCTTCCCAATCTTGAAAAGGTGATCCTATTGGATGAAGCTCCGGAAACCGGTGATGGATATGAATATACATATAAAGGTGTTGCGGAAGCCGGAAAGCAGTTTCTGAGTGAAAATCCCGGTAAGCTTCAGGAGGTCATGAAAACGGTAGGGCCTGAAACGCTTGCCAATATCACTTATACTTCGGGGACCACTTCGGTGCCCAAAGGTATTATGCTTACGCACGGAAATTACATTTGCAACGTAAAGCAATCCCTCACCCTTATGGATATACCCGACTGGTATAAGACCCTGGCGTTTTTACCATGGGACCATTGTTTTGCCCATACTGCATGCCTCTATTGCTTCATGGCAAAAGGTGCCGGCGTTGGATCGCTGCAAACGGGTAAAAATGCGCATGAAACGCTGAAAAACATTCCCGTCAATATCAAAGAGCTGAAACCCGATCTGCTGATGAGTGTTCCGGCCATTTCAAAGAACTTTCGGAAGAGCATTGAATCGGCAATTGCAGCAAAAGGGAAAGTTGCTTCAAGCCTGTTTAAATTGGGATTGAAAACCGCTTATGCCTATAACGGGCTCGGTTACAACAAAGGCAGGGGGTGGCGGTTTGTTCTCAGTCCGTTTGTTAAATTTTTTGATAACATACTGTTCGCAAAAGTCCGGGAGGGTTTTGGCGGGAATCTCGCGTTTTTTATCGGCGGTGGTGCACTGCTTGACATTGAGCTTCAGCGTTTTTTTCTGGCAATCGGAATTCCCGTTTGCCAGGGCTACGGATTATCGGAAGCTTCACCCGTAATATCATCCAATTCTCTGTCCAGTATCAAGATCGGTACTTCCGGCAGGCTGGTAAAGCACATGGATCTGAAAATCTGTGATACGGAAGGAAATGAATTGCCCGAGGGTCAGGCTGGTGAAATCGTAATCAAGGGCGGAAATGTAATGAAGGGATACTGGAAAAATCCGGAAGCTACCGCAGAAGCCATAAAAGACGGCTGGCTGTATACCGGAGACCTTGGCTACATGGATGAAGACGGTTTTTTGGTGGTTAAAGGGCGTTTTAAAAGCCTTCTGATTGCCAGTGACGGCGAAAAATACAGTCCGGAAGGCATAGAGGAGGCAATTGTCGAAAACTCAAAGCTGATCGATCAGTGCATGCTTCACAATAACCAGGATCCTTATACCATCGGACTTATTGTTCCCAATACGGTGGAACTGAACCGGCAGATCAGCAAGCACGGTGCAGAGCCGGGAACGCCCGAAGGCATTGAAGCAGGCATTAAATTGATACGCCACGAAATCAATGCATATTATAAGCATGGGAAATATTCCGGAATGTTTCCCGAACGGTGGCTGCCTGCTGCGTTTGCCATTCTTCCCGAACCGTTCACCGAAAAAAATCTGATGATCAACTCAACGATGAAAATGGTCAGAGGCAAGATTGGCGAACGTTACGAAGATACCATAAGGTTTCTGTATACTCCGGCAGCGAAAAATCCGGTGAATGATCTGAACCGCGCCAATCTGGCGATATGGTATTCCTCCTAAGGCCTTGTCGTAAATACTTTTTTTAAGCAGTTAATGATGCCGATAACTGCAGGTTTTCGTCTGCACCGAAAATTCATGTTTCGTGCCGCCTCAGCCGGTTGCAGCTATCCATAAGAGTTATGGGTCCTTTGAACATTTTCTGATTTACAGTCCGTGAATCAGCTTCAGGGTTTCACTGTGATTCGGTGTCTGAAGTTTCAGAAGATATATTCCCGGTTCAAGGTGTCGTGTGTCGAACGACATTTTTTGCGTAAAGCCATCGGTCATCCCTTCAAACAGTTCTATCTCCTGTTTGCCCGTTATATCGTGCAGGCTTAGGCATATGGAGGTCTGCTCACGGAGGTTAAGATTGACGTTGAGCTTGTTGCCAAACGGATTGGGGTAGGTTTCGACAAACTGTCCGGAAGTGCCTGTGTGTTGGGTATGGGTATAGATGCTGTAATCGGTCAGTAAGGAATCGATAAACATCAGAGATTCGGTAAAATAGGAGTCGGGCATCTGATGATTTGCCTTATGGGAGACAAATTTATACGATATGCCGTATTTAGTAAGGGTGTCCTGCAGGGCAAAGTTTGGAAAATAGGCGAGTGTTTCATCGTACAGGCCGCAGCCGTATATAATGCTCAGACTATCGGAAGGAGAAAGGGTGGAAATCAGGAGAGGGATATTGAAATTATGCCATTTATCGTAAACGGAATCGATAAGCTGGCAGTATTGATTGAACGGGTACTGAACGATTGGAGGGTTAATATAGGTTTGAGACGAATTTGGGTCGGGAGAAAATCCGCTGGAAGCAAGAAACATGACCTTGGTAAAGAAATTGGAGAACCCCGCAGTCTGATTCTCGTTCAATCCCGTGTTGTCGTAAAAATCATAATAATAGGGAGGGCCTTCGTTTTCAAACATCAGCATGGTTCGGACCGCCGGCATCCAGAGATCGTAATTTGCCGGTGCCGCATGCGCTGAGATCACCCGGAACATATCCTTGTATAGTATCCCCAGCCTGAATGCACCGTAAGCTCCCAGCGAATGACCAAACAAGGCTCTGGCATTCTTTTCCGGTATCGTCCGGAAGTTTTCATCAACAAATGGGATAAGGTCGTCGATGGTAAAATCTTCAAAATTTCCGGTGATTACCGAGTTGACGTAAACCCCCGTTC
The DNA here is from genome assembly GCA_022837485.1 of Bacteroidales bacterium. Classification (GTDB taxonomy): domain Bacteria; phylum Bacteroidota; class Bacteroidia; order Bacteroidales; family Lentimicrobiaceae; genus Lentimicrobium. The sequence continues at coordinate 4,255 of JALHHH010000027.1, forward strand.
CAAAGGGCTGGCATGAGTTGTCGGCACATACGATAATCATGGGATCAATCTGGCCGCTGTTGAGCAAAATACTCATTAGCATCTGCTTGTCATCCAGTGCATTTTGATTTCCACCCCAACCGTGCAGGAAATATGCCGCAGGGTAATAGCAGTCGTGTTCCTGATAATAATTGTGCGGAAGGTATATGCTTGCTTTCCGGTATTCTTTCAGCGAGGGGCTGTAAAAGATCGTATCAATTTTAAAGAATTGTGCAAAACAACTGCTTGCAGAAAGCAAAAGCCCTGCAACAAAGATTGGGATAAGTGCCGGCTTTTTCATGACGATAAGTGTTAGTGCCTACCAAATTTAAGAAGAAATTGATAAAATGTACTACTAAGTGAAGAAAAATTTGTAAAATGATTCAAAATGAAAGAATTGAAGATTTATACATGGGGAAAAGTCTATATTTAAAGGAACGAAGGTTTTTTTACATGTCAATCCGTAAATTTGCCGGTCCGGTTTATGCCGGTGTCTGCTTTTTTTTTAAATGCATACATGTCAATGATTGAAGAGCGGATGAAGTTAATACCGGCAACCGGGCATCAGGTAATATTTTATGACACTATTGTGATCGCAGCGGAAATTTCTTTCACAGGTGATATTTAAGCGATTTATAAATTGCTTAATTTTGCAAATTACTGTGTGAATGAGAGACTAAGCCGGCGGGACTGACTATTGAAAAATATTTAAAATCTCATTCTTTATTTTAATTTTGCGGGATGCTTTTGCAATTCAAACAATACATATCGCAGTTTCACCTTTTTGGTGACGACGATCCGGTGCTTCTGGCTGTAAGTGGCGGAGTTGATTCCATGGTTATGGCTGAGCTGTTTCACCGGGCTGGTTACAATTTTGCCATTGCCCACTGCAACTTCGGACTCCGGGGTGCCGAATCGAACCAGGACGAACGTTTTGTAGCCTCCATGGCTGAAAGCTATGGGGTTAAATTTTTTGTTAAACACTTCAAAACGAGAGAATATGCCGGGTTTAATAAAATCTCGGTACAAATGGCTGCCCGAACCCTTCGCTATGAATGGTTCGACGAACTAATTTCCGGTGAGGGATTCCGGGCCGTTGCAACGGCACATCACCTCGACGATCAGATCGAAACTTTCTTTATCAATATCCTTCGCGGGACGGGTATCAGCGGCTTGCACGGCATTCTGGCCAACCGGCGCAATATCGTTCATCCCATGATGTTTGCATTCAGGCGTCAGATAGAAGAGTTTGCCGGAGATGAAGCTGTCAGGTTTCGTGAAGACAGTTCAAACCGTTCTTCCAAGTACGTGCGCAACAAAATAAGGCACGACCTTATGCCTCTCCTTGGTGAAATAAATCCTGAATTCCGGAAAACCATCACCTTTACCATCGATCGAATGCGCGAAACGGAGCTGATGCTCGATAACCATCTGTCCGTTGTGCGCGATAAGGTTGTGATTGAAAGTAGCGAGGGCATTTCATTTAAAATCAATGAATTGTTAAAACTCAACCCCGCCGGAGTCTATCTTTTTGAACTTCTTCAGCCCTTTGGCTTTAACCGCAGCGTAACCGACGAAATATTGAAGGGACTGCAGGAATCGCCCGGCAAACTGTACTTTTCTCCAACGCACCGTTTGATAAAAGACCGGGAATTGCTTATTCTCACCGACCTGGGACCTGCCGGAATGCAGCCTGCCGGGGAGGTGCTGATAGAGGAGGGTACCGGAGAAATCAAAAAACCCGTTCAACTCAGGCTGTCGCTGATTCCCAACGACGACGAACTGGTGATAAGCCGAAGCGGAGCCATTGCCATGCTCGATGCATCAAAAATTACCTGGCCTTTACGACTGAGGAAATGGAAGGAAGGCGATACGTTTGTTCCGTACGGCATGAGCAATAACAAAAAGCTCAGCGATTACTTTATCGACAATAAATTCTCTATCGTTGAAAAAGAAAATGTCTGGCTGCTAATCTCAGGCAATGAAATTGCCTGGCTGATCGGTCACCGTATCGGAAACCGCTTCCGGGTTGATCCCGCAACCGAAACGGTGCTGCGGATCGAAGTACTTGATTAATAAAAAGCTTTAACCAATAATTACCCGATGAAAAAATTTCAGAAATCGCTCCTGCTTCTGTTGCTTTTAACCGGAATTTCCGCATTTGTCAACGCACAGGTGCTGAAACCGGTGAAATGGAGTTTCAGTACGAAGCAGATCAGCAACAATGAAGCTCAACTGATATTTACAGCCACCATAGATCCGACGTGGCACCTTTACTCTCAGGATATTCCGCCCGACGGCCCGGTGCCTACAACATTCACCTTCGAACCCGGGCCGCAATATAAACTGATCGGCAAAGTGAAGGAGCCCAAGCCCAAAGAAGAATTTGACAAGAATTTTGATATGGTGGTGAAGTATTTTGCCGATAAGGCTGTCTTTACACAGGATATTAAAATTCTTTCCGACAGAGATTTTAAAATTAGGGGAGTTCTGGAGTTTATGTGCTGCGACGACAGTCGTTGCCTGCCTCCCGATGAGGTTGATTTTGAATTCAGCGTAAAGGGTAATCCGGATGTCGCAAAACAGCCGGAACAGGAAGTGACAGCCCTTGCCGTCGCCGCGGATATTTCTGCCGACACTGCTGCCGCAGTTGTGGCAGCCGGTGCTGAGGCCGATTCCCTTAAGGCCGATTCCGGCGAAATAAAATCTGCCGATGCCGGTGGTCTGGAAGAGCATTCCTCGCTCTGGACTTTGTTCTTTTTCTCATTCATTGCCGGACTTGCAGCCATTCTTACGCCATGTGTGTTTCCCATGATTCCCATGACGGTAACGTTCTTTCTGAAGGAGAAGGATAAAGTTAAAGCCAAATTCCAGGCACTCACTTACGGGGTCTCCATCATACTTATATATACCGTTATCGGAACAGTAGTGGCCATTACCCTTGGTGCGAATTTTGCCAACTTCCTGAGCACACACTGGCTGCCCAATATTTTGTTCTTCCTTATTTTCATGTTCTTTGCAGCCTCATTCCTGGGGATGTTCGAAATTACACTGCCCAGCTGGCTTATTAATAAATCCGACTCCCAGGCCGACCGCGGAGGAGTTATCGGTTCTTTCTTTATGGCTTTTACACTGGTGCTTGTATCTTTCTCATGTACTGGCCCCATTGTAGGTGCCATTCTGGTGGCATCGGCAAGCGGCCAGGTACTTGAACCCATTATCGGGATGCTTGGATTTTCTCTTGCTTTTGCCTTACCGTTTACTCTGTTTGCTTTCTTCCCCCGATGGCTCAACAATATGCCCAAATCGGGCGGATGGCTTAATTCGGTGAAGGTGGTTCTCGGGTTTATTGAGCTGGCACTTGGACTTAAGTTCCTGAGCATCGCCGATCAAACGTACCATTGGGGTATCCTGGATCGTGAAATTTATCTTGCTTTCTGGATTGTTATCTTTACCCTTATGGGCTTTTATCTGCTTGGCAAACTTAAATTCTCACACGACAGCGACCTTAAGTTCATCAGCGTTCCGCGCCTTTCAATGGCCATCATTACATTTACGTTTGTTCTCTACATGATTCCCGGTATGTTTGGCGCCCCTCTGCAGGCTCTCTCAGGTTATCTGCCCCCGCAGGCGACGCACGACTTTGATCTGAATAAGATCGTAAGAGATAATGTACAGGTGTTCGGTGCCGGAGGAGGCGGGGCTGCTTCAGAAAATCCCACAGGGCTGTGCGATAAGCCGAAGCACGGCGAACTCCTGCATCTGCCGCACGGTCTCGAAGGTTATTTTGATTTCGAACAGGGTCTTGCCTGTGCTGCCCGGCAGAACAAGCCCGTATTCATCGACTTCACAGGCCACGGATGCGTTAACTGCCGCGAAATGGAAGCCCGTGTGTGGTCCGATCCAAGGGTGCTGAAAAAACTGCGTGAGGAGTTTATCATCGTAGCACTTTACGTGGACGATAAAACCCAGCTTCCCGAATCGGAATGGATCACATCCACTTACGACGGAAAGGTTAAGAAGACCATAGGGAAAAAATACGCCGATTTCCAGATCAGCCGCTTCAACGTAAATGCACAGCCATATTACGTCCTGCTCGACAGCAAAGGAAACACGCTGGTTCCTCCCAAAGCCTACGACCTGAATGTGGAGAATTTCCTAAGCTTCCTCGACAGCGGCCTGACGGAATTCAAAACCAGGCAATAAGAACGGAAGAGAGAGTATAACAGGCTGTGCGGTGTGTGCAGCCTGTTTTTTTTGCTGTAACGGCGGGAGTTTTCGGTTTAATATCTACAGATGAAAGTTGTATGTTAAAATCTGAATGTATTTCAGCAGATTCTTGTAATTTAACCGCCTTAATCAACTGTGGCTATGAATAAACGTTCTGTCCTCTTTTTTATAATATTCTTTATTTCGTTTGCAATTCATGCTCAGCCGTTTACGGGAAATCTCACCCTGTTTCAGGGGATTAGTCGCGGTGCAGTTGTATTTGCTGATTTTGATAACGACAACGATCTGGATCTGTTTATATCAGGTCAGGATGCATCGTATAATGAATTTGCCGGTATATACAGGAACGATAATGGCACATTTATTTATGCCGGCGGTGGAATCACAGGAATGTACAACTGTTCTGCCGCTGCGGCCGATTACGATCTTGACGGCTGGATGGATCTGGTTATGACGGGTCAGGATTACGACGGTAATATTACCCGGCTGTACCGGAACAACGGCAATGGCACATTCAGCGAGGTTCAGGCAGGATTATACAATGCCGGAGCAAACGGAGATCTGGCCTGGGTCGATGTTAACTCCGACGGCTACCCCGATCTCGTTATCTCGGGTAACTGGCTGACACGGCTGTACCTCAACAACGGCGACGGCACCTTTACCCATACACCTTCCGGTCTTCAGGGGATGAACTCGCCTTCGCTTGACTGGGGCGATTTTGATAACGACGGCGACCCCGACCTGCTAATGGTGGGAGATGCAGGATCGGTAGGTGAAACCTATATCTACATCAATCATCAGGGTACATTTGAACGTTTGGATGCACAGATTGAAGGCGCTGTTGGCGGAATGGCCCGATGGGGCGATTCGGATAACGACGGCTATCTCGATCTTCTGATAACGGGTAAGGATGCTACCCTTGTGCCTGTTTCGTATGTATACCGCAACAACGGCGACATGACTTTCAGTTTTGCCAATGCCGGACTGATTGGCACTGCTCTTGGGCCGGCTAACTGGATTGATTTTGATAACGACGGCGATCTCGATGTAATGCTGGCCGGCGAGAATGCCGGATGCGGCAATTCATCGACCCGGCTTTATTCCAATAACGGAGCCGGCTCGTTCAGCGAGATTCAGGCCGGGCTTGGTTTTGTGGAACGGGCAGCTTCGGCATGGGGCGATTTCGACAACGACGGCGATCAGGATCTTGTTCTCTCAGGCATTGCAGCGTCACCGCTTACCTGGCTCTACCGCAACGACCTGCGCTCCGCTCCGTTTCAGCCCAATACCCCGCCTTCGGTTCCGGGTAATATTTATACCTATGTTTCGGGCAATTATGCCGTAATAAGCTGGTCAAAAAGTACCGATAACCAATCCCCTCAGGAGGCAATAACTTACAACGTGATGATGGGAACCCAGCCGGGAAACTCCAATGTAGTCAGCCCCCTGGCCGATCCGTTCAGCGGCCGGCGTTATGTGACAGCCCCCGGCAATGCCGGACAGAATGATTTTATGATTTTCCGCCATCTGGAGCCGGGTACGTATTATTTCAGCGTTCAGGCAATCGACCAGGCATTTGCGGGTTCGGAATTCTCGGAGGAGGAAAGCTTTATGGTGCTCCCGACCGGAACCGTATCCCTGCCGGTCAACAGCATGAAAACTTTTTTTTCCGGCGACCGGTTGCACATAGAGCGAACGGAAGGGGGAACCGCTATTGCCGACGTCTTCTTCCTGACGGGACAACTTGCCGCTTCTGCAATTATTGAAGGGAATTCAGCATCTGTTTCCCTTTCTGCATTGAGACCCGGAATTTACATCATCCGAATTACCGGAAAAAGCGCAATAAGCACAGGTAAAGCCGCCAAATACTAAGTTATTATTCCTTCCATCTGCCTGAACATTCCAAATACGGGCGAGCAGCCGGCTTTTCCCGGATACGGCTCTTCCCGCAAAGGAGCAAAAAAAACTGCCACCCGGTACCAGGGCCGAAGCACCTGTTTGCCGGATGGCAGCAGTTGTAAAGGGACAGATTTATGCGAGTTCTCCTTCGCTGAAATACCTGAAGAAATAGGGAATTGTTTCTATGCCCTTGTAGAAGTTGAACAGCGGGTAGTTTTCGTTGGGTGAATGGATTGCATCCGATTCGAGCCCGAAACCCATAAGAATGGATTTGATTCCGAGAACGCGCTCAAAGGTTGAGATGATGGGTATGCTTCCGCCGCTGCGAACGGGAACCGGCTTTTTGCCAAAGGTGGTTTCATAAGCTCTGCTGGCTGCCTGATAGGCTTTGGTATCGGTGGGGGATACATATCCCTGCCCGCCGTGCAGATTGGTAACTTTTACCTTTACGTAAGGTGGTGCGATGTTCATGAAATGCTCCTCGAAGAGTTTCGATATCTCTTCATGGTCCTGATGAGGGACAAGGCGCATGGAAATTTTAGCAGTAGCCTTTGAAGGCAGAACGGTTTTTGCGCCCTCGCCGGTATATCCACCCCAGATGCCGCAAACATCCAGTGTAGGCCGGATGCCTGTGCGTTCGAGGGTAGTATAGCCCCTTTCTCCCCATTCCTCGGCAATGTCAATGGCTTTTTTGTATTCATCAAGGTTAAAGGGTGCCTTGGCCATTTCGGCTCTTTCGGCAGCAGTAAGCTCGAGAACGTTATCGTAGAAACCGGGAATAGTGATGTGATTGTTTTCGTCCATCAGGGAAGCAATCATCTTCGAAAGGATATTGATCGGATTGGCAACTGCCCCGCCGAAAAGACCCGAATGCAGATCGCGGTTGGGGCCGGTTACTTCCACCTCAAGATAGGCAAGTCCGCGCAGTCCAACGGTTATGGAGGGAATGTCCTGAGCGATCATTCCCGTATCCGAAACCAGGATTACGTCTGCTTTCAGCATCTCTTTATGGTCGAGGCAAAATTTTTCGAGATTGGGTGAACCGATTTCTTCCTCACCTTCGATCATAAACTTAACGTTACAGGGCAGGGTACCGGTTGCAACCATGGCTTCGAAGGCTTTGGCATGCATAAATGCCTGACCTTTATCGTCATCGGCCCCGCGTGCGTAGATTTTTCCGTCGCGGATCTCGGGTTCAAAAGGCGGACTTTTCCACAATTCCACCGGATCTACAGGCATAACGTCGTAGTGCCCGTAAACGAGTACGGTTGGTTTTGCAGGATCGATGATTTTTTCGCCGTAAACTACCGGATTTCCTGCTGTGGGAATGATCTCTGCCTTATCGGCTCCGGCTTTCAGAATGGTGTTTTTCCAGTATTCGGCGGCCTTCAGCATATCGGGCTTGTGATCTGAAATTGAACTTATTGAAGGAATGCGGATAAGTCCGAACAGTTCATCGAGGAAGCGCTGTTTATTGGCTTCCAGGTAGGTGTTTAAATTTTCCATAAAACGTATGTTGAGTTGTCTGTTTTCCGGGCTAAAGTTAAGGAATACAACTGAAGTAGCTTCCTCCATTTTTGCTAATGAATGTTAAAAGATCATTTAATAAGTTGTCTGCCAATGGCTAATGAAAAGTTTTGGAAATTTCCTCCAAGATTTGAAGCTTTTTAACCGGCGATTTAATAAATTTTTATATTTGTACCTGCCGGGGGGGTGTTTTTTCAGGATTATTCGCTTTCAATTGATTAGGGAGTAAAAACCACTTCCAGGATACTTTTCGGATAAATAATTTTAGTTATTATGCGTAGAATTTTACCATCTGCCCTTTTTTCGGGATTTAAACAGATCAGGCTGATCGGTCTCTCGCTTTTCACTTTTATGATGCTGCTGGTGCTTATTCCCCACCGGTCGTTGGCGCAAATTCTGCCGGATTATACCGTAATTGAAGGCGTTGATCCGGTAGTGTTGGTTGAACAAATCCTGATTGGTCAAGGTGTCCAAACCTCAAACATAACCTACACAGGGGTTGTAAATGCCAGGGGTCGGTTTTTCGGTAAATCAAATCTTGGAATTGAATCAGGAGTGATTCTAACATCTGGAAGAGCAAGCTATTCCGTTGGACCAAATACACATACCAACAGAGGCGATGATAATTCCTCCGGAAGTGACCCTGACCTTAATCAGCTGGCCGGTGGTTCGACTCAGGATGTATGTATTCTTGAATTTGATTTTATCCCTCAGTCAACTATTGTTGAATTCCGGTATGCATTTGGTTCAGAAGAATATCCCGAATATGCTAATTCAGCTTATAATGATGTTTTTGGATTTTTCATAAGTGGTCCCGGAATTTATGGGCCATTTTCGAATAATGCCGCAAATATTGCGCTAGTTCCGGGGGTGCTCCCTCCAGCCTATGTTTCCATCAATAACATTAATCACATTCACAACAGCAACTGGTATGTTAATAATTCAGGAGGTCAGTATATTGAATACGATGGATTTACCTACAATGCATCGGAATCAAAAGTGCTTGTTGCGAAAGCCATTGTAACTCCATGTGAAACGTACCACATTAAGCTGGCGATTGCCGATATCTCTGACGGAGCATACGATTCAGGCGTTTTTCTGGAAGCAAACAGCTTTAACAGCGTAGGGGTTCAGGCTGCACTGTCATATTCACATGCAGTTGTGGATACAGCAGTTGAAAACTGTAACAACGCGACGCTCAGATTTCAAATCGATAATCTGCGGGCTGACCCGTTTATTATACATTATATTCTTGAAGGCGAAGCTATTAATGGAGTTGATTATGAGTATATCCCGGACAGTGTTGTGATTGCTCCGGGAACACTGTTTGCCGATGTGGAGATTATACCCATCAGCGACGACATTCCCGAACCTACCAAGCAGATTAATGTTATTTATAACTCTTCCTTTTGTGAATATGTTCCGGATACTGCGTTCATATGGATAAAGGATTATCCTGAATTCAAACTGATACCAAGCCAGAATCAAACCATTGAATGCGGTGGAACTTCGTTTATCCGGGCCGGAGCCAACGGAGGTATTGAACCCTGGAAGTATGTCTGGAACAGCGGTAATCCGGCCGATACAACTGATATCATCAGCGTCAGCCCCCAAAGCACCACAACGTATACGGTTCATGTAACCGATGAATGTGGTTTTGTTCAAACGGCCGATATAACGGTAAACGTCATTGGTCCGGTTGCAACCATTACACAGGGCGATACGGTCAGCATATGTCTTAACGAAAACATAAACCTTCACGTCGATGGCGGCACCAGCTGGCTCTGGAGCACCGGAGAAACCACCCAAACCATCAACGTTGCACCTGCCAGCAGCTCAACCTTTACTGCAACCGTTTTCGATGAATGCGGAAATACTGACGAAACGTCAATACATGTACTGGTCGGCCAGCCATACGCCAATGCCGGTGCCGACCAGGGTATCTGTCTCGGTCAAACGGTTACCCTGGAAGCCAACGATACCCCTAACGGATACTGGGTCTGGACGAATTTAATTACAAATGAAACGTTCGTGGGCAGAACATGGAGCGTTTCACCTGTAACCACAACTCAGTACAGGGTAGATGTAACCGATAACTGCGGCAATACGGCCTCCGACTTTGTTGAAGTGGATGTTTTTGAACTGGATGCCGTTGCGAGCGTCGATCTTTCCGAGATCTGCGCCGGGCAGTCGGTCGTGCTTAGCGGTGCCTCCTCAACCGGAAGCGGCTCATTTACATGGACCGATGGTACGAATACCTGGTCGGGAGAATCGGTGACCGTTACCCCGAACGGAAGCACAACGTATACACTCACCATTGACGACGGCTGCGAGGCAAGCAGCGTGGTGACAGTAACCGTAAACCCATTGCCGCTTGTTACTGCAGTTTCTTCTTCTGCTGCCATTTGTCCCGACGATGCTATTACGCTTACCGGTTCCGGAGCTGTCAATTACAGCTGGACTGCCGACCCGCCGGATCCGACGCTTACCGGTGCCTCTACAGCCACTCCGCAGGCTTCACCGCTGGAGAGCACAACCTACACCCTCACCGGAACGGATGCCAAAGGCTGCGTTAATACTGCCGTTGCAGGTGTGATTGTTAAAGATCGCATGTATGCCGATTTTATGGTATCACAGACTGCCGTTTGTGAAGGTGCCTTGCTGCAGATTAACTACACCGGAAATGGTCAGGGTTATGCTTCCTATGACTGGGATTTTGACGGTGGGATTACCTCCGGAAGCGGACAGGGCCCGTATTACGTGAGCTGGGACAACCCCGGTCAGAAAAATATTAGTCTTACCGTTACTCAGCTTGACTGTGTGAGTGAGCCGGTAAGTATTAGTGTGGATGTGAATGCCATGCCCGTAGCTTCCTTCTCTAACGGACTGCCGGAAGGTTGTATTCCTCTTGAAGTGAACTTTACATCCACATCATCGGGGACCGTGGATGGTGCTGTTTATTCCTGGGATTTCGGCGAATCGGGGACGGCCGCCGGTGAAAATGCGACTACAACCTTTGCCGTAAGCGGAACCTACGATGTTACTCTTACGGTTACAAATCCGGGAGAATGCACCGATGTAACAAGTGTATCCTCCCTGGTGCATGCATGGCCTCTGCCTGCTGCCGGTTTTGAAGCTGCTCCCGAACTTGTGAGTATGAAAAATCCGGTTGTGTCCTTTTCCAGCAATTCTACCGGCGAGGGACTCACCTATTCATGGAATACCGGCGACGGTACATTGTATGTCGATTCAGCCTTCTCACACATTTATGCCGACTCGGGATATTATCAGGCAGTTCTCACCGTTCAGAATCAGTTCGGTTGTACCGACGTTTATGAAAAGGTGATATACATCAGCCCACGGTATATGCTTAAAATTCCTACCGCATTTACGCCCAACGGCGACGGTATGAACGATCAATTTCTTATCACCGGAAACGGTGTAAGGGAGTTTCGCCTGAATATCTATAACCGGTGGGGATCCATGATTTTTACATCCTCTTCCATCAGCAACAGCTGGGACGGAATGGTTAACGGAGAGCCGGCACCTTCGGGTCCGTATGTTTACCGCATCTTTTTCAGGGACGAAAACGATGAGGTAAGTGAGTATACCGGTAGTATTACCATAATAAAATGAGTTATCCTCCGTCGTCGGACCGAGTCAGACGGTTCGACGCATTTTCTTTAATCGCGGCAAGTGTAAGTGTTCCGGGAGCTTGTAAGAAGATAATTCTTTAGAATCCCGGGATCAGGGTTAATCAGGTATATCCGCGAAAGCGCATATCTGTCTGCAATGGTATTCGATGATGACGGCTTTTTAATACAGGCAATTATACAGGATTCCACCTGTTGTTGTATGCTGGCTAATGCAGAGATTTGTTCGACTGTTTGTGAATTACCATTAATTCATGTAGGTTTGAACGGCGAAACAAAGCACATTTCTCATGACTAAAATACGGGTGGCCATCAATGGTTTTGGCCGCATAGGAAGGGTGACGCTCAGGGCGTTATTAAAGAAAAAGAACATACAGGTGGTTGCGGTTAACGATCTTACAGATCCGTTAACGCTTGCACATCTCCTTCGTTACGATTCGGTACATGGCAATTTTCCAGGTGAGGTGGAAGCCGGTTCCGGTTTTATGATGATCAACAGAAAAAAGGTTCTGGTTTTTTCGGAACCTTCACCCGGAGGCATCAACTGGGGTAAAATGGGAATTGACGTTGTAATCGAATCAACTGGAAAGTTTACGGATGCAGCATCGGCGATGAAGCACGTGGAAGCCGGTGCACGTAAGGTTATCATCTCGGCTCCTGCAAAAACCGATCACGATGAGGTGAAATATGTGGTGCTGGGAATCAACGACGACATCATCCGCAAAGACGATGTTATTATCTCAAATGCTTCCTGTACCACTAATTGCGTGGCGCCCATGATAAAGGTTCTTGATGATCTCTGGGGCGTTGAAAAGGGCTTCATCACCACCGTACATTCCTACACCAGAGATCAGAACCTTATTGATGCCCCGCATGCCGACCTGAGGAGAGCCAGGGCTGCTGCCTACAGTATAATTCCAACAACGACCGGTGCTGCCAAGGCTGCCACTAAAATATTTCCTCATCTGAAAAAGAACCTGGGCGGAGCAGGCATCCGCGTTCCCGTGCCCGACGGTTCACTTACCGACCTTACGTGTACGCTCAGGCATTCAACGAGTATTGAAGAAATCAATCAGGCGTTTAAAGACGCTGCTAACGGATACCTGAAAGGAATACTTCAATATACCGAAGATCCCATTGTATCGGTCGATATACTCGGAAATCCGCACTCAGCCATTTTTGATGCCGGACTTACGGCAGTCCTGGGCGATAAAAACAAACTTGTTAAAATCGTAGCCTGGTACGATAATGAAAGCGGATATGCCCATCGCCTGGCCGACCTGGTTGAGAAATTTTCATGAAGCTACAATCCTTTCAGATAATTGTAGATTTCCAGCTGCGAACGGATTTGCGGCAGGCTTCCTTTTTGCTTGTAGGCATTGGTAACGGGATTGTTAACCAGTCTGGCCCGGGTATTATCCCTTAGCTGTATCCGGAGCATGGTTTTCAGCTCCTGCTGAAGCCCATGATCGTTAACCGGGCAGGCTACCTCTATCCGGTTGTCCAGATTGCGTATCATCCAGTCGGCCGACGAAATGTAGTACTTCTCTTCGCCACCGTTGGCAAACACAAAAACTCTGCTGTGTTCCAGAAAGCGGTCGATGATTCCTATTACTTCAATGTTCTCGCTCATTCCTTTTACTCCGGGAATAAGTGTGCAGGTTCCGCGGCAGAGAATGCTGATTTTCACTCCTTCCCGGCTGGCCTGATAGAGCTTTTTCACCATTTTGTCGTCGACCAGGTTGTTCAGCTTTAGGATGCACCATGCCGGCTTACCGGCTTTTGCGTTACGAATCTCTGTGTTTATCATGCGGGTGAAGAAGCTCCGCATATGAAAAGGTGCGACAATCAGGCTTTTGAATTTTGGCGGATTGTATTTGCTTTCAAATAAATGAAACACCGCGTTAACGTCGGCTGTAATTTGCGGATCAGCGGTTAACAGACTGTCGTCGGCATATACCCTGGCGGTTTCTTCATTAAAATTGCCTGTGCCCACGTTGGCATAATACACATTTTTATCGCCTTCTTTGCGGCGGATCAGCAAAAGCTTACAGTGTACCTTGAAACCCGGGATTCCCTGAATAAGCTTAACTCCCTCTTCCTGAAGTTTTTCGGCCCAATAGATGTTGGCTTCTTCGTCGAAACGGGCCTGTAATTCCATAAATACCGTGACTGCTTTGCCGTTTCGGGCTGCGTTTATGAGAGCATTGACAACTTTTGAATCTCTGGCAACGCGGTAAAGCGTCATTTTTATGGCTTTTACCCTGGGGTCGACAGATGCCTCCCTGAGCAGGTCAATGATGTAATGAAACGACTGGTAGGGATAATGCAGCATAATATCCTGGTCGCGAAGCGTACCCAGTATGCTTTCAAATTTCGGGAGCTTGCGGTGCTCGAGTGATGGTACGGGAGCATACAGAAGATCGGGTCGTCCGGCATCGGGAAAGGAGACAAAATCCTTGAAATTATGATACCTTCCCCCCCTGGTAAGGGTGTCGGTTTCGGTGATGTCAAGCTTGCGCTTCAGAATTTCCAGAAGGTCCTCGGGCATGGTTTTGTCGTAGATAAACCTTACCGGAGCACCAACCTTTCGCTGCTTCAGACTCTCGGTCATAATCTCGATAAAACTCTTCGATACATCGTTGTCGATGTCGAGTTCGGCATCCCTCGTAAACTTGAAGGTGTATGCAGAATAGATGTCGAAACCGAACAAAAGAAAAATTTCGTCAAGGCAGTAGCGCATGACATCATCAAGTAAAATGATGGCAGTACTCACTTCCGTTGAAGGCAGGATAACAAAACGGGAAAGCGGTTTCGATGGCACACGAATGATGGCATGCTCCTTTTTACCTGGATTTTGTGATGAACTCAACCGGATTGCCAGGTAAATGGACTTATCTACCAGGGAAGAGGCTTTCAGATTGTTGAGCATGATCGGAAACAAATGCGAACGTACGTGGTCGTTAAAATACCGGCGAACGTAATTCCCCTGCGATTTTGACAGATTCCGCTCATTTACGATACGAATTCCTTCCAGGCCGAGGCGGTGAACGATGCTCCGGAATATTCTGGAGAACTCTTTCTGTTGCTCCCTGTCGATGCGGTTTATCTCTTTCAGTACCTTTTTTGGACTAAAGCTGAGGCTTTCACCCTGCTTTTTGTTGTAGTCGAGCATGCGGTTGAGGGTGGCAACCCGCACTCTGTAAAACTCATCCAGGTTGTTTGAAAAAATTCCCAGAAACTTGATGCGTTCGATCAGGGGATTTGTTTCATCAGCAGCTTCCTGCAATACCCGGCCATTGAATTCGAGCCAGCTGGTTTCACGGTTAACGATGGATGCTGAAGTTTTAGCCATAAACAATAGGTATGATCCGGCTGTATTTCAACCGGAATATCAGGTAATATTAGTCATTTTTTTTAACCCTGTTACAAAACAGTCTCATTGATAATAAAACCGTTTGGCATGGCACAAAAGGCCAGGAAATGCCTGAAGGATTACTCCGGTTTAATAAGCTTTGGAAAAGCAGTAAACAGAACCTTGTGCCCGGCCAGTGGCAGCTGCTCCCATTGTTCGGTATCGAAAGCGATGCTGACAACTCCGGAGGTGGGTATATAATCTACTTTTTCGGTCAGAAAATAGTTGACAAAGTTGGTGATGGCCGGATTGTGCCCAACAACAAGTATATGGGATGCCGTATCGGGAAGGTCGAAAAACAAATCGTAATAATCGTGAGCAGGTGCCGGGTAGAGCTGACTTACCACCCTTAGTCGGTCGTCTGGAACCTGAAATGCATGTGCCATAATACGGGCGGTTTCAAGGGTTCGAACAGCCGGGCTGCAAAGTATCATGTCGGGTTTAAAATCTATCTCCTGAAGAAAACCAATGATGGTGCGGGTGCGGCGTAATCCTTTCTCCAGAAGCGGCCGTTCCTGATCGTGCAGCTCCGCATCCTTCCAGGATGATTTGGCGTGCCTCATAAGTGTCAGGGTTTTCATAGTTGCAGTATTTTTAAACAAACTGTCTGTATCTCTAAACCCGGATCAGAACACCCGGAAGATCAGAAGACAATGTAAAATTGGCCGTTATTTCAGTTTTAAGTTTTAATCATCACTAATTTAACAAAAAAAAATTATTTGTGTCGCATAGTAAACGCATTAATTTATTGTTAAACTGAAATTAATTAATTGCTGCGAGAAATTATATGTTACAGGTTTGTAAAAACTTTGTAAAGTAATGAATATCAATAATTAAGAAGCTTGAAAGGGTAAGTAATTCTACTTGTATAGCGCGGTTTTCCGGCATAAGGGAGGCTTAAATTTCACAGTCTTACGAGCGGGATGTGTCCATTTTTCGCAATTAAAATGCACATAAAAACACTGAAATAATCGATTTTTTGTTTTTTGGAGCATTGGCAGATGGCGGTCGGACTACGGGTTCAGTACAGCAAATTGTACGTTTTTTTTCTGTTGAATTTTCAGCAGATGATTTTTGGGGGTTTGCAAATTGATTAAATTTGCTATCCATGGCAGGAAGCGTTTTTGTTTCTAAAAGGAAGCGATTTATGCCGGAAACAATTAATAACTTTTTATAATCCCGTATGGTCACATCCGAACTGCCGTCAGGGGATTTCAGACGCGTTTTTTCCCTGTCGGAGATTACAGGCAGCATTGAACGGATGTTCAGGAAATATTACCCTTCCCCATACTGGATTAAAGCCGAGATTTCAAAACTGAATCTGTATCCGCAAAGCGGTCATTGTTATCCAGACCTGGTGGAGCGATCGGCTGGTAAAATCCGTTCCCAGGCCCGTGGAATAATCTGGAAAGACGACTTCTCCGTAATTCGGTCAAAATTTGAGTCGGTTACACGGGAACCATTGCGGGAAGGAATTGGTATAATGTTTCTGGCATATGTAAGATTTTCGTCGGAATTCGGATTTTCGCTCCAGATCATCGATATTGAGCCGCTTTATACCCTGGGAGAACTTGCGCGTGAAAAGACGGAAACCATCGCACGCCTTAAACGGGAAGGCATTTTCAACCAAAATCGTCTGCTCCCGCTTCCGCTTCTTCCACAACGATTAGCTGTGATTTCTGCATCATCCAGCAAAGGGTACAGCGATCTTCTGGTAACGCTTAATGCAAATCCATTCCACTATCGCTTTGATATTCAGCTGTTTCATGCCACTCTACAGGGCGACGGTGCAGTTGATTCCATTCAAAGGCAGTTGCAGGCCATCAAAAACCGACTGGACGATTTTGATGCGCTGCTGATTATCCGGGGCGGTGGTGATGAGGTGGGTATGGCTTGTTACGATAATTATCTTCTTGCTTCTGAAGTTGCCTGCTTTCCTCTCCCGGTTATAACGGGCATTGGTCATTCAACCAACGAAACCGTTGTGGAAATGGTAGCAGCGGTCAATAAAATAACACCTACCGATGTGGCACATTATCTGATTGGCAGCTTCAGGGCATTTAACGACCGCATCGATGAAGCCTCACGTATCCTTCATCCTGCGGTAAATCTGCTTCTGGAGACCTGGAAACGTCAGTTTGATGAAACTGCGTATGGGTTGATTGACCGGGCTTCCGGACTTCTGGAAGCAGAAAATCAGCGTATACTCCGGAATGCATTGGCCATCAGGGATGTAACCACCGCTTCGGTCTTTAACCACCGCATTGCCCTGAGCCGTTACGAAATTTCGATTGCAACGCAGCCGGCCATTCTGATTAGCCGATCCAAACTTTTTTTGCGCGATCATGTTAAATTATCCGCAGCCTACCTTCGCCATTACCGCAATTCTCAGCAGCTCAGGGTAGATAATCTGGATGCAAGGGTACAGCTTCTCGATCCCCGCCATGTATTAAAACGGGGTTTTTCAATTACCCGGTATAATGGAAAAGCTCTCGGACATGATGCATTGCCCGAAGCCGGGACAACTATTGAAACGGAAACTGCCGAAGGGTTGATTTCCAGTATTGTAACAGAAAGTAAATTAAAATGAGCAAGATAAACTCGTATTCGGATGCTATCCGGGAACTGGAAATCATCGTTACGGAAATTGAAAATGCCTCTATAGGGGTTGACGAGCTTTCAGGGAAAGTAAAACGGGCGGCCGAACTTATTGCCTTTTGCAGGAACAAACTTACGGCAACGGAAAAAGAGGTTAATTCCATACTTAAAGGCCTTGAAGAGCCTATGGCCGATTGAAGCAGTAAAAAGAAACATCGTAATCCGGTAACCAGGTAATGGCTGTTAACATAACCAAAAGGCAGGGCAGGGGCGGCCCTATTATCAACCTGGTGATGGTTGCCCTGACAGCTTTGGTACTCTGGCTTATTCTTGATGCGGGGAAAGCTCTTGAAGTAATTGCTGATATGGAAGATGCAGCCATCGCCAGCCGTCCTTCCGCCGGGTTTTTCAGTCTGGGCGACACCATCACGTTTCATCATCCCCTTTCGGTTCTGATCCTTCAGATTCTCGTGATCATTCTGGCTTCACGTATTCTGGGATGGATAATGTCGTTAATCAACCAGCCTACCGTCATTGGTGAAATTATGGCCGGAATAATGCTCGGGCCCTCCTTGCTCGGACTTTATTTCCCCGGAGCTACCGAATTTCTTTTCCCGGCCGAGTCTCTCGGCAATCTACAGTTTCTCAGTCAGATCGGCCTGATACTGTTTATGTTTATTATCGGTATGGAGCTGGATATCGGTATACTGAGGCAACGTGCCGGTGCCGCTGTCTTTATCAGTAATGCCAGCATTGTCGTTCCATTTGTAATGGGAGTGGGCCTTTCTTACTTTCTTTTTTCCTCGTTTACTACCCGGGGCAACAGTTTTTTGCCCTTTGCTCTATTCATGGGAATTGCGATGAGTATTACCGCATTTCCGGTGCTTGCGCGCATCGTTCAGGAAAGGGGGATGACCCGAACGCCTCTTGGCATGACTGCAATTACCTGTGCTGCAGTAAACGATATTACTGCATGGGGTATCCTCGCACTTGTAGTCGCAATTGCCAATGCCGGAGCCATAGGGGGAGCACTGCTTACCATTCTTCTTTCGTTTGCTTATGTGCTGCTGATGTTGCTGGTCGTGCGTCCGTTACTGAGCCGTATTGCCAGGAAGTATACCGTTCGCGAAACAATCAGCAAGCTGGTGGTAGCTATGGTGCTCAGTACTATGCTGATTTCAGCATACATCACGGAAGTTATAGGAATTCACGCCCTTTTTGGTGCGTTTATGGCCGGCGTTATTATGCCGGATAATTTGCGGTTTAAACAAATTATGGCGGAAAAGCTCGAGGATGTAAGCCTTGTTCTGCTGCTGCCGCTGTTTTTTGTTTATACCGGACTTCGTACGGAAATCGGTCTTATAAATGATCCCGACCTCTGGCTGACTGCCTTATGGGTGATTGCTGTGGCCGTTACCGGCAAGTTTGCCGGAAGTGCCCTGGCAGCAAAGCTTACCGGACAGTCGTGGCGCGACAGCCTTATGATCGGAGCACTGATGAATACCCGCGGATTAATTGAACTTGTAGCTCTTAATATAGGATATGATATCGGAGTCCTATCTCCTGAGATATTTACAATCCTGGTGCTTATGGCGTTGGTTACCACTTTTATGACCGGCCCTGCCATGGCATTCATCCAGTATCTCTACCCTTCCGGGGATGCCGAAAAACCATTGCACGGGCAGTTCAGGGTGCTGGTTGCCTTTGGCCCACCCGAAGCCGGCGGCCGACTAACCGCCCTGGCTCACATGCTTATGGGTAAAAGAAGTAAACAACTTCGGATTACTGCCCTGCACCTTACACCAAATACGGAAATTTCGATGGAAAATGCACGGCAGTTCGAGGAAGAAGCTTTCAGCAAGGTTAATGCAGTATCGTCGGAGTACGACTCCGATGTAAATACCGTTTACCGTACCGCGGAAAATGTTAGTCAGGAAATTGTACGTACCGCAAACCGTGGTAAATTCGATCTGCTTCTGGTCGGCAGCTCAAGGCCTCTGCTGAGTCAGGACGAAACCGGTGGCCGGGCTCGCTATTTCTTTGATAATACCAGGTGTATGGTTGGACTGTTTATCGATAAAGGTATAGAAAAAATTAACAGCGTTCTTATAATATCAGCTTCAGAATCAGAGCGTTATCTTTACGATTTTACTGCAGCCCTTAGGCCGGGATATTCCATCGACAGCACCTGCCTGCTGCCTCCGTCGGTACCTGTCAAGGGAGCCGAAGTGAATGCACTCAGCACTCTTATAAGCGGGAAACATCCCGCTGATACGGATCGCTACGACCTGATTATTGCTTCCGTCGATTGCTATCGCGATC
This sequence comes from Bacteroidales bacterium, assembly GCA_022837485.1. GTDB lineage: Bacteria > Bacteroidota > Bacteroidia > Bacteroidales > Lentimicrobiaceae > Lentimicrobium. The sequence goes on from JALHHH010000027.1 coordinate 23,917, forward strand.
AGCGCGAAGCAGAGGCTGAATGGGTCGATGGCAAGGCTTCTATACTTCTGCTCGGAAAGCCTTCAGTATAAAAGAGAATGCATCCCCCCAATTAATAAAATTTTGGTTCCGGGATGTTTTCACGGTAGTTAATGTACTGTTATAAATCTTTTCACAGGTTTTCGTAGCGGGGATGATAGATAAACAGGAGGGAGCCTTCCTTTACGGTTTCTATAAACTCAGCCGTGATCTCGGGAGGAATTGCCGGACATCCGTGACTTCTTCCGAGCCTTCCGTGAACTTTGATGAAATTTTCTGAAACGTAATCGGCCCCATGAATCACGATGGCACGTTCCCAGGCTTTGTCGTTGATGTTCTTCTCAAGCCCCGTCAGCCGCAGCGAACGGCCGTGTTTGCCCGAGTATACCTGACTGGTAAGATAAAAACCCAGGCTGCTCTGAAACGATTGCGGTTTGTTTGAGAACGATACGGCTTCGTTGTTCCCGCTGTTTCTTCCATGTGCCACAAACGTATTGAAAACGACCTCCCCGGTTTCCAGGTTGATGGTCCATAACCTGCGTGCAGTGCTTGGTAAAGAGAAATCGATGAGGGTAAGCAGATTGTTTTTCATCAGGGGAAGAAACTGAGGCAATTTTTCTCTGAGAGCATCCACCATACCCGGGTTGAGCGATTCCGGAAATGCCGGGGCAGATTCTTTTCTTGTTGACTCCCTATCCGGCAGCTCTGAAGAGGGTATAGCGGGCCGGCTGGCGTTTAATACCAGCGAAAGCAAAAGGAAAACCGCAGTAATTTTTCGGAAAGCGGATGGACTGAACCCGGTCAATCGCATTTTTACGGTTAATGTTAGGTTGCAAAAATCTGCATTATTCCAATTCGTCCGTATTTTTTTAACAAACTTTCGGATCTTACGGAATCAGGTGTGGTATTTTTTGTGCTTTTCGCGAAGAGCTTTTATGGTTTCTTTGTCTCTGTTGTAGATGTCTTTACGGTAATGAACCTCTCCTGTTGAGGTACCCCAGGCGGTAAGGTAAAACAGGTAAACGCCTGCCGGTGATTTCAGTACAACGGTACGTTCGGCACTGGCATTCATCGACTGCCTGATGCGTTCAGGCGTCCATTCAGGCATGTCGCGAAGAAGCAGCTCAGCCAGCTCAAACGGCTTCTCCACCCGTATACAACCCGAGCTGAAAGTGCGCTCATCCCTGGCAAACAGCTCGCGCGAAGGGGTGTCGTGCAGATAAACGTTGTACTTGTTGGGAAACATGAATTTAACCTTTCCCAGCGAGTTCTGAGGCCCCGGCATCTGCCGGATGGTGTATTTCATCCCGTCGCGGTTCCAGTTCACGGATGATGGATCAACGGCTTTGCCTTTGGAGTCATAAACCCTCATGTTCTTTGACGCCAGATATCCCGTGTTTTTTCGTACGGCCGGCAGTACATCATTGCGCTGAATGGTCGGAGGTACTGTCCATGCAGGACTTAATACCATGTACGTAATTACGGAGTTGAATACAGGCGTCTCACGGTAGTCGCGGCCTACAATGGTTCGCATGGTTAGAAGGGTATCGTTGCCGCTGAAAACATCCAGTGTGAAATCGGCGATATTTACAAATACGTAAGTCGATTCAAGCGAGTCGGGCATCCAACGCAGCCGTTCCATGTTTACATAAAGCTGGTCAAGCTTGTCCGTCAGTGGAATGTTAAGAGCCTGGAGAGTATTTTTTCCGAGGACTCCATCCGTATTGAATCCGGAGATTTCCTGGAGTTTTTTTACGGCTTTCACCATCTCTTCATCGTAAACGACGCTCTGGTCGCCGGCGCCGGGTTTCAGAAAACCCAGAAATTTCAGTTTTTCCCGTATCGCAGGAATTGCTGAGGAAGAGTCGCCGGGCTTTAGTGAAGCAGTTTTCAGAGTGATATCTGCCTTAAAGTCTTTGTCAATAAGTTTCTCAAGTTTTTCGGCTTCCACTACCATAGCCTCATAACCGGGATGAGGCGGATAAAAGTGCCTGAATCCTTCAGTTACACTGGTGCTGTCGAGCATCCGAAGCAGGTATCTGTCGAGAGGCAGGTCGGGCTTGCTTCTGCGGATGTTCCATTCTGCTTTCAGGCTTTCGCGATCCACCTTCCCAAAATACAAATGCGAGGCAATAATAAACCAGGCATCCGTAAGCAACATGTCCAGTCCCGCAAGAAATACTTCATCAAACATCAGTAGGGAGTCATTTTTCAACATTTCGATGGACTCACGGATTGCCGGGTAATGGTAATGATCCGGTATAAGGCCGTGATATCGGAGTCCATCCAGGAAGTCGCAGATCTGCAGGACTTTGGGCATTGAGTCTGGTTGACTGAACCACAGGAGGTTGAACGCACGTTCGGTATAAACCCTTGGGAGCAGCACCGAGGAGTAGAGGTCGAGGCCAAGGGCTTTAAAACGCTCATCCGGCTGACGATCTTCCAGAGAAGTGCGGATCAGCACTGCTGCAGATTCACGGGTTTCAGCAAACATGGCTTCCCTGAGCCGTTTGATGCTGTCCTGATATGCCAGGGCCGGGTTAACTGGTTCGGCCGGCTCCTGTTTAAAATTTGAGCAGGCTGCGGAAAGTAAAAGAAGAAAAACTGCTACCTGATATTTCATGGGCACATTGGTATTGTTCTCCGGTTTTTTTAAATCAGAATTAAAATCTGCCGGTGAGTTATTTGAGTCTGTTATACAAGAAGGTCAACAATCGCAAGCAGATCCCGGTTCACTTCCTTGTGCAGTTTTATGGTTTTACTGAGCGGCACCAGGGTTATTTTGTTGTTTACAAGTCCAACCATCACGTTGTTCTTTTTGTTGAGCAGGGCATCCACGGCGGCAACGCCCATTCTGCTTGCCGAAACCCGGTCGTAAGCCGTGGGACGTCCACCCCTTTGGATATGCCCGAGAATGGAGACCCTGACGTCTGAGCCGGGGAGTTCTTTTCGTACCATATCGGCCATTTCCCAAATGCTGGCTTCCCGTTCGCCTTCGGCAACGATGATGATGGAGGATTTTTTGATTTCTCCCCGGTTGGTCATGGTTTTCATCATCTGCTTTACCTGCCCTTCTACTTCGGGAATAAGGATGGCTTCCGCGCCGGTTGCAATGCCGCTGCGAAGAGCGATAAACCCGGCTTCGCGTCCCATTACTTCCACAAAAAATATACGGTTATGCGAGCTGGCGGTGTCCCGGATTTTATCCACGGCATCTACCACATTATTAAGGGCGGTATCGTATCCGATGGTGTAATCGGTTCCGTAAAGATCGTTGTCGATGGTGCCGGGAATGCCAACCACGGCAAAATTATGCTCGCCGGCAAAGCGACTGGCTCCTGCAAAAGAGCCGTCGCCTCCTATCACTATCAGCCCGTTTATTCCTTTGCTGATAAGATTATCGTACGCTTTCTTCCGCCCCTGCAAGGTCATAAATTCTTCGCTGCGGGCTGTTTTTAATATAGTTCCACCGGTTTGTAAGATGTTGCTTACTTCCTGCGATTGCATGCGTTTGATTTCATTCCCGATAAGCCCGTCGTATCCCCTGACAATCCCGAACACTTCCAGTCCGTGCGATATTCCTGAGCGAACCACTGCCCGTATGGCAGCATTCATACCCGGAGCGTCACCTCCTGAGGTAAGTACGGCAATCCGTTTTATTTCTTCCATATTATGCTGTTACTGATTTACTGAATATTTCTCTACAACATTCTGCACGGCCAGGATAACATCCGATTTAATGGCGTCGTCCTTCCGTGTGGTTGCTGTGGTGTCGATCCAGAAACTTACCCTTGCATCGGGCTTTCCTGAGGCAATACCACTTATTCTTACGGCCGGCAGCCTGCCCGTTTTCAGCACCCCGTCAACTGTTGTTGCCGCCTTTTCCATTTCGGCAATCAGCATCGTATAATCCTGCTTTGGCGAGAGACTCACTAAAAAGTCGAGCCTCAGGAAACCGTCAACGGTATAATTGAAAAGCGGGGTTTTTATGATGTTGGCATTTGGGATATATACGTCCTTTCCGTCTGGCGTTTTCAGTTGTGTAACTCTGATATTCAGAGAAATTACTCTTCCTTTAACGGTGTTGGGGGGATTCCCCGTTTCAATGAAATCGCCGACCCTGAACGGTCGCTTAAATGCCATAAGTATCCCCGCAAGGAAATTCTCACCAATATCGCGCAAAGCAAATCCGATGACAAAAGCCGATATTCCAGCTCCTGCCAGTATGCTTGTTGTTATGCCTGCAAAACCCAGAATACGAAGGGCAAACAGCAGCCCTGCTATCAGAATGCCGAGTCGCAGCAAGGTAGCCAGAAATCCTGCCAGCAACGGATCATCCATGCGCTTCTTCAAACGTATATCGGTTGCCTTGCGCATCGATTTGGCAAGAATCCATACAATCAGCATCACGATTACAGCAAGCAGAAATTTCGGTGTAATCTCCACCAGCCAGTCATAATATGAATTCAGCTGACTGCCCACATCTCTTATAAAGTCATTCATTGTTTGGTTATTGTTAGTATGGCTAAGGTAGTAATTTTTCACTTTTTCCTTGTTACGAAGCCATCAGTATCCTGAAAGGGGAATCGGGGAATTGTTTTTTGGCAGATCAAATGGGTTTCTCAGCTGAGCGCAAAAAAAAACCACCCGCTGAGGGGTGGTTCGGTATTGTTTATCCATCAGATTACCACGCAAAAAGCGGGAATTCGCCCATAAGCTCATTTACTTTGTTTCTTACGGAATCGATAACGGTTTCGTTGTCGATGTTGCTGAGTACTTCGTCGATCAGGTCAACAATAATACCCATATGCTCTTCTTTCAGTCCGCGGGTTGTAATTGCGGGAGTCCCAACCCGGATGCCCGAAGTGGTGAAAGGCGATCTGCTGTCGAAAGGAACCATATTTTTATTGATGGTGATATCGGCCTTAACGAGGGTGTTTTCGGCAACCTTACCTGTAAGTTCAGGGAATTTGGAGCGCAGGTCTATAAGCATCAAGTGGTTATCGGTGCCTCCTGAGATAACGTGATATCCTTTCTGTACGAATGCATCGGCCATAACACGGGCATTCTTTTTCACCTGAACAATGTATTCCATGAATTCATCGCTGAGGGCCTCACCGAAAGCTACGGCTTTGGCAGCAATAACATGCTCCAGGGGTCCGCCCTGTATTCCCGGGAATACAGCTGAGTCGAGCAGTGCCGACATCATTTTGATTTCGCCCTTTGGAGTTTTGAGTCCCCAGGGGTTCTCGAAATCCTTGCCCATGACAATCAGTCCGCCCCGTGGTCCGCGCAGCGTCTTATGGGTGGTGGTGGTTACGAAGTGGCAGTAAGGTACGGGGTCGTTAAGCAATCCGCGGGCAATGAGTCCGGCCGGGTGTGCAATGTCGGCAAGCAACAATGCGCCAACTTTGTCGGCAATCTCACGCATGCGTTTGAAGTCCCAGTCGCGCGAGTAGGCCGATGCTCCGGCAATAATAAGCCTGGGTTTGGTTTCGAGGGCAACGGCTTCCATCTTGTCGTAATTGATGGTTCCGGTTTCTTCTTCAACGCCGTAGGCAACGGGGTTGTATAGGATACCCGATGAGTTGACCGGTGATCCGTGCGAAAGGTGTCCTCCGTGGGCGAGGTTCAGACCCATAAAGGTGTCGCCCGGTTTCAGCACTGTCATCAGTACCGCCATATTGGCCTGAGCACCCGAATGCGGTTGCACGTTGGCCCACTCAGCTCCAAACAGAGCTTTGGCACGGTCAATGGCAAGTTGTTCCGTTTGGTCAACAATCTGGCATCCGCCATAATACCTTTTACCGGGATACCCTTCAGCATATTTGTTGGTAAGAACCGATCCCATGGCATCAAGAACCTGCTGGCTTACAAAGTTTTCGGATGCAATCAGCTCTATGCCATTCATCTGGCGCTCTTTTTCCTGCTTGATGAGGTCAAAAACCTGCTTGTCTTTTTTCATGATGAGTTAATATTTAATAAGGTTGGTTTCCCGTTTTAGGCCCGAATAATGCTTCCCGGGGCTTTGCAAAGGTATAAAAAGAAATGTACTGCCCAAGGAAGGGAATGGATTTAAAAATCTATGCATTGGTATGGATTACAACGTTTTGCCGATCCTGTTTTCCTTCTGTATTCCTTTTCCCGGAAACGGGTGCGGTACTTAGCAAAATGAAGTAAATGACAAAAGGCAGCCATTGGATGCTGCCTTTTGCTAAGCAATTGATTTATTGCGCTTTATTTCATGATAAGTAGGATGCGGTTAACCATCTTTTCGCCTGAATGAATTCGTATCATATACGAACCCGGATTAACAGTGCTGATGTCGACAATGTATTTTTCCTTTCCGCTGTAGCGTCCCGAAAGAATTTCGGTACCTGCCAGACTCAGCAGCTGCAGTTCGAATGCCGGGAAATCGGCCGGATTAACCTCCACGATGAACTCTTCCCTGGCGGGATTTGGATAAATCCGGATCGCGGAACGATCGTTTTCATCCACTCCCAGTCCGGTTCCATTTTGAGAAATGATTACCGTACGTGGCCCGGCACCTTCGGCGCTTACCGTTATCACACTTTGCCTTTGTCCGGAATACGGATTGGCCTGGTAGCTGGCAGTAATGGTTCCGTTGCCCGTACCCTCCGGCGTGACCGAAAGCCAGGCAGAGTCGGCAGCGGCAGTCCACGACGTATTTGATATCACATCGATCTGAACCGATCCGGCAAGCTTGTCAACCTCTATATTTCCGGGATTCACCTCAAGCATGGGCGATCCTGCTTCCTGCATCAGCTCTACGGTTTGCTCAAGACCGGCTCCCGAAACGGTGATCTGGGCATTTCGCGCAGCCAGGGTGAGGTTTGCTTCATAAACAGCAGTCAGATCGCCGGTACCCGATCCTCCTTCAACGCTGACCCACGATGCGTTGCTGACAGCCGACCAGCTGAAGTTGGATGCAACAGTGTAAACGGCATTTCCTGCAGTCGCATCAACACTGATGGTAGCCGGCGTTACTGCCAGGCTGGCCTCAGCAGCCTCCTGAACAAGAGAAACGAACACCGGCTCAAGTCCTTCAGTTGCAATGGTAATGATAGCAACACGCTCCTCAGCCCAATCATTTTGGGTAAAGGTGGCACTGATAATCCCGTCACCCATGCCTTCCGGAGTTACCGTCAGCCAGTCCGGACTATCGGTTGTTACAGTCCAGGGAGCATTTGAACTTACCTCAAGCTGGGCGGATGTCTCTTCGGCTCCAACAACAATCATCGCAGGGGTTACTGCTAAAAGAGGAGCAGCACCTGCCTGTGTCAGCAACGCTTACGGTGATTTCTTCCGAACGGCTCACAGCAACCGGGTTAGCTTCGTATACTACCTCAATCACTCCGTTGCCTCCTCCCGATGGACTTACCGTGAACCATCCGGCAGCTGAAGCAACATTCCAGATTGAGTTTGAGCTTACCGTAAAGGCTGCAGTTCCTGCTTCGCTTTCAACTTCAAGATAGCGTGGTTCAACCGCAAGTGCTGGCGGCGCAGTTATTGTGGTGGCGGAGGCCTCCACGCCTTCGGAATAGTCGAAGGTGCTGGTGTAGGAGAATGCCTTGTAGTAATAGGCGGTGCCTGTAATAAGTCCCGTGTGGTTAAAACTGCTCTGAGGGCCGGCATAAAGCACGGTTCCGCCTCCGGGCAGCTCGGTGCCGGCTTCATAGGAGGTACCACCAGAAGGATATCCGATTGCTCCGTCTGACCAAACGATAAGTACATCATCGTCTTCAGCGTTTTTCTGCCACTGAAGTGCAACTTCCGTATCGCTCTGCGCTGCAGCCGTGAAATTCATCGGGCTTGCAACCGGAGAGAAACATGAGATGGTGGCATTCCATCCCGGGAAGGTCCCGGAACTGTTGCTGCGGAAGACAAAGGTAAGAGCACCGCTGGCGTTGTCGGAAACTACCGTACCGGGTGAATCTGTTCCGCACCACTTACCGAGCTGGGGTGCAAAGGGCGTCATTCCGTTATGTACCGACAGGAAGTCGTTTCCGCAATTGGCGCTGCTTTCAAGCTCAAACTCCGTAAAATCAATCCTTATCTGATTACCGGGGATGGTTGATACAAATACCAGGGTCTGGTTTGAATTATTGCTGTAATTCTGTGAAGGGCCGCCGGCATCGTAGAAGGTACCGTTGCAGGTATAGATGGTTCCGGAAGTCATATTAAATTCATCGGGAATCACCGTGATGTAATCCTGGCGGGTCATTATACTGGCTCCTTCGTTTACGGAAAGTACTACTGTTTTACCGCCGGTAGTGGTATACACCACACTGTGCGGACCCGGGCCTGAAGCAGTTGCCGGTTCAGCACCTTCACCAAAATTCCACTCCCAGGAATTCACATCGCAGGTAGATGCGTCGCTGAAGACAACGGGATTGTTGACCACGATGGTGAGCGGTGTGGCTGTGAAGTTTGCGTTTGCCTCATTCACCACGATAAAATTCTCTTTGGTTAGCGAGTTGCTGCCACCACTGTTGGTTGCAGTTAGCGAAATGGTATAGCTTCCCAGTGCATTGAACTGAACTTTCGGATGCTGTGAATTGGCGGAAGTCCCGTCAACGTATGTTATTGTATTGGGCGTTATGCTCCAGTTCCATGAAGTAGGAGCGCCGGTGCTGTTATCGAGCAGGTTTACCGTTTGGCTTACACAGGGCAGGGTGTTATTGGCCGAAAAGGCGACCGTAGGTCCAAGGGGGCCTATGCTGAAGGATGCAATGCGGGTGCGCTGTCCGCCGCTGACGTACTGGTTGGTGTACCAGAAGGTTTCATCATCCACGGGATCCACGCTCAGCTGCGAGTAGTCGCCCCAGCGGTTGGCTCCGGTTTGCGATGCGGTACCTTCCCAGATAATACCTTCAGCGGCATCCATGATACCGCTTGCGTTGGCATATTCTTCGGCAGTTTGGCCCGTATAACGTATACCCGGGAAAACCGTATTGCTCGAAATGGAATATCCTAGTCCGATTTCATTGGCGCCGTTCAGCATAATGCTTCCCATCCACCGTGAATGCTGATCCGGGGCAAAGGTCCCCTGCTGGCGGATGGTCCAGTCGCCGCTGGTTTTGCGAAGTTCGTACCATCGGATGCCGGCATGGTCTGTAGCATCTACGTCAACGGTATGACAGCAGACAATGCTCTGGTATGATCCGAAATTCCTGTACTGCGGTACATTCATAATTACCTGAGGGATGGCATCAAGCTCCTGACTGGTATTCGGCTGCTTGATGTTATTCCAGTTGTTGCCGAAGTTACTGTCGAAGGGCTCAACATTTATCTGCTGAACCCGGGTAAAGGTTGAGTTGGTGGTGGTTGTCCAGTCAACGGCAAGTTCATAGATCCACAACTGATCGGCTGTGCCGCCGAATGCATCGTCCTGATGTGCTATGAAAATGCCCGGTTGTCCGGCAGGGGCGGGAAGTCCATCGTTATCGACAGGAGGTACCATCATAAATCCGTCTACAGAACCCGGCCTCCACTGGTTGTCGAATGCAACCATTTTGGGATTGGTACCGCCGTTGAGCATCACCTCACGCTGAAAAACGTAAATGTCGGTATTGTTTGATGTGTTGGTTCCCATATAATAACCGTCGGGCCAGATTCCGAACTTTTCATAATCGGGCATGCCTCCCATGTTAAAGGAGTACTGATACCAGGTGCCGGTCGGGTCGTTGGTTGTGGAAATGGCAATCAGCATCCTGTCGGGATTTCCGCAAAGCGAAAATTCAGCTGCAAACCATCGGTCGGCCATCTGATCGTATAAAATGATGGGGTCGCCGTCGTTGCAGTTTGCACCAGGAACGCTGCCGAAAAGCTGGTTCATGTTGGTGGGACCAGCAAGAAGCTGACCGGTCTTGGAATAAATGGCATAGGTGGTATTTACGGCCTGCATGAAATGATTCGGGCCTGCAGCTCCGCACTCGTCGGGAGGAAAGTAGGGAGACGTCTGTGCCTGGAAATTAAGAATTGGCTCGCTTAATGCCGAACGGTTGTTCCCCAGCGTTCGCTGCCATACCCCGTCTGGTCCCTTGGGCTGTGCTGTAGCTGCATAAGGATATTCACGCGTGCGAAGCTTGGGATTCAGAAGCTTCTCGTTAGCCTTCGCCACCATTTCATTAAATTCTGCCTGACTCATTGCCGGAATGTCGCGAAGTGGTGCTGAAATTCCTAATAATGTTCCGGTGTCTGTGTATACCGGCTTTGTAATGCTATCCTGAGCAACAGTTATAACGGCAGGAATCAGGAATAGCATGAAAAGTAAGTTTTTGAATTTCATTTGATTATTGTATTGTAAATGAACAATGTGGTTGTTTGGGCGAATATTTGTCTTCCAATGGCAAAAGTAACTTTTTTCGCTTTGGCTGACAGATGTAAAAATGTTAAGACGTCATTATTTGGTAAACAATTTCTGTTGCATGAAGTTTAACTGCTATCCCTGAAATATTCAGGCATGTAGTCGGATAATATTTCTTTTTTTCGGCAGTTATTACATAGACTGTTGTTTCGTAACTTTGGTATATGACTGACTTAAGGTCGAATTTCTTAAGAATAATTCCGGCTGCTGTATTGCTGCAGGTTTTACTTATCGGTCAACTGGCTGCCCAGCCGGTACCGCAGATAACGGCCGTTTCGGTAGAGGACAATACAACATTTGCCGTATACTGGGAGGCCGCTTCGGGTGCGTTCGACGGATACAGGGTGTTCTACCGTTATGCCGGATCAACTTCAGCGTACCAATCGGCAGATTTTCCCTCGTCAGGAGTGTCTGGTAATATTGTTGTTTCCGATGCAGGTTCAACCGGTTACGAGTTTTTTATGGTGACCTATCTGAATTCCGGATCCAGCTCCGGTGAATCGGCCCGTCTGAGATCCATTGTTCCTGTGGTTTCTAATGCCGGAACAGGCACCGGTGTCGCACGTATCGACTGGAATAAAATGAACTCTGGTGTAGCGGAAGTTTACGATATCTACAGATCGGATGACGGAGTAAGTTTTTCATTTTCCGGCACAACAAATCAGCAGACTTTTTATGATACCATTCAGGAATACTGCAGCTCACAAACCATACAGTATAAAATTGTATGCAAGGCCGGAGCCGTTTTGGCAAGCTCTGCCCTTGCAAGCGGAGTTTTCAAGGACGATAACCTGCCCGAGGATCCGGAATTGAGCTATGTGACCATTGTTAACGGACAGGCCGGATTATACTGGACCCACAGTCCTTCACAGGACGTTGACAGGTATGTGATCGAAGTTAATGAAGGCGGTATTTGGTCCGTTCACGAAACCATAGGCTATTCCGAATCTTTCATCGATGGCAATGCTGCACTTCCAACCTTTCATGACCCTTGCGGGGAGGTGGTGACCTATGCCGTCCGGGCACTCGATCAATGTGGTAATTCAAGCTCAGGCTACGTGAATTATTCGAAACCGCACAACACGATTTTACTTACCGGAGATACCGAACCCGAATGCAACCGGAAAGCCAGCCTTGTATGGAATGCATACAATAACCTGAATCCACCGGTGACTGAGTACAAGGTTTTACGTTCGCACAACGGTGCCCCTGCCGTTGAAATTGCTGCGCTGCCTGCCGGCGGCAATGGTCCGTATTCCTTTACGGATCCTGAATTGCTTACGCCTCTGACTTCCTACACTTACCACATCCGGGCCGGCAATGGTGCTCTTCCCGAAGGTCCTGAAAGCTGCAGGGTGGAACTCATCCCGGATCCGGAGTTGCTCGATGCCTTTGAACTCGATAACCTCACGGTTGTCAACAGCGATTACATCGATCTCTTTGTAAACGGAGACCCCCCCGGGCTTATCCACCGTTACGAGATTTACCGTTCGGCCGACGGCCCGGCATCGCTAAGCCTATTGGAGTCGGGCATCTGGGGAAGCTCCGGCTCTCTATTAATCAATGAACCTACCGCGGAAGTAGAGCAAACAAGTTATTACTACCGGGTTGCAGTACTCGATGCCTGCGGCTATGAACTGGCGTCCTCGGCAGTAATGCGGAGTATTTTACTCGAAATTACCGATCTGGGGGAAGGAAACGTAAGGCTTAACTGGAATGCTCTGGAAGGCTGGAGCGATTACCCGGTGAAATACAGAATCTACCGATTCGAAAACGATCAGCCCTCGGCGGGATTCCCTGTGGAAGTGGCTCCGACGATACTTTCGTATAACGATCAAATCGAAGATAATGGCGCCGGAAGGGTAAGTTATCTGGTTGAAGCCGTAAGATCGGATGACGTCACAAGCCGGTCGAACACGGCAGTAATTACCGGTGAAGCAGATGTTGTTCTTCCAACGGCCTTCCGCCCCTCGGGTTTGAGCCCCTTGTTCCGCCCGCTGGTTAAAAACATCGATCCTGTGCGTTACAGCTTTATTGTATACAATCGCTGGGGGCAGCAGGTTTTTCTTACAAACGTTTTTGCAGAAGGATGGGACGGAAGGCAAAACGGCCGGGAAGCCCCGGCCGGTATTTATGCTGTTATAGTCACGTATGCCGATTACAACGGCATGACCTATTCCAAAACGGGAACGCTGATGCTGCTGCGCTAAGCGTCAGATACTATTTCCTTTTGTTTTTTACGTATTTCTCAAGCCATTCATCGGTTTCCCACAGCATATGCAGCACGTTTTCACGGGCGCTGTAGCCGTGACTTTCGTACGGCAGAAGAACCAGCCTGGCAGTACCTCCAAGTCCCTTTATAGCACCAAACAACCGTTCGCTCTGCAGGGTAAATGTTCCGGGATTATTATCGGCATCGCCATGGATCAGAAGCAGGGGTTCATTGATTTTATCGGCATGCACGAAGGGCGACATTTTCATGTAAACTTCCGGAGCTTCCCAGAATGTGCGCTCTTCAGCCTGGAATCCGAACGGAGTGAGCGTACGGTTATACGCTCCGCTGCGGGCAATTCCGGCGGCAAACAGATCGCAGTGCGCCATAAGGTTGGCAGTCATGAATGCTCCGTACGAATGCCCTCCTATAGCAACCCGGCCGGGATCGGCTACGCCCCTCGAGACGCAATAGTCTATCGCTGCCGCAGCATTGGCAACCAGCTGCTCAACAAATGAATCGTTCGGTTGTTCCTCGCCCTCTCCAATGATGGGAAAATCGGCGTCATCCAGGATAGCATAGCCTCTGGCAGCCCAGTAAACCGGCGATCCGTAGTAGAGCTGTACGAACGTATGCGGCGATTCCCGAACCTGTCCGGCCTGTCCGGCATCCTTAAATTCACGTGGATATGCCCACATAAGCATCGGTAAGGCTCCGTCCCGTTCTTTGACGTAGCCGGCAGGGAGATACAGCGTTGCCGACAATTCCACGCCATCGGCCCTTTTATACCTGACCCGCTCTTTCGGGACATTCATAAACGATTCGTATGGATTCGTGAAATGTGTAAGCTGCCGGAGCGATTTGCCGGTACGGATGAAGAAATTCGGATTTACGGTCTTGCTTTCAATGGACGTCAGCATAACCTTTTTAACCGGATCGATCACGCGGACAATTGATTCATAGGTTGAAGCTCCATCGGCCTGCCAGAGCCTCTTTCTCTTCAGGCTTTTCAGCTCAAGTTCATCCAGAAACGGTCGATTCCCTTCCGGGGAATAACCTTCGCCCTGTAGGTAGAGTTTCTTCCCGTCATCCGAAAACCAAAGAGAATAGGAATTAAACCGGTTTCGCTTCATCTGGAAGTTGCCCGGATCGCTATAAGCATCTTCGGTAGAGCGCTCAAACAAAACCTTTTTTTCAATTTCTGTATTTGACGGATTTACCAGGTAGGTTATTTCCTTGCGGTTTCTCCACCAGCCCCCGGTAACCAATGCAACGTCATCTTTGCCCCAGTCGACCGATCTGAATCGCAGCGGCAGGGATGCGAGTAACTGACCTTCACCGCGGAAAGGTTCATCAAGGTTGTAAACGTTGTCGCGTACCGGCGATTCCTTTTCGGGATCGCCCCCGTCGGCAGCTTCAGCCCAGTAAAGGCTTGCAGGCATGTCGGAACGCCATCCGATGTTGCGTTTTCCCGTTTCGGTGGCATCAAATCCGGCAGGCAACTCCTCCAGAAGCGGCTTTTGGTGGAAGGTCAAATAGAAACTTCCGTCGGCCCGGTAAATGGAATAATCAACAGGAAAACGATAAAACGGTACAAGATAAGAATAGGGCCGGGTAACCGTTTGAACCAATAAATATCGACCGTCGGGTGAAAAATCAATGGATCGGTAAATTGCAGCCGGAAGGTATGCAGTTGTTTCTCCATTTAGTCCCGCTTTTACAATTTCAGCCATGGCATAGTGCTCGAATTCGCGTTCATCGGCAGGCGACCTTAAAAGATCCTGAAACGTTCGTGCCGGAGCTTTACGACCGGTGGTCTCCTGTACGGCCGGGCCATCCGGGAGCTGAAGCGCCTTGCCCGGATCCTTACGGCTGCCGGGAATAACCTTAACCAGCAGCGATTCGGAGTCGGGCATCCACCGGTATGGAATTCCCAGGGTACCATTGAGGACGGGTCCTGCAACCCGCCGGGCTGTGCCGTTTTCCAGACTTACTACCCAGAGTTCAATTCCGTTTGGAAGCGTATTACTGAACGCAAATTTTCGCTCATCCGGCGAAAAACTGAAATCCGAGATCTTCAGAACTTCCGGTAATCCACTTATTGGCAGAGTTTCTCCCGAAGCTATCAGCATCACACGTAAACCATAAGTGTATGTGACCCTTGCCGGTCCGTTGGTACGCGGATTGATTCGAAGCCCTGCCAGTCTTATTTCCTCTTCCGCCATCTCTTCAAGCGTTTTGAACGCCTGTCGTTCCAGCATCACCATTACACCGTTGCGGGAATCAATGCGAATAAGCGGCCGGGGCTTTATATCTGCCAGCCCGAGGATCTCGCCGGGAGGTAAACGGTAGTGCTGGGGTGATTGTGCTTTCAGCATGGAGGTTAAAAGAATTACAAGGGTTAGGAAAATGTAACGCATATAAAAAAGGTTTAAGTCCAGGCTCTCCTCAAAGGCCGTTGGTTTTTAGGCTTGTAAATTTAGGATTTTTTAACATTGACGGCAAACATACCCATCTGCCGAGTCGGTGCTTGCTGTTAAACGCATCCGCAAGAGCGCCTTATGCCCTGTTTGCCTGCATTATTCAGGTAAAAGAGCAGTTGTGACCTGTCTCGTTATCAGCAGGCGGGATGCTTCGGACCGGCTGCTTTAATACGGAATACGGCCGGATGGTGTAACGCATTCATAAATCCGATGAAAACCTATTTTTCATAACTTTGCGCTTCTCAATTCAGAAAAGCATGTCGCGCTGTATCCAATAATTCACCAGACCGGGTATGGCAGTCTATACTGAACTGACAGCACCGGTTTGCCGGAAGTGTTTTTAAGGAAATAGAGTTCGGCAGCTTCATGTTGTCAAGAGATGTTCGGCTTAGTATCAATAGTGTCAAGCCGTTAACGGATTCGATTCATAACGATCGTAACAAGCAAACAAATCGAAATACAATGAAAAAGTCATTATTGGGATTTTTAGCAGTCGTGTTTCTCGCACTCGGTTCGGCAGATCTCAGCGCTCAGGATCAGGATCCGGTAATTCTTACCGTTGCCGGGGAGCAGATTTCGCGTTCGGAATTTCTGAATGTTTATCTTAAGAATAATGTCAACAGCGAAGTTCTTGACCGCAAGTCGCTTGAAGAATACATGGAACTCTACATTAATTTCAGGCTGAAGGTAAAGGAGGCAGAGGCTCTCGGAATGGACACCATGCGTGCGTTCCGTGATGAACTGTCTGGCTACCGCAAGCAATTGGCACAGCCTTATCTTATTGATGAAGACATGAATAAGGCCCTTTTGCAGGAGGCTTTCGACCGTAAGCAAACCGACATCCGCGCCAGCCACATACTGATACGTGTCGACCGCAATGCTGCCCCTGCCGACACCCTGGCTGCTTTCAAGAAGGTAATGGCCATCAGAAAACGATTACAGAAAGGAGAAGATTTCGGTAAGCTTGCAATGGAACTTTCCGACGACCTTTCGGCCCGCGACCGTACCATGGAAGGCCGCACCATTAAAGGCAACAAGGGCGATCTCGGCTATTTTACCGTTTTCGATATGGTTTATCCATTCGAAACGGGAGCCTACAACACCCCCGCCGGAGAAATTTCTATGCCGGTTCGCAGCGATTTCGGTTATCATCTGATCAAAATCACAGATCGTAAACCAGCCCTCGGACGCGTTCAGGTTGCCCACATCATGCTTCGCATCCCCGCCGGAGCATCAGTGGAAGACAGCAACAGGGTAGCTCAGAACGCAACCGATATATACAACCGCATTAAATCAGGGGAGGACTTCAGCCGGATGGCCGATCAATATTCCGACGATAAGTCAACCGCAAGCAAGGGAGGTATGCTCCCATGGTTTGGCGCCAATAAAATGATTCCCGAATTTATTGCCGAAATCACAAAAATTAAAAAGATTGGTGACCTTGCCGAACCTTTCCTTACTTCCTTCGGCTGGCATATCGTAAAACTAATCGACCGCAAGGAAATAGGAACCTACGACGAAAACCTGAATGAACTGAAACAAAGTCTGACCAGAAGCGATCGTGCCAAACGCAGCGAAGAGGCTCTCATCAGCCGCATTAAGAACGAATATAAGTTCACCGAAAAGTCAAAAACCCTCGCTCCCTTCTATAAAGCTGTAACCGACACCATCTTCGAAGCCAAATGGAAAAAGGAAAAGGCTGCCGGACTTGAGAAAACCATGTTTACCATCGGCCGTCGCGGGTATACCCAGCAGGACTTTGCCGCTTACCTCGAAAAAAATCAGCGGAAGCGCAATAAAGAGGACATCCGCACCTTCGTTAACCAGATGTATGGTTCTTTTGTAAATGAAAGTCTTCTAACCTTTGAAGATTCTCAGCTCGAACAGAAATATCCCGAATTCAGGATGCTTGTAAAGGAATACCGCGATGGCATTCTGCTGTTTGAACTTACCGATCGCAAAATCTGGTCGAAAGCTGTCGCCGACAGCGCAGGTCTGGAGCTGTTTTACGAAAACAACCGCAACAATTACATGTGGGAAGAGCGTGCCGATGCAACGATCTATACCATCCATTCGACCGATGCGGTAATAGTTGCTGCAGTAAAAGCTTCCATTGCAAAAGGTATTTCAGGGAATGAACTGCTCGATCTCTATAATTCCGATACTCTTTTGATGCTTACCTTCGATCGGAAGAAATATGAAAATGGAGATAATGAACTTGTCGACAGTGTTAATTGGAAGCCAGGCATCTACGATCAAACTGCTGAAGAAGGGAAAACGAAAATCATTCAGATTCATGAACTTGTGAAACCTGAACCTAAAAAGCTGAACGAAGCACGCGGACTTATTACTGCTGACTATCAGAATTTTCTGGAAAAAGAGTGGATAAAGGAACTGAGGGATAAATATTCCTTCAGTGTAGACCAGGAAGTTCTTTCTACCATTAAATAGTTCTATGGTATGAAGCGGCTGTTTTATCTTCTTTTCTTTCCGATGCTTTTGCAGACTGCAGGCTGCCGGTATTTTACCGCTCCGCCTGAAGAAGAGGTGATAGCCGTTGCTTTCGAAACCTACCTGTACCGCAGTGAGCTGGAAGATGTAATCTCTCCGGGACTCTCTCCTGCCGATAGCCTGGAGATTGCAAACCAGTATATCGATAACTGGATTTTTCAGCAGGTGCTGCTCAAGCATGCCGCCAAAAACCTTCCCAGGGAACGACGGGATTTTGAAAAACAACTCGAAAACTATCGTAATTCCCTGATTATTTACGAATACGAAAGCGAGCTGATTCGCCAAAAACTGGATACCACACTCACGGAAGAGCAGATTACGGCCTTCTACAACGAAAACAGTGCCGATTTTCAGCTTCGTGAAAATATTGTTCGCATCAGTTACGTTAAGATTCCGGTAAAGTCGGTACAAACACCAGCTGCTAAAAAGGTTCGTAAGCTGCTTCTTTCGGACAGCCCCGACGATACGGAAAAACTTATTGAGCAATGCGACAAATCCTTGTTTGTGTGCAAGCCAGCGGATGAACAGTGGATGAGTTTTGCCGAGCTGCTGAAGGAATTCCCCCTGGATGTTTTTGACCAGGAAGGATTTTTGGCCGGTCATACCTCATTTGAGACCAGTGATTCGCTGTTTACCTGGTTTGTGCGGATTAATGAATACAAATTCCGCGACAGCACCTCGCCTCTGATCCTGGAACAGCAGAATATCCGGAATATCATTCTGAACCGCAGAAAACAGGAGCTGATAAACCGCATGCAGCATGAAATATTCCAGGAAGCATTGAAAAACAAGGATTTCGAGAAATTCTGAAACAAGAATAACATCTAATTCAATGAAGATAAAAAAAGCCTTTGAACTGTTTTTACCGGTGATACTTATACTGTTCGCCGCCCAGGTCCGCTCACAGGAGCAGATTATTGATGAAGTTGTGGCCGTTGTCGGGGCTAATTTTGTTCTTCAGTCCGACATTGAAACCCAATACATCCAGTACCGGATGCAGGGCAATATTAAAGATGCCCGCGCTACCCGATGCGCAATTCTGGAAGATCTGCTTTTTCAGAAACTTCTTCTGAATCAGGCTGAACTTGATTCAGTGAAAGTTACTGATGATGAAGTTGAACAGTCGATGGATGCCAAATTCAGATACTACATCCAGCAGTTCGGATCACAGGAGAAACTGGAGCAATTCTACAAGAAACCGCTAATTCAGATAAGGGAAGAATTCCGCACCCTTGAACGCGAACGTATGATGGTTGAAGAGGTGCAGCAAAAACTGGTTAAAGACATAAAGGTTACCCCCTCCGATGTGCGCAGTTTTTTCAACGGCATACCACGCGACAGCATCCCAATGATAGAAATGGAATATGAAGTAGGTCAGATTGTTAAGGAACCTGCCATCAGTAAGGAAGAGATGGATGCAACACGCGAACGCTTACGTGCATTGCGCGAACGCCTGCTTAAAGGCGAAAACTTCGGTGCTCTCGCGGCTCTCTATTCCGAAGACCCAGGTAGTGCAAAAAAAGGAGGTGAAGTCGGATTCGTAAGCCGGGGTCAACTGTATCCTGAATACGAAGCAGCAGCTTTCAATCTGAAAAAAGGAGAGATATCCGATATAATCAAATCCAAAGCCGGGTATCACGTAATTCAAATGATCGAGCGACGAGGAGAAATGATAAATACCCGTCATATTCTGCTGATGCCTAAAATATCCGACGAAGATCTTGCCCGTACTTCACGCCTTCTCGACAGTGTAGCCGGTTTAATAAAGGAAAAGAAGATGACCTTTGAAGAAGCCGCCCTTAAATTTTCGGATGACCCCGGAAAAATTAACGGAGGACTTATGGTAAACCCCGTAACGGGAAATACACGGTTTCAGGCAAAACACCTTGACCCAAAAGTGTTTTTTACCGTGGATAAAATGAATGTTGGCGATATCTCCAGGCCTATGGCTATGATGAATGAAGAAAGCAAACAAACCATTAACCTTTACTACCTGAAAACACGTACCGAACCACACAGAGCCAACCTGAAAGACGATTACAGCACAATTCAGCAATGGGCACTGACGCAAAAACAGGATGAGGCCATTAATAAGTGGATAAGCAGCAAGATTGGGAAAACTTATTTCAGGATCAACGATAACTATCTTAACTGCAATTTCAGACACGACTGGTCTATCAAGTAAAAAATCAAATTATTCTCTAATTCAAGAGTATAGATATGCAAACCTATAAATCGGATGTAGAAGCCGTTGACGCCTTTGTTGAGAAATACAGACTGCTGACGGATGAAATCGGAAAAGTAATAGTTGGACAGCACGAAGTGGTGAAAGATGTGCTGATTTGCATTTTCAGCAAAGGACATGCACTGCTTGTTGGTGTACCCGGACTGGCAAAAACCCTCCTTGTAAATACGATCGCGCAATCGCTCGGACTCACTTACAGCCGGATTCAGTTTACACCCGACCTGATGCCCTCCGATATACTCGGAACAGAAATTCTGGATGAGAACCGCAAATTCCGTTTTGTGAAAGGTCCCATCTTTGCAAATATCATCCTGGCCGATGAGATAAACCGTACACCTCCCAAAACACAATCTGCACTGCTCGAGGCCATGCAGGAAAAAGCCGTTACCGTTGCCGGCGTTAGTCACCGTCTTCAGGAACCTTTTTTCGTGCTCGCAACACAGAATCCCATCGAACAGGAAGGGACTTACCCCCTTCCGGAAGCACAGCTCGACCGCTTTATGTTCAACGTATGGCTCGACTATCCCACGTTCAATCAGGAAATAGATGTTGTAAAAAATACTACCTCCGGACAGTTTGCAAATCCCGAGGTGGTTCTTACCGGAGAAGAGATAATTTTCTTTCAAAGCCTTATTCGACGCATTCCCGTCCCCGATAACGTATATGAATACGCTGTAAACCTGACTTCACGTACACGTCCCGGAACCAGTCGTGCCCATGCGTGGACGAATCTTTATCTCACCTGGGGAGCCGGACCACGTGCATCCCAGTACCTTATCCTCGGAGCTAAATGTCATGCAGCTATGCAAGGGAAATATTCCCCCGATATCGAAGATGTTCAGGCTGTTGCAACCAGCATACTCCGACACAGGATCGTACGCAACTACAAGGCTGAAGCTGAAGGCATTGGAGTAAAACAAATTGTAGAGGAGCTGCTGAAGTAAAACACTGAGAACCAGACCCGCTGGTTATAACCCGATTGCCCTCAAAAAGGTTCACAGGTTCCTGTCGTTACCTGCCATTGCTTATGGAAATCACTGCCGAACCCCGGTTCTGCCTGAATTATTATATTTTTATGGGATTCAGGACTTTTACTCTCCGATGGATCGGTGTCAGCCGAAAACTTGTTTGCAAAGCGTTAAAAAGAAATGAATGTACACCCCAATAATTACATAATTTTGCCGTTTGTCAATTGTTAATGTGAATCTGAAACCCATCAGAAAATCTAATTATTTGCATATGTCTTTACCGAAACCAGGCCGGAAAATATGGTTTATTCTTCCGGCACTTCTGTTTGTCATCGCAGTTATCTGGTATTATTCATCCGACCGAACCACAAAGGGACCAAGTGTTACAGCCAAGGTGCAATCTGGCGATTTCAGTATAAATGTTACAACAAGCGGAGAGCTTGAAGCCCGGAAATCGGAGAATATCCTGGGTCCCTCCGGTTTACGGGAAGTCCGGATCTGGCAGGTGCAAATCAGCGATATCATCCCGGAAGGTACGCTGGTCGATTCAGGGCAGTACGTAGCTACACTCGACCGCACTGAGATCACGAACCGAATGAAAGACCTTGAAAGCGAACTCGAGAAACTGGAGTCACAGTTTATTAAAACTACGCTCGACACCTCCATCGATATGCGCGCCGCCCGTGAGGAACTCATAAGTCTGAAATATGCTCTGGAAGAACGCCAGATTACCGTTGAACAGTCGATCTACGAACCTCCCGCAACCCAGCGTCAGGCCGCTATCGAACTTGAAAAAGCCCAGCGTGCTTACCAGCAGGCAACCAGGAACTACAAACTTAGAGCCGATAAAAACCAGGCGAATATGCAGGAAGTGGCAGTGAGCTTTACCCAGGCCAAAAGACGTCTCGAACAGATTCGCGAAGTGCTGGGAGGGTTTACAGTTACCGCACCAAAATCTGGAATGCTCATCTATAAACGCAATTGGGACGGCTCCAAAATGGGAATAGGGTCAACCATGAGCTCCTGGGATAACGTGGTGGCTACCCTCCCTAACCTGAATGAAATGATTTCGAAAACCTACGTTAACGAAATCGATATAAGCAAAGTGAAACCCGGCCAGAAAGTTCAGATCGGTGTGGATGCATTCCCCGAACGAAGTTATACGGGCGAAGTGACCGAGGTTGCCAACATCGGTGAACAAATGCGCAATGCCAACGCAAAGGTGTTTGAGGTGAAAATCGTTGTGAATGAATTCGATTCAATTTTACGCCCGGCAATGACAACTAAAAATACCATCATCACCTCCGTAATACCGCAGGTGCTCTTCCTGCCCATAGAATGCGTCCATACCACCGATTCTGTCTCATTCGTATACAGAACCAACCAAACCCGGCAGCAGATAAAAACGGGGCAGACAAACGAAAATCAGATTATTGTTACAGAGGGTCTTAAAGAAGGCGATGAAGTTTATCTGTCACCTCCCGAAGATGCTGTAAAATGGAAATTATTAAGGATTTGACCCTCTGCTGTATTTTGGAATGATGAAGAAAAAATTCGCCAGCGTACGGAAACTGTATTTGCTTAACATCGCCCTGGAAGCGGTATTTGCCAATAAGTTCCGGTCTATGCTTACTGCTTTGGGAATTATTTTCGGTGTGGCTGCTGTTATAGCCATGCTTGCGATCGGCAACGGTGCCCGTCAGGAAATTCTGGAACAGATGAAACTGGTGGGGGTGAATAACATCATCATTATGCCGCGCATCGAAAACGATCTTGAGGCTGCAAGCGAAGAATCGCAGGGCAAAACAACTACAAAAAAGTTTTCACCCGGTTTGTCGGTAGCCGATGCCGAAAGCATTGCCGATATTATTCCTTCCGTAGAAAAAGTCAGCCCCGAAGTCGTGTACGAGTCCATCATCATAGCCGGTGGAGTCAGCACCTTTGGGAAAGTCAGCGGCGTAACGCCCGCCTTCTTCGACGTTTTTAACCTGGAGCTGGAACGCGGGGAGATGTTCAACGACGAGCAGCTGGTATACGGAAAAGCAGTCTGCATCCTGGGAGCCTCCCTTAAAGCCAGGCTCTTCCCCAATACCGACCCCATTGGCGAGTATGTGAAATGTGGAAATATCTGGCTGAAAGTTACCGGAGTTCTGCAAAACAGAGCCGTTTCGGCCGATCTTTCCGAAAACCTGGGCATCAGCGATTACAATAATCAGGTTTATGCCCCTATACAAACTCTTCTGCTTCGCTACCGCGATCGCTCCGTAATAACCACAGCCATGATCCGCGGAGGAAATACCGGAACGGTAGCCATGGATGGCGGAATGATGCAATTCAGATCTTCCTCGGGAAGCAGCGAGGACATGATGAACCAGATTGATAAAATCGTGGTTCAGGTTAAGGAAACAGAACTTATCGGTCAGACCACCGAAATCATCCAGCGAATGCTCAAACGCCGGCATTCAGGAGTCGACGATTTTGAAATCAAAGTCCCGGAACTGCTTCTCAAACAGGAGCAGCGAACCAAGGACATCTTCAACATTGTTCTTGGCGCAATTGCAAGCATTTCATTGATCGTTGGAGGTATCGGCATTATGAATATCATGCTGGCTTCCGTTATGGAACGAACAAAGGAAATCGGGATTCGTATGGCAACCGGAGCTACCCGCAAGGATGTCATC
The DNA here is from genome assembly GCA_022837485.1 of Bacteroidales bacterium. Taxonomy (GTDB): domain Bacteria; phylum Bacteroidota; class Bacteroidia; order Bacteroidales; family Lentimicrobiaceae; genus Lentimicrobium. The sequence goes on from JALHHH010000027.1 coordinate 47,425, forward strand.
TTCCAGTTTCTGGCTGAAGCCACTCTGATTAGCCTTACAGGAGGCGTCACCGGTATTGTTCTTGGACTTGCACTTGCCCGGATTATCATGCAGCTCACCGGAATTCTTACCATTGTATCGCTTTCCTCCATCCTGATTTCCTTTGGAGTGTCGGCTTCGGTTGGAATTATCTTTGGATATATGCCTGCCAAGAAGGCTGCAATGCAGGATCCGGTAACATCTTTAAGGTATGAATAGCAGAGCAATACAAGTCTTTTTACATTCTATTTTATCGTTGCCTGTAACGGCAGCTTTAATCCCTGTTTATCCCATGAAGTATTTGAGGTATTTGTTTTTTATTGTTCTTTCTGCACTTTCGTGGATGGCCTCTGCTCAGCTGCAGGTTCAATACCTGACACTGGATGAAACAATAGCAATTGCTAAAAAACAGTCTCCCGATGCGCTTACAGCGCAGCATCGCTATCGCAGCAGTTACTGGCAATACCGTAACTACAAGGCAGGATTTCTGCCCACGCTTACACTTGACGGCACGCTTCCCAGTCTGAGCCGGAGCATCGAGAAAATTTCAACACCCGAAGGAGACTTCTTTTACGATCGAAACCTGGCAAGCTATGCAGCCGGTCTCTCACTCACCAAAAACCTGGGACTTACGGGCGGACAGCTCTTTTTGAATTCGAACCTCGAACGACTCGATCTTTTCAGCGACAGTACCATTAAATCCTACCTGTCGTCGCCCCTAAACATCGGAATCCGGCAGCCCCTGTTTAATTACAACCCCTACCGGTGGGCCAAACGCATTGAACCGCTTCGCTACAATGAAGCCGAACGCCGCTACCTGGAAGAAGTGGAACAGCTGAGCCTGAAAGCAATACATCTGTTCTTTACCCTTCTCGATGCGCAGATTAACCTGCGCATTCAGCAGTTGAACCTTGCCAACAACGATACGCTTTACCAGATCGCCAGAGGACGGTATAACATAGGAACCATCGCTGAAAACGAACTGCTTCAGATCGAACTTGCCCTGCTTAACTCGCAATCAAGAGTTGAAAGCGCAAACTTCAATGTAGAAATACGAATGTTTGATTTCAAATCCTACCTGCGACTGCCTGAGGATGTCAGCATCAGGCTTGTTGAACCTTCAGCACCGGAAACTCCGGTGGTTGATGCTCAGATTGCCATTGCCGAAGCCCGTGAAAACCGTGCGGATGCCCTTGCGTTCGAACGGCAGCTGATTGAAGCCGAAAGCGCAGTTAACCGTCAGAAATCCGAAAACAGGTTTAATGCAAATCTTTATGCCATCTACGGACTTACTCAAAGTTCTTCCGACCTGCCCGGTGCTTACCGCAATCCACAGGAGCAGCAACGGCTGGTTCTGGGCGTGCAAATCCCGATTCTCGACTGGGGTCTTACACGCGGAAAAATTAAAATGGCTGAGTCGGACCGCGAACTTGTTCGGACCGATATTCAGCAGCGAATGATCGACTTTGATCAGGAGATATTTCTTAAAGTAATGGGACTAAATATGCAGCGCAGCCAGCTGATCATCGCTGCAAAAAGCGATACCGTAGCCGTGAAGAGATATGAAGTTACCAAGCAACGCTACCTCATCGGGAAAATCGGAATCCTTGACCTTAATATGGCTCAGAGCGAAAAAGACAATGCTCAGCTGGGATATGTCCGGGAACTGTCATCATACTGGACAAGCTTCTATGAGCTGCGGCAGCTTACTCTCTACGATTTTGTCAAGAAACGTAAAATCACTTTTAACGTCAGCGAAATTCCGGATCTGGATTGAAGCTGCCGCTTCCAAACGATTACGGTACCCGAGTTTGAGAATTGAATAAAATCACGTAGGTTTGTATCCGGATTCTGGTTAAAAGATGAACGGCGATATTCCCCTGTCAGTTATTTTATTTGCGTTCGGGCTAACCCTGCTGGCCGGACTTTCGACCGGTATTGGGGCTGCCGTGGCATTCTTTGCCCGAAAAACCAATACCCGCCTGCTATCAACCGCTCTGGGCTTCTCCGCGGGCGTAATGATTTACGTTTCGATGATTGAAATTTTCCCAAAAGCTAAGGAGAGCCTGGTTGCTGAAGTCGGTGATGGAATGGGCTATACATACGCCGTTGCAGCTTTTTTTGCCGGAATTTTTATTTCTGCTATCATCGACAAACTGGTCCCAACCGGTCAAAACCCGCACGAACAGGTGAGCGTTACCGATATCAGCAACGTTCAGCGATCGGTGCGTGATAAAAATGCCCTGTACCGCATGGGTCTTTTTTCTGCCCTGGCCATAGCCATACATAATTTTCCGGAAGGCCTTGCAACTTTTTTCTCAGCTCTTGAAGATCCTGCTCTTGGAATAAGTGTGGCAATCGCCGTCGCGATTCATAACATCCCGGAAGGTATTGCCGTCTCAATCCCGGTGTTTTATTCAACCGAAAACAGGCGCAAGGCATTCTTCCTCTCTTTTTTATCGGGACTTGCAGAACCGGTGGGGGCATTGTTCGGATTTTTCTTCCTCCTTCCGTTTTTCAACGGAATGACGTTCGGAATTGTTTTCGGCATCGTTGCAGGAATTATGGTGTTCATTTCTCTCGATGAACTCCTTCCAACCGCCGAACAATACGGAGAGCATCACCTTACCATTTACGGTCTGATTGCCGGTATGGCTGTTATGGCGGTCAGCCTTTTGTTATTCTCCTGAAATCGATACTATAATCCTATCTCGTCCGCAATGCCCGTCATGGCAGCAATGCTCAGGGCTGCAAATTCATCGAGCGGAATGCCTATTTTTTCGCATTCCAGTATTACCTCACGCCTTACCGAAGCAGCAAATGCTTTTTCTTTCATGCGTTTTACCACCGATTTAGGCTTTACCGATGCTACTTTTTTATCGGGGTAAACCATTGCCGTTGCTGTAATAAGACCGGTGATTGTTTCACCTGCCGCCAATGCATGCTGAAACTCGGTTTCACGATCCAGCCCGGTAGCCATTTCGTTGTGCATCCGGATGGCATCCACCACGTCTTCATCCAACCCCATCCTGCCAAGGATACGCGCTGTTTCCAGCGCATGCACAGCCGGATCTGCATTGGTGATTTCAACATCCAGGTCGTGCAGCAGACCTGCCTGAGCCCATTTTTCCGGATCACGCCCCAGTCGTAACGCCAGAGCCCGCATCACCGCTTCCGAAGCCAGGGAATGGGCAATCATCCGCTCATTTTTTATGTATTTCCTCAACAACTCCAGCGCTTCATTTCTGGATAAAAGCATAATCTGCCTCCATTTAGATTACTAATTATTACGCCGCCCCTATTAATGCAAATCCAGACCGTTCAGCATATAAAAGGAATGCCGCAGCGTCTTTACGATCTCTGCCATGTATTCTTCAACGGCCTTTACACTTCCCGGCAAGGTGTAAACCAGCGTGCTTCCAAAAACTCCGGCTACACTCCGGCTAACAAGTGCATTGGGTTTTTCAGCCCCGTATTTTACCCTGATCAGCTCCATGATCCCGGGTATTTCTTTGTCGAGCAATGGTTTTATCACATCCACCGTTATATCGCGCGGACCTATTCCCGTTCCCCCGGTGGTGATGATGACATCGCAATCACCCGAACCGCTGATGGTGTGCCTCAATAAATTCGCCTCATCGGGAATTACTACCCGTTCAATTTCAGCCTTCCATCCGGATTGTATGAAATATTCTGCCATCAGTGACTCGATACGCGGCCCGCTTCGGTCTTCGTATTCACCGGCAGCAGCCCGGTCGCTGAGAGTAATCACCTTTATCCTGAACTCTTTCGGTTGATAAACAACCGCATCGCCGGCTTTTACTTTCCCGGGTTTCAGTACCCGGCAGAATATGCCTTCTTTCGGCATCACGCAATTACCCACTTCACGGTAGATGGCACAGCTGTCGCCATGACATTTCTTGCCTATCTGGGTTACCTCCAGCAGAGCATCGCCAATCACAAATCGGTCGAGCGCATGGGTTTCATGCAGGATAATGCCTTCTGTGGTGATGTTCTCTGCAAACTCACCGTATTTCAGAGGCCTGCCGGCAAGTTTTTCAAATTTCCGGAAACTCTCGGTTCCCAGCAGGCTGACCTGACGGTGCCATCTGCCGGAATGTGCATCACCCTCCACACCCGTCGAGGTAAGATTTATCTCTTTGACGGGTACCTTTATTGTTCCCTTTTTTTCGGAAATATTTACCGAAATTACCTTAATTTCCATAATAAGTTGTTATATACCGGTTACAGTTCCGGATTTGTATCCTCAGACTTTACTTTCTTGTACAGAACCCCGGCATTGATAAACATCAGGGCCGACAGAAGCAGAGAGCCGCTTAATGAAATGTAGAAAATTCCTTGCAAAAACAAGGGTATCAATTCGTACTGTGCAAAAACAATTCCCATTCCGGCCATAAGGGCTATCAGTAAATAGCTTTTCCATCCGAAAAAAGCAAAAAGACACGGGTTTTTTTGTTCCATTTCGGCTATTCTCCGGATATATTTCCGGCTTACCCGCAAAAATACCAGGTTAAAAAAAACGGCTATCCCGGCTAACCCCAGCACTGCTATTACCCAGACAGGCAAAGGCCCTTCCGGGATGTACCTGAGCGCCAGCAGAAATACCCTGTATGCAGCGATGGCCCATACCATTGCCGCGGCAAAAAATAACAAACGCTTTGGAACGGCCGGTTTAAGCCACCCGGGAATTGTTACCATATTATACTTCTGTCTTTGTTTTTTCAATCAGACGAATATCGCCTATTTTCATCGATTTATCTACCGCCTTGCACATATCATAGATGGTCAGCAATGCCACGCTTACAGCAGTCAAAGCCTCCATTTCAACTCCGGTCTGTCCCACACAGCGTGCCGTTGAAGTAACTTCAACACCTGTAGTTACCAGGTTGGTTTTTACTTCCACACGGGTCAGCTGAAGAGGGTGGCAAAGCGGGATCAGTCGACTGGTTTCTTTTGCTGCCTGTATTCCAGCAATCTCGGCAACGGTGAGCACGTCGCCCTTTTTCATTTCGTTTTCACGGATGAGATCCAGGGTTTGCTCTGTCAGATAAATAAACCCCGATGCCAATGCGGTTCGCACCTGAAGTGGTTTGCCGCTGACATCCACCATGTTGGCCTTGCCTTTATCGTTGGTATGTGAAAATGTGCCCATTTGCTCTTTTTGTTAATATTGATGTGCGAACGATGTCGATAAGAATATTTCTCACTGCCGCCTGAAGCTTTATCCTCCGATATTATAAAATTCACCTTTCAGATTCATACTTCCGCACGAGGGTTTGTTCTTTAATGCTTGTCTGAAAGCTTCTTCCGCACCCAAAAGCCGCACATCGTACTCCCGTTCGCTGAAAAGACAAGGCATTATCTTTCCGCTGGCTGTGAGCCGGAGCCTGTTGCAATGAGCACAGTCACCCCCCTCTCCGCCTTCCACAACGCTGAAATGGCCTTCCGAAAGGTTCATCTGGTGAATAAACCGCACTTCCAGACCGTTTTTCCTGCAATATTCCGACACAATCAGAGCATCGGGTTCGTTTGATGACCCTTTGACCACACAGTTTATTTTTACCGGCTTAAGACCAGCATCCGTGGCGGCCTGAATGCCTTCCAGCGCTTTCATCAGAGTGCCTCCGCGCGTCAGGATGCGGTATTTGTTTTCGTCGAGTGTATCAAGACTAACGTTCACCCGCATCAATCCGGCCTTTTTCAAAGCGACTGCAAATTGTCCGAGAAGGATACCATTGGTGGTCATGGAAAGGTCACGAATGCCATCTATGGACGAAAGCATCTCCACAAGGTTTACAATCCCTTTTCGTACCAGTGGTTCGCCTCCGGTAAGCCGTACCTTGTCGATGCCCATCGCTACGCCGGCACGAACAATTGCTGCTATTTCCTCAAAAGAGAGAATCTCGCTGTGACTGAGCATGCGTATCCCGTCTTCGGGCATACAATAAACACAACGAAGGTTGCAGCGGTCGGTAACCGATATCCTCAGATAGTTGATTTTACGATTATAGCAGTCGAACATTTTTTAGGGCTCCTTTTGGTATTTTGGTTTCGCCGATTTCAATGGCGATAATGCCATCGGCCTCTGCGTAAGAGTGAATATGAGCAGAACCATGATATTCGAGGGGCTCAATGCTGTTGCCGGAGTTTATTTTTACAGGAATAAACGATTTCCGTACGGCCTTTTTCCGGATAAAATCGGAAGCAGTAGGAAGTGCAATTACCCTGGGGTTGTATAAATGTCCCATCATCCTGTTGGCAAGAGGGCGCACCAGCATTTCAAACTGAACGAAGGCCGATACCGGGTTTCCGGGAAGCCCGAAAAGGTACTTGTCGCGACCCGCACCAAAAACGGTAGGTCGCCCCGGCTGAACCGCAATGCTCTTGAACAGAATCTCTATGCCCAATTCTTTGATTACAGCAGGAACATGGTCGTAGTCGCCCATAGAAACACCTCCTGTAAGCAAAAGAATGTCGCACTTCTCCAGGGTTTCGGAAATCATTGCTCTCAGACTTTGCGGGGTATCGGCCGCAATTCCTGCATAATGCCAGTCCATGCCTGCATTTTCTACCTGTGCAATCAACTGCCAGGAATTGCTGTTTCTGATCTGACCCGGTCGTGGTTTATTTCCCGGTTCTGTTAGTTCATCGCCCGTGGATATAATCCCTGCTACAGGCTTTCTGAAGACAGGAACGTTTGTGATGCCTACGGCAGCAAGAATGGCTGTGTGCTGTGGCTTAAGTAAAGTGCTTTTCTCCAGTACCTTCGCGCCGAGTTTTACATCCTCGGCCCGGTATGCAATATTGGAAGAGGTTCCGGCGGCTGTATAAATTACCGATCCGTCTCCCATTGTCTTCGTATGCTCAATCATGACTACCGTATCGGCACCCTGAGGTACCATGGCTCCCGTCATAATACGCGAACAGTGCCCCTTGCCGATGACCGATTCAGGGACAATACCTGCCGGAATTACCTCCACTACCTCCAGCGGCCCGGGCAGATCTTCGCGGCGACAGGCAAAACCATCAACCGCTGCCTTGTCAAACGGCGGCATCTCAACATCCGAGAAAATATCCTCTGCCAGAATCCTGCCTGCCGATTGTACAAGATCAACCGTCTCCCTCACGGGAACAACAGTTACACTTCCCGTTATTTCCAGGGCTTCTTCAAACGTAATCATGAAATTAAGTTTTGGGCAAAGATAATGAACCCCGGCGATATGAACAGCCTTTCCTGTAGCTATCTTTCCGGTCGGGGATGCCGTAGCCCCGGTTCAGGCTATATCAGCCCTTTTTCTTTCATCTCCTTGTATTGAAGCAGAACCAAGCCATCGGCAAGCCCTATCCTGGGGGCAATAACCATACCCAGTCCGGTCCATTTCAAAATCCGGATGAATATTCTTGCCGCAGGAACAATTACATCGGCACGGTCAGGCCGCAGTCCCATACGCTCTATCCGGGCAGCAAGCGGCATGGTGTTCAGCTGTTTATAGGCATACACCAGCTGATCAAAGGTGATCATGTTGTTGATGGCGTGTCCGTATAATTTTGTGATTTTATTGATGTTGCCACCCGAGCCTATACAGTTCATCCTGCCAAAATCAGTTTTAAACTGCTGAAGCCATTTTCGAAGGTGCTCCCACTCGGATTCTTCCACCTTGTCGGCAAGCAAACGGATGGTGCCTATTTTAAAGGAGTTAGATGTTATGAAACGCTCCCCTTCAAGCACCGAAAGCTCCGTGGAGCCCCCTCCAACATCGATGTAAAGTGTTTTGCTGAAGTTCTTGTTGACAAATATATTGCTAAGTGAACTGATGATGTTTGCTTCTTCAATGCCGTCTATCATGCCTATTTCCATGCCCGTTTCCTGCTTTACGCGATCAAGTACCTCCCGGTTATTGGATGCTTCACGCATGGCCGAAGTAGCTGCAACACGGTATCCGGCGGGCTGATACACATCAATCAGTAGTTTAAACGCCTGCATGGTCTTTACCAGATCATCGGCACGCTGTTGCGAAATCATACCCCCGTTGAAAACATCAAAGCCAAGCCTTAGTGGTATCCTTATTAAACTGGCCTTTTCAGTAACCGGTCCGGCCTTGCTTTCAAAAACATTCGCAAAAAGCAGCCTCACAGCATTCGATCCAATATCTATACTCGAAAAAAGCATGTCGGTGTTTTTAAGTTAGTGATGCAGGAACTCCATCTCTGAATGTCATCATCTCCAGTTTTTCTCCATCAAAAACAGCATAGGAATAGTTGCTGATCCAGTCGCCCAGATTCACGTATTTGCTTTGATCTCCAACCGGAATAACAGCCGGGATGTGACGGTGACCGAAAATGAAATAATCGATGCCGGGATTACGCGTCAGATATTCTTCTGCAAACAGGTACATGCGCTCCTTTGCCAGGTCAATGGTTCCCTCGTCTGTCAGCTGTTTTTCATCCCTCAATATATTGGCGTACCGGCTCCTGCGCGAAAAAAACAAGGCCATCCGAGTGCCCAGGTCGGGATGAAGCCAGTTAAAAAGCCACTGATTTGGCCTGAACTCAAATACCCGTTTCAAAAACTTGTAGCCGGTGTCACCAGGTCCCAGACCGTCGCCGTGCGACAGGAAAAATTTCCGGCCTGCCCATTCACGGATCTCCGGCTCACGCATAATCTTTAAGCCAAGCTCACGCGATAAGTAATCGAACGCCCAGATGTCGTGATTTCCCCTGAACAGTATTACCGGTATTCCCTGATCCGTTAATTCGGCGAGCTTCCCGAAAAGGCGCGCAAATCCTTTGGGTATAACGGTTTGATACTCAAACCAGAAATCGAAGATATCGCCCATCAGAAAAATTTCAGTGGCATCGCTGCGCACGCTTTCGAGCCACTTTACAAGCAGTTTCTCGCGTTCCAGACTCGAATCGTGGTCGGGTATCCCAAGATGAAAATCAGAAGCAAAATATATTTTCAAGCGTTCGGGTTTTAATTCTGTTTGTCAGATGCCGCCAACCGTCTGCACTTTTTTGGCAGGAACAGCTCGCTGCATTTATAATATTTGAAATGTAAACCTACGAAAAACACAGCAACTTATTACCATTAATGCTTGTTTTTGCCCTTAAAAACGGATTCCATGTATTCTCCGGCCATGGATACGGAAACAAACCGGTCGATGATCTTCTTTTTGCTGTCAAGTAATAGTATCACGGGCAGTTTTGTTACCATGTACTCTGCGGCAACCGGAGAATTCACCCCAAGTGTATCGTTTACGTTTATCCACCAGAGCTTATCCAGGTTAACGGCCGCCTTCCATCGTTCCGCCAGCGGATCAAGCGATACAGCATAAACGGACAATCCCCGGTTCCGGTATCTTTCATAAAACTGCTTCAGCTCGTGATTCGATTTACGGCTGGCGGCATCGTTCGGGGCCCAGAAATAAACCAGGGTGTATTCGCCGGGGGTATCGCCAAGAGCCCTTGGGTTGCCGCTCATGTCGGGAAGCCGGATAGGCGGGGCCGCATTCCCTGCTTGTAATGCCTTGCGGGATGCTTCTTCCAGGGCGAGGCGTTGCTTTAGTTTGTCTACACGCCTCTGATGAAGAATCAAATGCCGGTTTCCCGGATAGTGTTCCCTGAGTGTTGAATCGATCAACAGAAACCAGCGGCTGTCTGCAAATTCATCAAAAAGCGATGATTGACCGATTTTAGTATTGATTACCAGTATCTGCGAAAGAGCTGCGGGATTGTTGATGATGTACTCCGTTGCATGCAGCTTCAGAAGCGCTGCAATCTGGTTGTATTTTAAGGCTGCCGAATCCCTCAGAGTTGCAAAATCGTCCCTGTATCTGGCCTGTTCCAGGAATGCAGACACACTGTCGATTTCCCTTAATGCCTGTTGCCTCTTTTCAGTAAAGCGTGCATAACGTTCTGCTTCAATGCCTCCGCTTATACTTTCCCGATCCGTTCCGCCTGCGTAAATCTTTATGCTGTCGCCCGGTTGTATTACCAGAATACCCGATCGAACCTTCCCCGCTTCAATAAAGTAGAATCCGGGTTCGGTAATTTTAAGTTTAAAACTGAAATCCCCGTTACGGCGACTTTTTACAGAGTCTGTCCCGTACGTCCGAAGAGTGTCGATGCATCTTAAGACAACCTCTTCGCGTGAACCGGTGTTTCCGGTGATGTATGCACGTTCATGCCCTGCGGGCTGCCGGCACGAGATAATGCCAGCGGATGCAAACAGCAGAAGCAAGAGGTGCAGGCGTATTGCTCTTCGTTTCATGCGGTGTTTTAAAATCAAGGGAGGTTGCCATACGTTTGAGTAAAGCAACCTCCCGGATCTGGGAACCGATTATGATCAGAGTTCAATCTCTTCAAGCAATTCGCTGATAATCCGTGTCATTCTGGGTTCAGCCTTGCTTGCAGCATCAATTACAATCTGATGCGATACCTCCACAATTTTGCCGGGTACTCCGAGATCGGAAATTACAGAAACGGCAAAAACGGGGAGACTCATGTGCCGTGCAACAATTACCTCCGGCACAGTGGACATACCAACGGCATCGGCACCGAGAATATGAATGTAGCGGTATTCGGCCGGTGTTTCGAAAGTAGGCCCGGTAACACCGGCATATACTCCCGTACGGAACGGTATTCCGGCACGGCTGGCAATGTTCGATGCCATATCAAGAATCCGTCGGTCGTAAGCCTCACTCATATCCGGGAAACGGGGGCCAAGTACGTCGTTGTTCCTGCCAATCAGCGGATTGGTGCCCATCAGGTTGATGTGGTCGGTAATAAACATGATATCGCCTACCTCAAAGCCGGGATTTAGACCTCCGCTTGCATTCGATACAAACAGCACCTGTATTCCAAGTGCCTGCATAACCCTTACGGGGAATGTTACTTCGTGCATCGAGTAACCTTCATAAAAATGGAAGCGACCCTGCATGGCAACAATCGCTTTTCCGCCCAGCGTACCAAAAATCAGCTGGCCTTTATGTCCCTCAACGGTTGATACCGGGAAATTGGGAATTTCGTTGTATGGAATTTCACATTCGGTTTTTATTTCTCTCACCAGCCCGCCAAGACCGGTTCCAAGAATAATTCCTGCCTCGGGAACGGTTTTAACCTGCTTCCGGATGTAATCAGCGCTCTCTTTGATTTGTTCTAACATAGTTTAAAATTTGTTCGTCAAACGCCTGCTTATCTTCACCATGAAACTCCACCTCCATCGGCAGATAATACACCGGCAGCTTTTGGGCAATTGCACAAAGTTTTGGCTGCAGCAGGCGCATGGCATCTTTCTCGGTGGTGACGAGCAGCTTATTCGGGCCGTAAAGATCGTCAAAATTTCGTTTGATCCGGTCAAGATCGTTTTCCGAATAGGGGTGATGGTCGGCAAACTTTACGATTGTCAGATCGTGGCAAAGAGGGTAGAGGTACTCTTCGATGGGATACGTATTGGCAATACCGGCAAACAACAATATTGCACTAAACTTTTTACCGGGTGGTATTTTCCTCCCGTCCCATAAGGAAATGATTTCCCCATAATTGATGAAAGAAAAGTAAACGCTTTGCCCGGCACGCGGCCTGATATCGGACAACATCTGCCGTTTTACAATCGGGCTGAGTACCCGGGGAGTTTTAGTTACAATTACGATATCTGCTCTGCGTGCTCCCTTTGAAACCTCCCTGAGGCTTCCGACTGGAAGAAGATAATCCCGGAAGTACGGTTTGTGGTAATCGGTAAGCAATATCGACAGTCCAGCCTTAACATACCTGTGCTGAAAAGCATCGTCGAGAAGGATTACTCCGGTTTCCGGATCCTGCTTGCATATTTCTCTGATTCCCCGGTTTCGGTCCGAATCCACATTCACGCCTGTCCCGCTGAACTTTCTGTAATATTGCATGGGCTCATCCCCGATCACAGAGCTATCCGAATCGGCGCCGGCACGTATGTATCCGCGCGTGCGCCTTCCGTATCCCCGGCTCAGCGTATTTACCCTGAATTCGCCAGATAAAAGACGAATCAGATATTCAACATGTGGAGTTTTTCCGGTACCACCGGTCGATAAATTTCCAACCACGATTACCGGTAATTCATGATTAATTCCGCGCAAAATACCGCAGTTGAAGAGGAAATTTCTGATGCCGGTTACGATTCCGTAAACCGCTGCAAACGGATACAAAAGAAACCTGAGTACTTCCATGGCTTAAAAGTATGCAATCCTGTTTATCTTGCAAAATATTTTACACGATATATTTTTTCTATACGTTTCTCCATATATCTGATGCAAAGGAAATAGCGCTTGCCGAAATGCCCCTGATGATTAGTTAAAAAATTTTTAACATACCCTGAGTCAGGTTTCAGAAATTTAGCTATCCTAAATCCTCCGGTTCGGGTAGGCTTGGCGTTATAACAATCCATGTTTTACCCGGGATGAAGGCAGTTCCTTTCCGGGATGTAATGCCTTCCTTATTATCTGAATTATCTGAGTTCCGGCTGATTTTTTCGTTACCACTTGCGATTTGAATTGAAATCCTGTAGGTTTGAAAGGAATTTTAAACCATTATCAAACTCACACGTTTTCTTGTTGAATTCTATCCAAGGGAAGGATTTTGTTGTATGCCGGACTTTGGGCAAGCGAAACAAACTTGCCGCGCCGTTCGTTAAATCAGTGAAAGATGAAAATATCGGAAATAATACATGTAATTGAGGATTTTGCTCCGCTTCCTCTTCAGGAGTCATACGACAATGCCGGTTTGATTACCGGCTCCCCTTCGGAGGAAGCAACCGGAGGCCTGTTTACCCTTGATGTAACGGAAGCAGTTGTTGATGAAGCCATTTCACTGGGATATAACCTGATAATTGCACATCATCCGCTGATCTTTAAACCCTTGAAACGCCTGACCGGTAAGGATGAGATGGAGCGCAGTGTAATAAAAGCCATCCGAAACAATATTGCAGTTTATGCGGCTCATACAAACCTCGATAATGTGGCAGGTGGTGTAAACAGCATGATCTGTGCCCGTCTGGGTTTGAAGAAAGCGAGAATCCTCCAGCCCGTTTCCGGAGGTCTGAGAAAGGTGGTGGTGTTTGTTCCGGTTTCACATGCCGATACCGTAAGGGCAGCCATGTTTGCTGCAGGAGCCGGTACCATAGGCAATTACGACTCATGCAGTTTTAATCTTGTGGGGAAAGGTACGTTCCGGCCTTTGGCAGATTCCACTCCTTTTGTGGGAACTGCCGGTGAGCTTCATTCCGAATCCGAAATCCGGATTGAAACGGTATGCCCGGCATATATTCTTAACAGGGTGGTGAACAGAATGATTGAAGCCCATCCATACGAGGAAGTCGCCTGGGATGCCTATCCGCTGGCTAACGATAATCCGCTGACCGGATCCGGTATGATTGCGGAATTTCCCGAACCCCTCGGTGAAATGGAGTTTCTGGAACTGGTGAAGAAAACCTTCTCTGCCTCCTGTGTGAAATATTCACCGATTACCGGACGAAAAATAAGAAAGGTAGCCCTATGCGGAGGATCCGGGAATTTTCTGATCGGAAATGCTATGGCTGCTCAGGCCGACGCTTTTCTAACCGGAGAACTTAAGTACCACGACTTCTTTCTTGCCGATAAGAAAATACTCCTGGTGGAAGCGGGTCACTATGAAACCGAACAATTTACGAAAGAATTATTGGTGCAAATTGTTAAGGAAAAATTTACTACCTTTGCAACCCGAATTTCCAGCATTCAGACGAACCCTGTCAATTATCTGTAATTCAGTAATATAATCCCAGCAAATATGGCCAAATCAACGTCAAAAGCTAAATCAGCCAATGAAACTGAAACCAGAAACGCAAAAGAACCGGTAGAAAATCCCATCGTTGCCCATGTTTCGCTCACCCAAAATGACGTTGACGAAACCGAAATTTCCATAGAGAAAAAACTGGTAGCACTCTACAGTCTCCAGCAGATTGATTCTCAAATTGACAAAATCCGCATCATCCGCGGTGAACTTCCTCTGGAAGTGGAAGATCTGGAAGATGAGATTATCGGATTGGAAACCCGTATCGACAACTACATCCAGGAAATTGAAACACTCAAGGTTTCTGTTAAGGAGAAAGAAAATGTTATTAAGGACAGCCACTTGCAGATTAAGCGTTACGAAGAGCAGCAAATGAACGTCCGTAATAACCGGGAATACGATTCACTGTCCAAAGAAATTGAGTTCCAGAATCTCGAGATTGCCCTGGCTGAGAAACGTATAAAAGAGTTTACACACCAGCTCAACCTCAAGAACGAAGAAATTACAGCAGCGCAGAAAGTGCTCGAGGAACGTAAAAACGATTTGGAAATCAAGCAAAGTGAACTTGCCGATATCGTCAGTGAAACGGAAAAGGAAGAACTTTCTCTGCAGTCAAGGTCGGAAGAGTTTCAGCGCTTTATCGAAGAACGCCTCCTTACCGCCTATAAACGCATCCGCAAGAATGCCCGCAACGGACTTGCCGTTGTCAGCGTTGAACGAGATGCCTGCGGAGGTTGCTTCAGTGCCATCCCGCCACAGCGTCAGCTCGATATCCGAATGCACAAGAAAATCATCGTATGCGAGTATTGCGGCCGTATTCTCGTCGATCACGGTCTCGCCTCCAGTATTAACCAGGGATAATATTCCGGTAGCGATTTGTATTGGGGAGAAGCACGCTTCTCCCTTTTTTTTATCTTTGATTTTTACAGGCGCCTGCCGGTGCTGCTTTTTCTCCAGATGAAACGACTGCTGATTTTACTGAGCTTTCTTCTCTCCAGCCTGACCGTCCTTCCGGCCGAAGAGCTGTCGCCTGCCTGTACCGAAGCCTATAACAATATCCTTATGCTTCGTTTCAAAAAGGCTGAAACCCTTTTGCACACCGAAAGAAACCCGGCTTCAGCACCAATCCTAGCTTATCTTTATAATTATATAAGTTTCCTTCAGCTAATGATTGATGAGGATGAAGCCCGCTTTAAACAACTGGCCGCATCCAAATACCAGGTATACCGTGCGCTGGAGGCCGGGAATTCCGAATCACCCTGGACACTCTATACCCAGGCTATGACGGATATGCAGTGGGCCGCCCTGCGACTGAAGTTCGGGGGTTATACCACCGCTGCCATCGAGATCAACAGGGCTTACCGGCTTTTATCAGCCAACCGGAAACGATTCCCGGATTTTCTTCCCAATCAGACAGCAGAAGGAATTATGCAGGTGCTCGTAGGATCGGTGCCTGAAAACTACCGCTGGGTGACCCGTCTTCTCGATATGCAGGGAACCGTCTCCGATGGCATGTCAACGATACAGGACGTACTTGAGTCGCCGGGTCTTTCGCAGCGCTTTCCCTACCTTCAGACCGAAAGCCTCTTTTTGTTCACTTTCATCTCCTTCAATCTGGGCGGTGAGCAAACAGAGGGCTTTGAGTATGTGAAAAATCTGCTGAGCCTGCCAATTTACAAAGACCTGTCCGGAGAAAGCCCGCTTCTTGCCTATGCAGCCGCCGTTTTTCAAATGCATGCCGGCAATAACGATGAAGCTCTTGCCGCCCTGAGCAGAAGCCCGTCCGGACCGGAATATTACCCCTTTCATTATATGAATTACCTTAACGGACTGGTACGAATCCAAAAACTTGACGCAGGAGCATCCGTCTGGTTTCTACGTTATGTTAATCATTATAAAGGCAATAGCTTTATCAAATCGGCATACCAGCGACTGGCATGGATCGAATTGCTAAACGGTAACCTGAACGGATATCGTCAGTCGATGCTTAAAGCGAAAGTAAGGGGGAATGCACTGATCGACGGCGACAGACAGGCATTAAACGAAGCGGAAAGCGGCGATATGCCCTCCGCTTGCCTGCTGAAAGCTCGTCTCCTTTTCGACGGAGGATATTATCCACAGGTTTCTCAGGTGCTGTCGGGATGTAATGTCCAAATGCTTCCTTCGGAAAAGGAAAGACTCGAACTGTACTACAGAAAAGCCCGCAACGAACATCAGCTTGGGCACATTGAATCCGCCGTTCTGCTTTACACAAACGTGATTGATGAAGGAAGCCGTCAGCCATGGTATTACGCTGCCAATGCATCCCTTCAGCTTGGACTTATTTATGAAATGCGGGGTGATAAAGTAAAAGCTGAAACGTGTTTTAGGCGTTGCCTTTCTCTTCAATACAGTGAGTACCGCACCGGCATTACGCAAAAGGCCAGAGCAGGTCTTTCACGCCTTGGCGCAAAGTAACCGATATTCGCAGTATATCAACATGTTAATTGCTTTTACAATGAAAAACCCGGCTGACAATTGCAGCCGGGCAGAGGATATATGGGAATTGAATTGTTTCCTGAAGCTTTAGTACTTTATACCAAGTGTAAGCATAAAGGTGTTGTTTGAAATGGTAGTTCTTGCCGGACTTTCGATTCCGCTGTAGAGGTAATATTCATCGTCGTATTCCGAATACACCCATCCAAGGTCGATATAGAATGAACGCTCACGGATTCCAAGGCCCAGAGAGTAAGAAGGCATGGCAGAGTTGATTCCGGTTACATAGGGATTTGCCGACAGCGCATATCCGCCTCTGAAATTCAGTGCTCCGTAACGCCACTCCGTTCCAAGCCTGAAATTGTTTGCAGCCTGATAAATTTCTCTGATGGCGTTGTTTTCATCATAGAAATCATAATCGGGTGCACGCAGCCGGGCCTTGGCATAATTAACGTATTCGTAGTCGGCGCTTATAATGCCGGATTTGCCGATAACAACTCCTACGCTGGCAATTGCGCGCATGGGGGTGTTCAATTCGTATTCGTAATATCCCGATGCTTTTGCGCTGGCTGTATACCCTTTGTCGAACCTCGAACGGAGGGTGGAGGTATAGTCATCGGCCATCGAGCTGAAGAAAGTAGGGGTATGGATGGCACCACCCAGTCGGAGCCAGTCGGTTGCCCTGAAAATAAGTCCGAATTTGAAATTAACACCGGTGCCGTTGGTTTCGAGCATATCGGTACGCGTCATACCCGAGAATACCGTGGTATCGCCGGCAAGTGCAGTCTCGGTATAGGTCGCAGTTTCCGAATACCTTATGTTCGGAATCCCTATGGTTGCACCCAAATAAAGCCGGTCCATGTAATTTCCACCGAGGGTAAATACCATCTCGTTGATCGATCCTTTGCTGTCGATAAGCTTCCGCTGGTTTACCCCT
>JALHHH010000028.1:0-21203 GCA_022837485.1 Bacteroidales bacterium
AATCTAAAGGAGGTTGAAAAATTACACAGTCAGAATAAACACCTCGTTATTTCAATCGAATCGTTAGAAAGAGAAATAGAAGATAAAAACAGACAATTTCAACAGAGAGAAAATACACTTCTAGATGAGAATAAATCTGCTCAAAATCAAATAGATTTGCTTAGGGAAGAAATAGCCAAAATGCAAGTAAACATTCATTTGTTGGAAACAGAAAATGCAACTCTTTCAAAACAAATCGAGAATGAAAAAAAGCAAACATCAGAACAAGTAAAACTCCTTGAGGATAAAGTAAAAAATGAGCTTGAAACTAATCAAGGCTTGTCTGAAAAACTTGCTAAATTGGGCAGTGACTTAGAAAAAAGCAATAAGAAAATTCACGAACTGACAAATGATGCTGAAATTCAGCAAGAAAATGAGAATGAACAACTAGAGATAGTACGCTCCCTAAAAGAGCAAATAAGCAGGCAGCAAGCCGAGATTTCAAATGCACAAAATCTAAAAAATGAGTTGCTGAAATTAAAACAGATTTCTACGAACGACAAATCATTGATTAACGAGCTTACAGCTGATTTGAAAGCAGTAAGAGAGGAGATAAACACGATGAATCACGTTCAATCCCACGAAAACGAATCGCTTCAGATGGTTGATGGGGTTGTTGTTCATCAAAATATGAATGTGGGGAAAAGAACAAAAAAGGAATTTGAAAATGGCTCAAACCAATTTCAATATGAGGGGAAATTTCTCTTTGAAACCGGTTTGGCAACACAATCAGACAGCCGGGAATTTCCGAATGTTTTTTATCCCAAAAAAGATACTCCAATTTTGAAATGGCACGAAATAAAAACAAGTACTACAATCGGAGTAACAGAACCCCTGCTCGTTACAGCACTAAAAAGAATAAACGAAATCGTGCCCGGCATCGTTACACTTCAGAACATAGCTCTCGGCATTCGTAATCGGGATTATAGCTACTTGCCTGATGTTGCATTATATTGGGAAAAGTATAATTTATTTATCGACATAGAAATTGATGAAGGCCGGAGGTATTATTACGGCGACATTAAATGGGTGGGTAATACCAAATACTCAGCACAGCAACTCAACGACGTGCTCAAAATCAAACGGGGAGATGTTTATAACCAGAGTGAGCTGGATGCCAATCTGAACTACAATCCCAACGAAATCGACATCAGCACCCTTTACCTCGACGATGGATACCTTTTCTTCTCGGTGACCCCGGTTGAAGTCAGGGTTGAAAACGACACCATCGACCTTGAAATGCGGATCAGGGAAGGCAAACAGGCTACCATCAACAAAGTGATCGTTAAGGGAAATACCCGAACCAACGATCATGTGGTTATGCGTGAACTTCGGACGAGGCCCGGACAGCTGTTCAGCCGCTCCGATATCATCAGAACCACCCGCGAGCTGGCTCAGCTAAGGTATTTCGATCCGGAGAAAATAGCACCTACACCCATCCCCAACGCCAACGATGGCACCGTTGATATCGAATACAAAGTAGAGGAAACCTCCTCGGATCAGATTGAACTTTCGGGAGGATGGGGCTACGGCAGAGTAGTTGGAACCCTGGGACTTTCGTTCAATAACTTTTCGGCACGTAAAATTTTCAATAAAAGTGCCTGGAAACCAATCCCTTCGGGTGACGGACAGAAACTGAGCCTCCGTATGCAATCCTACGGAACGGGGTACCTGAGCTATAGTGCTTCCTTTACCGAACCCTGGCTGGGTGGTAAAAAACCAAATTCATTCAGCGTCAGCTATTACCATTCACTCTATTCTTACGGATCAAGAAGCAGTGAGAATTACCAGTCGTTTAAAATCGATGGTTTCATGCTGATGCTCGGAAAAAGACTTGCATGGCCCGACGACTACTTTACACTGGTACAACGGCTAAGCATTCAGACTTACGGCCTTAAAAACTGGAATCTGCTGTCGTTCGGAAGCGGAAACGGGAACTTCAACAACTACAGTTACGGGGTGACCTTTGCCCGCAACTCCATCGACAATCCCATTTTCCAGCGTTCCGGTTCAGAAGTTTCGCTCAGCCTGGATGTAACGCCTCCGTACTCTCTTTTCAGCGACAAGAATTACGCTGCGATGACGGAACAGGACAGATTTAAATGGATAGAGTACCATAAGTGGAAGGTTAATTTTTCCGTTTATCGTCAGATTGTCGGCAATCTGGTAATCAGCGCGCGAACCCGTTATGGATTCCTTGGACTTTACAACAGGGATATCGGGGTTACGCCTTTCGACCGTTTTTATCTTGGTGGTGACGGGCTTTCGGGATACAACAACCTGGACGGTCGCGAAATTATCGGGATGAGGGGGTATTCCAATGAGAGTCTGACACCGGATTACTGGAAAGACAAAAACCAGGGTGCTACCATATATAATAAATCAACCCTTGAACTCAGGTATCCGTTATCGCTGAATCCCAGTGCCACGATTTACGTTATGTCGTTTCTGGAAGCCGGTAATGCCTGGAGTAACTTCAGGAGTTTCAATCCGTTTGCCCTGAAACGGTCGGCAGGTGTGGGCGTAAGGGTTTATCTGCCGATGTTCGGACTTCTGGGACTTGACTGGGGATATGGATTTGATGAGATTCCGGGCTTGCCTTCGGCAAACAAGGGTCAGTTCCATTTCTCCATCAATCAGAGTATAGATTAATAGCGGGAACTGTTTGAAGACACTTCCAGTAAAGCAATATAAAACAGGGTATTAAGAATGGCAGGTTTTTTGCATGAACCCCTGATCAGTTAACACCCAATTAACCCTCAAACCAAAAAGGAGGAAACATTATGAAAAAGACCTTAATCGTAGCATTAGTCATGATTTTTGCCACTGCCGGAGCTTTCGCGCAAAAATTTGCCTATATCGACAGTGAATTCATCCTCGAGAACATCCCGGAATATTCGGATGCAAAGACCGAGATTGATGAGCTTTCCATTCAGTGGCAGGCAGAGATTGAGCAGAAATTTACCGAGATCGACCAGCTTTACAAAAATTTCAGGGCTGAAGCTGTGCTTCTTCCCGACGACATAAAGACCAAACGTGAAGAGGAGATCATCAGCAAGGAAAGAGCTGCCAAAGAGCTCCAGAAGCAAAGGTTCGGAAATAACGGCGATTTATTCAAAAGGCGCCAGGAACTTATAAAACCCATACAGGAAAAGATTTTCGCTGCACTTGAATCCCTTGCTGCATCCGACAATTATGCCGTGATCTTTGATAAAGCCGGCAGCGTTTCCATGATGTACACCAATCCAAGATACGACATCAGTGAAGAGGTTCTTGACAAAATGGGCTACTCGTACAAAAGCCGGTAACAGTTGAGCAGGTGCATATCTGATTGATATCTGCGCTAAAAAACAACCAATTAAGAAAATTTTCTATTTTTGCCCAGCAATTAACTTAAACCCGAATTATTACATGAAAAACGTTCTGAAAATCTTCCTGGTACTTGCAATTGCATGTTCAGCCATGCAGGTGAGTGCTCAAAAAACCCAGAAAATCGGACATATTAATTTTGCCCAGCTTTACGAGATGATGCCCGGTCAGGATTCCATCAGGGCTGCTTTCGTAGCACACCAGGAGCAGCTTCAGGCTCAGTTTCAGGTTATGCAAACCGAATACGAAAGCAAGCTGAACGAATACCAGACTAACCAGGCTACCATGTCAAACATTATCAAACAAACCAAGGAAAGGGAGATTATTGACCTTCAGCGCAGAATACAGGAATTCCAGCAAACTGCCCAGGAAGATCTGCAGAACAAGGAAGAAGAACTTACCGGCCCCATCATCGAGAAGGCAAGAAATGCCGTTAAAGATGTTGCCAAGGAAAACGGGTACAGTTTTATCCTGAATTCAACCGAAGGATTGGTACTCTATACCGAACCGGCCGATGACATCATGCCGATGGTAAAGAAAAAACTCGGACTTAAATAGTCTATTTACCGGTAGACGTAAAGCCATTCCTTCGGGAGTGGCTTTTTTTTTGGCAATAAAAAAAGCCCGGAAAACCGGGCTTAAAGAATTACTTGGGATGATATTAAATTACTTTAACATTCACTGCATTTAATCCTTTTCTTCCTTCCTTAAGATCGAAGGTAACTTCGTCGTTTTCCCTGATCTCATCGAGCAGTCCTGTAACATGGACAAAATACTCATTGTCAGAATCATGATCCTTGATAAAGCCGAAGCCCTTCTGATCATTAAAGAATTTCACTGTTCCTTTACTCATTGTGATAAAATTATTTGATGAAGCGGCAAAGGTAATCAAAAAAGTATATGAAAATTATTTTAGTGCAAAAGAATATTACTAATACTATTTTCTGAAACCTGCGGAATAATTTACAGGAGGCGTTAGTACCTTTACATCAACCAAAACCACATAAAAAATGGAAAAACCAAGCATTGAGCCTGAATGCTGTCCGGAATTCGATCCGGAACCATGGAACGACAGGGTAATGGAATGGGATCGGAAAAAGTTTATTAAGGACAGGGTACGTACATTCCTTTATATGCCTCTAAACTTCGGAGGTGTCATGAGAAGGATAAATGCGCTGACGGAAAAAGCCGGAGCTGACATCCCCGAATGGCTGTGCTTGTCGGATCACACATCCAAATGGAATATGGACATTTTTCTGGCCGTTGACCGGGATGTGGAAGGTGCCGAAAACACTACCCTGAGCGGGAAATTCTTCTGCCGGGTGTATGAAGGACCGTTTAGCGATACTGGTAAATGGTCGGAAGACTTTAAACTGGCTGCGAAAGAACGGGAATTCGAAATCAAAAAATGGTATATGTGGTATACCACCTGCCCGAAATGCGCGAAAAAATACGGGAAAAATTATGTGGTGATTATCGGAAAGGCAGAATAAACAATGCAA
This sequence comes from Bacteroidales bacterium, assembly GCA_022837485.1. Taxonomy (GTDB): domain Bacteria; phylum Bacteroidota; class Bacteroidia; order Bacteroidales; family Lentimicrobiaceae; genus Lentimicrobium. Next base: position 4,911 of record JALHHH010000028.1, read on the forward strand.
GGCGTATTCTCCTGAAAGCGTTATACCTCCGGGATTAGAAAATGCATGGTTCATTCGTCCAGTCGCTGAGGAACAAAATCATCGTTCACAGCTGCTAACAAAAAACGCGCTTCAGCAGCTTTTATCTGCACGCCGCAAGATACGTTTTCCTTATGCACAACAACTTCAACGCCCAATAGCACCCGCGTGTGCGAAACAACGCGTGCCACTACCTCAACAACCTCACCCTGAAAACAGGGTTTTAAAAATCTCACCTTTTCAACCGAAACGGTAACAAGCCTACGGTTTAAACTCCGGACAGCAGCATTGTAAGCCGCTTCATCCATCCATTTCAGCAGGTTACCCCCGAAAAGAGTACTCTGATCGTTAAGCATACCCGGCATCACAAGCCGTGTTATAATGGTTGTGTTTCTTTCCATGTACTGCGGATATTTTGATCATGCAAAAATACAAAAAAACTTGCGAAATGAACTATTGTTCACTATCTTTGCAGTGAACTTTTGATCATTTAATTATGTCGCCCAACTTTAAACGACCGCGAAAGATACTCAGTCCCCCACCTGTAAAAGGCTTTAAACCTTATGGTCCCGATCTGGGCCGTGAAAACGGTGAGCCTGTAATGCTGCTGTTTGAAGAGTACGAAGCTTTGCGGCTTTGCGATTACGATATGCTTAACCACCACCATGCGTCGCAGGAGATGGGCGTTTCACGGCCTACGTTTACCCGGATCTATGCTTCGGTGAGGCAAAAAATTGCACGGGCGTTTGTCGAAGGCAGGCAAATTATAATGGAGGGGGGTAAAGTTTATTTCGATTCGGGATGGTATCACTGTGTTTCCTGCACTTGTCTGTTCAATAATCCGGACATGGAGCAGGAGGTTACGGCATGCCCTCTCTGCGGCAGTGAAGATGTTGGAACGTCGGATGCTCTTCCGGATAACGCATATATACATCCCGGGACTGAAGATGTTTGCATGTGTCCGGCCTGCGGAATGGAAGTAAAACACCAGCCCGGACGCCCGTGCGGGCAACAGACATGCCCTTCATGCAACACCAGGATGAAACGCAAAGGAACACCAGGGTGCCGCAAATAATAAAACTACAGATTATGAAGATTGCTATAACATCAACCGGCAATTCACCGGAATCAACACTGGATCAGCGCTTTGGACGATGCGCATATTTTGTGGTTTACGATACGGAAAGCGGTGCCACCGAATTTATACCAAATCCGAACAAAAATGCGGAAGACAGTGCCGGATCGGCATCGCTTCAGCTACTGACATCCCGTAAGGTATCGAAAATCGTATCCGGGGAGTTTGGAGCTAAAATAAAAGATTTACTCGACAGGATGAAAATCCAGCTGATCGTTCTGAGAAAGCCTGAAAAAACAATTTCTCAGATTATTGATTTGCTGGATCATACTAAAAATTAATAATCTGGATTGCTTGATCGAAACACGAACAGGCAAGTCCGGGCTGGCTGCAAATTCAGCTGGTCACACGCCGCAGGGCGTAACCGATGTTAAACAATAAAATTGGAGGCAATTATGCCAGGTTTTGATCAAACAGGTCCGGAGGGACAAGGTCCCATGACCGGGCGCAGAATGGGGAAATGCACGAATTACGGATTTTCGGTTAAAAACAAGCTTCGGGAAGAGGATGAAACACGGGATGATAATTTCCCGGGAAGAGGCCGGGGAAGAGCATGGGGAATGGGCAGAGGCCGTGGTCGTGGCGCGGGATGGCGGAACCGTTTCAGAGGAGGACAGGAATAAGCAGTTAACGTATAACCGTATAAAATACAAATGAATGGGAACACACGCTATTAAAGTATCTTCCGTTGATAATCAGCAATTGCTTGACATGCTCAACGCTGCTCTTGCGGAGGAGTGGCTTGCCTACTATCAGTACTGGATAGGAGCGCGCCTGCTGGAAGGCCCTATGCGCTCGGAAGTAGAACCTGAACTTCTGGTTCATGCTAACGAAGAATTGAATCATGCTGTAATGCTTGCAGACCGTATCATTCAACTGGGTGGAACTCCGGTTATTAATCCGGCCGACTGGACAAAACTGGCTCGTTGTGCTTACGATGAACCTTCGGACCCATACATTGAAGTCATTCTCGAACAAAACTTAAGGGGCGAGCGGTGTGCAATACAGCGTTACCAGGAAATTGCGGACTTCACAAGGGGAAAGGATTACACTACTCACCAGATGGCCGTTTCGATCCTGAACGATGAGATCGAACACGAAAACGACATTGAAGACTGGATGAATGATATAAGGAGAATGAAAGAAGAGTTCAGAAAAATCAGAATATAAACTTAAAAACCAATTAAAAATGGAAAATCAGAATCAGGGAATTACTCCGATGCCACGCATTGGCGACAAAGCGCCTTCGTTTAAGGCCGTTACAACACAGGGAGAGATCAACTTCCCCGCCGATTACAGCGGAAGCTGGGTCATCCTTTTCAGCCATCCGGCCGACTTTACTCCGGTATGCACCTCAGAGTTCATGACATTCGCGCACATGGAGCAACAATTTAACGAAGCCAACTGTAAACTTGTCGGTCTTTCCGTCGACGGACTTTACAGCCACATTGCATGGCTGAGGACTATCAAGGAAAAGATTGAATACAGGGGCATGAAGGACATTGAGGTAACATTCCCTCTTATTGAGGATATTACCATGGAAGTTGCGACGAAATACGGTATGATGATGCCGGGAGAAAGCAATACCAAAGCCGTCCGCGCTGTATTTTTTGTAGATCCTAAGGGAATCATCCGTGCCATAATTTACTACCCGCTCAGTCTTGGCCGCAATTTCGATGAGCTTTACCGCGCTCTTGTTGCCATGCAGGCTGCCGATGCATTCAGCATTGCAACTCCTGCCGACTGGCGTCCGGGCGATGAGGTTATTGTACCCACAGCCGGCTCATGCGGTGTTGCCAAGGAACGCATGGAAAACCAGAAAGACATCAAATGCTACGACTGGTTCTTCTGCACCAAATCCATCAGCAAAGAAGAGGTAGAGAAAGCCGTACTAAAAAAATAACCAAAAAAAAGTAACAGTCACGGCAGAATGGTCGTGACTGTTACTTTTTATCACTCGAAATGCTTACTGAAATGAAAAAAAGAATTGCAATCCCAATGGCCGGCGACGTATTGTCGGAACACTTCGGCCATTGTCAGTATTTTGTTTTTGTTGATGTGGATAACAATGCCATAACCGGTATGAACCGGATGGACCCGCCGGAGCATCAGCCCGGTACTTTTCCTCGCTGGGTCGCCGCCAATGGCGCTACCGATGTAATTGCCGGAGGTATGGGTCCAATGGCCGTCGGCCTCTTCAACGAGGCCGGAGTTAATGTATTCGTTGGTGCAACAGCAGATTTCCCCAAAAATCTGGTTACCCGCTTTCTGGATGGAACACTGAAACTAAATGCAAACTATTGCGATCATCATACGCATGATCGTAATTCCGCCTGTAAACACTAGAAAGTTGTGAAAATTGCCATAGCCAGCGGCAAGGGCGGAACCGGCAAAACCACACTATCCACCAATCTGGCGGCACTGATTGCCGAAAGTGAAGAAGTAGTTCTGGCCGATCTGGATGTGGAGGAACCAAATTCCGGGCTCTTCTTCAAAGCAGAAACCGTTCATGAAGAGATCAACGTTAAGGCAATACCTTACTGGGATGAATCAAAATGCACGTTGTGCGGGATCTGTGCCAGGGTCTGCAACTTCCATGCGATAATTCGTTTAGGACCTTCCATTGTTGTTTTTCCGGAACTCTGTCACAGCTGCTATGCCTGTTCTGAACTTTGTCCGGAAGCCGCATTGCCGATAATACAGAAAAGAACCGGCATATTGTCGGAATTCCAAACCGGCAATCTTCATTTTATTGAAAGCAGACTTGACATTGGCGAAGAACAAGCGGTTCCGGCAATAGCAAAAACAAAAAAATTCGCTGCGCAAAAATACTCCGGAGTCCGCATAACCCTGTTCGACTCCCCGCCGGGGACCTCCTGCCCGGTTATGGAGACCGTCAGGGATGCGGACTTTGTACTACTGGTAACGGAACCAACTCCCTTCGGACTTCATGACCTCAGCCTGGCAGTCGACACTGTCAGGGTTTTCGAAAAAACAATTGGAGTTGTAATAAACCGTTACGGCACCGGCAACGACGATGTGGCTGAATACTGCCGGCGCGAACAGATCCCGGTGCTGGCCAGAATACCCGACAGCCGTCGCATTGCCGAACTTTATTCGGCTGGAAAGCTGATTTATAAAGAAATTCCGGAGATAAGAAATATTCTGGAAGGTATATTGGATGCTATTACAGAAATTACGGAAGGAGGCGGTTAATGAAAGAAATTGTTGTAATATCCGGCAAAGGGGGCACAGGAAAAACTTCTGTAACAGCATCATTCTCCTACCTCGGTGGATCATCGGTAGTTACTGCCGATTGCGATGTGGATGCAGCCGATCTGCATCTGCTGTTAAAACCGGATTTTGGATATTCTGAAGACTTTTACAGCGGTGAAATTTCAAGCATAGACCAGCCCGGCTGCATTCGCTGCGGGAAATGTGCCGATGTGTGCCGTTTTGATGCCATTACGGTAAAAAACGGAATTTACCGCATCGATCCCTTACGTTGCGAAGGCTGCGGTTACTGTGCCCGGATCTGTCCTCCGAAAGCTATTATCAATAAGGAACGAAAAGCCGGAAAGTGGCAGATCTCCCACATACGGACCGGTGGCAAAATGGTACATGCCCGTCTGGGAATCGGAGCCGACAATTCGGGAAAACTGGTTGCCAAAGTGAAAAATGAAGCCAGAGAACTTGCCCTGGAGGAACGCGCTGAGTATGTAATCGTTGACGGATCTCCCGGGGTAGGATGCCCGGTTGTTTCATCCTTATCGGGGGCAAGCTTTGTGGTACTGGTTACCGAGCCATCCGTATCGGGGCTACACGATCTGAAACGGGTTTACGAACTCGTGAAAAAATTCCATATCAAAGCCGGCTGCATCATCAACAAGGCCGACATAAATCCCGGACAACATCAGAAAATTATGGATTTTGTTGCTGAAGAAGGGATTCCGCATCTTGCGGATTTGCCTTACGATGAACGGTTTACCAAGGCCATAATCGAAGGCAAAACCATCATTGAAATAAGTACCGGAAATCTGGAAGACCGGCTGACCAAATGTTGGGAGAAGGTAAGAAGACTAACAAACTAAACATAACAAAAAATGAAAATCGCATTTACTGCCAGGGGAACAACCTGGGAATCGACAATTGATCCGAGATTCGGACGTGCCGAATATCTGGTATTGTTTGATGAGGACAGCGGAGAATTGACCAGTATCGACAACAGTGCGGTAAAAAATGAAGCACATGGTGCAGGAACGGCAACGGCTCAAAAGATTTTTGATTTAAACCCGGATGTGCTTATTACCGGGAATGGTCCGGGCGATCATGCCGCAACGGCACTGAAGCACTCAAAGATTAAAATTTTCGTCAATGCTCACGATATTACTTTGAAACAGGCTTACGAGCAGTACCAGAAGGGTTTGCTGAATGAATTCTGATCCTGACCTAGTGGTATTCGGGTGTCAGGTGATATCGCGAAGCCGATATTTTCCCGTTTATTAGACGAGCCGAAGCAGGCTACTATGAAAAAATCCAATGAAAACGGAGGGATACATATACCTCTATACCGGAAACGGTAAAGGCAAAACCACCGCTGCCCTCGGCCTTGCTCTCAGGGCTGCGGGGGCAGGTCTGCAGGTTTTCATCGCCCAATTTGTCAAGGGGATGCATTATTCAGAACTGGAAAGCATCCGGAACGTTCCTCAGATTACCATCCGTCAATACGGGCTGGACTGCTTTATTGTAAAAGAACCTACAGAAAAGGATATCCTGGCCGCACGGAAAGGGCTGGATGAAATAACGGAAATAATCCGGCATAACCAGGCTGGTTTGGTAATTCTGGACGAGGTCTGCATTTCGCTGCATTACAAGCTGTTCGGCCTGGAGGAGATTATCGGCCTGCTGAAAAGCAAACCGGAAAGCATGGAGATCGTTATGACGGGCCGTTACGCCCCCCATGAGTAATATGAATACGCTGACCTGATTACCGAAATGAAAAAGGTTAAGCACTATTACACCAAAGGAATTGAAGCCAGAAAAGGCATTGAATTTTAAATCACTTACGAATGAACACAAAAGACAAAGGATTCAGCACCAAACTCATTCACGCCGGTGCATTCGACGATGAATTCGGGAGCGCAACCGTTCCAATTTATCAATCATCAACCTTCCGCTTTAAGAGCGCACAACACGGAGCCGACTGTTTTTCAGGGATCAGCGACGGGTACATTTACACCCGTATCAGCAATCCTACCATCAGGGCATTTGAGCGCAACATTGCCGAGCTCGAAAACGGATACGATGGCATTGCCACCAGCTCGGGTATGGGAGCCATCAGCAGTGTGTATATGTCGCTGCTTGGAGCGGGGAGTCACATCATCAGCTCCGATGCGGTTTACGGACCGGCCAGGGGAGTGCTGGAGCAGGATTTTTCACGGTTCAACGTTGAAGCCAGTTTTGTAAATACTTCCAGCCTGGAAAACATCCGCAAGGCAATACGGCCGAACACAAAGGTGCTTTACATCGAAACCCCGGCCAATCCCACCATGGATATCACCGATATTGCCGCATGCTCGGAAATTGCTAAAGCCAATAATCTGATATTGGTGGTCGACAATACATTCAGCTCTCCTTTCCTGCAAAAGCCGCTCGACCTGGGAGCCGATGTAGTACTGCATTCCATCACAAAATTCATTAACGGACATGCCGATATTGTTGGAGGTGTAATTGTAGCAAAAGATCCGGAAATCTATAAAAAAATCAGACATTCCATGGTGTACATGGGATGCAATATGGATCCCACACAGGCTTTTATGGTATTGCGCGGGGTAAAAACGCTGGCCATACGAATCGAGCGGGCTCAGGAGAATGCCATGAAAGTGGCCGGATTCCTGCAGTCGCACCCAAAAGTTGCATGGATTAAATATCCGGGTCTGAAGTCTCATCCGCAGTATGAACTTGCATGTAAACAGATGAGCGGGTTCGGATCCATGATGAGCTTTGGCCTTAAGGGCGGCTACGATGCAGGGAAAAAACTGATGGACAATGTGCATCTTGCCTTGCTTGCCGTATCGCTGGGAGGAGTGGAAACGCTCATTCAGCATCCTGCCTCTATGACGCATGCAGCCGTAAGTCACGAAAATAAATTAAAAGCCGGTATAACCGACGACCTTGTAAGGTTCTCCGTGGGCATTGAGAGCGTGGAAGACATTATCGGAGATTTAAATCACGGATTATCATTAATTTAAAAAAGAATATGAAGACAACGGATGTATTAATCATCGGAGGAAGTGCTGCCGGGATGGTGGCAGCTGTGACGGGAAAAAGTTCCTGGTCAGACAAATCGTTTACGCTGGTAAAGAAGCAGAAAGACGTTATGGTTCCCTGCGGAATCCCTTACATTTTTGGAACCCTCGACAGCAGTCAGCTCAACATTATGCCAGTCGATAACATGATGGCTAAAGCCGGTGTGGATTCCCTGGTGGATGAAGTCATTTCAATCGATAAGGAAGCCAAAACAGCGACACTGAAAGATGGTGGATTGATAGGATACGACAAGCTGGTGATTGCTACCGGGTCTAAACCCATCCTTCCCAAATGGCTCAAAGGTTCAGAACTTGGTAATGTTTTTGTCATTCCTAAAGACAAAACCTACCTTGACGACATGAAGGAAAAAATCAACGGTCTCAAGAAAATTGTTGTCATCGGTGCCGGATTTATTGGCGTGGAGTTTTCCGACGAATTAGTAAAATCGGGTCACGATGTAACACTTGTCGAAAAGGAATCCTGTATTCTTTATTCCGCTTTCGACGAGGAGGTAGCTGCACGCATAGGCGATATACTTAAAGCCCGCGGTGTTAAGATCATTACCGGAAACGGAATCAGTGAAGTAATGGGCAGCGGTAAAGTTGAAAAGGTGAAACTGGAAAACGGAGATATACTGGAAGCAGATGCCGTTATCCTTTCCATGGGATACCGTCCGAATACGGAACTGGCTAAAAATGCAGGTATCTTTATTGATGAAGGAGGCTTTATTGCAGTGGATGAATACATGCGTACACACGACAAAGACATTTTTGCCATCGGTGATTGCGCACAAAAACGTGATTTTGTCACCCGCAAACGGGTTCCTACCATGCTGGCTTCCACGGCCTGCGCTGAAGCACGTGTAGCAGGAATGAATCTCTATAACATCCACGTAGTAAAAACCTTTTCCGGAACTATTGGCATCTATTCCACTGCCATAGGCGAATACGGATTCGGAACTGCCGGACTTATCGAACGCAGAGCGCTTGAGGAACAGATTGCGGTACTTACCGGCACATTTGAAGGCGTCGACCGTCATCCGGGAAACCTGCCCGACACCCACAAACAAATTGTTAAACTGGTTGTCGCCAGATACTCCGGAGTAATCATCGGAGGAGAAGTAATTGGCGGACTGAGTGCCGGCGAGCTCACCAATGTGATCGGCCTGGCCATAGAAAACCGCATGTCGGTAAATTCCCTGCTGATTTCCCAGATTGGAACGCACCCCTGCCTGACGGCTTCTCCGGCGGCCTACCCGCTGATAAAAGCTGCGGAAGTGGTAGCATCAAAACTCAGGAATATCTAAAATTCACGGATTTATGAGGCTGCCTCAGTATAAACGGATTCAACGGCAGCAGTCCGTGCAATAACGGATTGTTGCCGGACCACGGAGTTTAAGGCAGTCTCTTTAAAATTTACCCAAATGAATGCGTTTGAAAAAATAAGTCTTCCCGGTGTTAAAAATATCATCGTTGTTGCTTCGGGAAAAGGCGGTGTCGGTAAGTCCACTGTTTCATCCAATCTGGCAGTTGCACTGGCCCGGCAGGGATACAGAATTGCTCTTGTTGATGCCGATATTTACGGACCTTCGGTACCACGGATGTTCGGAATTGAGAACATGAAGCCTGAAGTCCGCGCAGAAGATGGAAGGGAGGTTTTAACTCCCATCGAAAAGTTCGGCGTTAAAATTATGTCTATTGGTTTCTTTGTGGAACGAAATCAGGGACTGATCTGGCGCGGACCCATGGCTGCCAATGCCATTACCCAGCTGTTTGAGAACACCCTTTGGGGCGATACCGATTATATGATTGTTGATTTCCCTCCCGGAACCGGCGACATTCAGCTGACAACGGTCCAGAAACTGGATTTACATGGGGTTGTACTTGTCACTACTCCACAGGAAATAGCCCTGAATGATGCACGAAAAGCGGCTTCTATGTTTACAAACCATGAATTGGGCGTTCCGCTGCTGGGTATAGCCGAGAACATGTCGTGGTTCACTCCCGCTGCTCATCCGGATGAGAAATATTACCTTTTCGGAAAAGATGGCGGGAAAAAACTGGCTTCTGAATTACACACCAGACTTCTGGGACAGATTCCAATGGTTGCTGAAATCGGAATAGCAGCCGAGGACGGACGTCCGGTATATAATATATCCGATAGCAGCATAGCGGAAGTCTTTGACCGGATTGCCGGTCAGCTGATCTGACGTTCGTCAAAAAAAAATCCTGAATGATTCCACAGAAATCTATGGGTTCATTCGGGATTCTTCGTTTCAGGAAAGGAAATGACGTTTAATCCCTTCTTCCCAGGTAAATCATAATGTAATAAAGCAGGGTTGCGAGCGAAGCAAGAGCAGCCACCACATAGGTGTATGCTGCAAGGCGAAGGGCTTCCTGTGCTTTGGGAAGGGTTGCCGTTGTGGCAACACCGCTTCCGTCGAGCCAGGAGATGGCACGGCGGCTTGCATCAATTTCTACCGGCAAGGTGATAAAGCTGAAAAGAGTGGTAAGTGCAAAAAGCACGATACCTGCCAGCAGAAGCTGAGGAAAGGTGTTGACAAGAAGAATTCCTCCAAGCAGCACCCACTGCACCCATTTGGATGCAAAACTAACCACGGGAACCAGTTTCGAACGCATCATCAGCCAGGCATAGGCTGTGGCGTGCTGTACGGCATGCCCGCATTCGTGCGCGGCAACCGCAGCAGCTGAAATGCTGCGGCCGTGGTACACATCCGGACTCAGGTTCACCGTTTTGGTCATGGGGTTATAGTGATCGGAGAGTTCGCCCTGCACCGACACCACCTTTACGTCGTCCACGCCGCTTTCGCGAAGCATACGCTCGGCGATTTCACGCCCGCTTAATCCGTAATTAACGGGTATTTTGCTGTATTCTCTGAATTTCGATTTGAGTCTGGCGCCTACTGCCCAGCTGAGCAGCATAAAAACACCAAAAATTAAAAGATATGCCATCGGTTAATTGTTTTTCTGAACACTAATTCGATCAAAAAGTCTGCCATGTCTGACTTTTGACATAATGACAGCAGCACGCCCCGGATAATCCGGAATTTGTCAGTCAACCGGCCGGATCTGCGGATCGTGCCAGCTGGCATACATGGTATAGCTCTTCGAAATGCGGTTTACCTGCCCTTCAAGCAAGCCGGTATCAAGGGTTTTTATTTTTTTTGCAGGAATGCCGGCATATACGCTTCCCGTCTCCACCACGGTTCCCTGGGAGACGACAGCACCTGCAGCGATTATGGAATTGCTTTCCACCACCACATCGTCCATCACTATTGCACCCATACCAATCAGTACGTTGTCTTTAATTGTGCATCCGTGAACTATGGCATTGTGTGCAATGGAAACGTTATTCCCAATGTTAACCGGAGATTTCTGATACGTACAGTGAATTACCGCACCATCCTGAATATTGACGTTATTTCCTATTTTGATGTAATGCACATCACCACGGACAACTGCATTGAACCACACGCTGCAGTTATCGCCCATTTCAACCTCGCCGACAACGGTAGCGTTTTCAGCTAAAAAACAATTTTTTCCAAACTTAGGGTGAATCCCTTTTACTGCTTTTATAAGTGCCATGAGGCTTTTGTTATTGATGCTGATATTAAAATACTTATTTCAGAATGCCGGGTCACTTTTCCCGGTTCGGGAAGGGGCAAATCCGGCTCACACGAAATAACGCCTGTACCGGTGAATTGTTCAGAAGTTTTTATACTGCCGGGGGTAGTCGATACTGTGGTGCAAACCCCGGCTTTCCTTCCGGTCCATCGCCATTTGAATGATAAGTCCTGCTACGTTAAGCAGATTCCGGAGTTCACAAATTTTCTCGGTAAGAACCGATTTTTCATACAAATCCTCGGTTTCTGCGTACAGGATATGCAAACGATCCTGAGCCCGTTTCAGCCGAAGGTTCGAACGTACAATACCAACGTAGTTGCTCATGATACCCTGAAGCTCCCGCAGCGATTGGGTTATCAGCACCATTTCTTCATTATAAACGGTACCCAGGGCATTCCAGTCGGGAATACTATTATTGAAGGAAATGGATTTTATCCGGGAAACGGCATCCTGCGATGCACGGTGTGAAAAAACAAGAGACTCCAGAAGTGAATTGGAAGCAAGGCGGTTAGCTCCGTGAAGTCCGGTGCTTGAACATTCCCCTGAAGCATAGAGGTTACGAATATTGCTTCGGCCGTACTCATCTACTTTTATACCTCCGCATGTATAGTGAGCTGCCGGCACAATGGGTATCATATCCCGGGTGATGTCGATGCCAATGCTGAGACATTTAGCATAAATCGCGGGAAAATGGTTTAGAATTACCTGTTTGTCGATGTGCCTGGCATCCAGATATAAATAATCATCGCCGCTGATCTTCATTTCATTATCGATTGCCCGTGCCACGATATCACGGGGGGCAAGGGAGAGACGGGAATCATACTTCTGCATAAACTCCTTACCGGAGAATGTCTTTAAAACAGCGCCGGATCCGCGTAATGCCTCGGTAATCAGAAATGAAGGTTTTTCGGCAGGATTGTAAAGCGAAGTAGGATGAAATTGTATAAACTCCATTTTCTCTATAATCCCTCCGGCCCGTTTCACCATAGCGATACCGTCACCCGTTGCTACCGGAGGATTGGTTGTAGTTGCATACACATTCCCTGCTCCTCCGGTTGCTACCATGGTAGTTCGTGCCAGTACCGTCATAATCTGGTGGTTGGATTTATTAAGCACGTAGGCACCAAAACACTCAATCTCTTCCGAACCAGTCTCCTGATCAATGCCCAGATGATGCTGTGTCAGCAGATCAATAGCGAAGTGATTTTCGAGAATTTCTATGTTTTTGTTCTCGTATACGCGCTGTAATAAGATGTTCTCAATCTCTGCACCGGTCTGGTCTTTATGATGCAGTACCCGGAATTCGGAATGCCCCCCTTCTTTTGCCAGGTCGTAGCGGCCGGATGAGTTTTTATCAAATTCGACTCCAAGAGCAATAAGTTCCTTAATACGGCTGGTTGATTCCGTAATGGTAATCCGCACAATCTCGGGATCGCTCAGATCATCGCCGGCAATCATGGTATCGCGAATGTGCTTCTCGTATGTATCCGGAGTGTACATCACGGCTGCAATGCCCCCCTGGGCGTAACGGGTAGCTCCTTCAACCGCCTCACTCTTGGTAACAATACACACTTTCCCTGCCGAAGCTGCCTTCAACGCGTAACTGAGTCCGGCAATACCCGTACCTATCACCAGAAAATCGACTTTCTTCCGTATCATAAGCAATCGTTAAAACCGTTTCAAACCTACATGATTATTCAATTCCGCAGAAAAACATCACGGAATAAATTTTCCGCGAAAGCGTAAAAACCGGCGAAAAACCTGTCCTTCATGCTTTAACAAGTTATAAACCGGTATCTATTATTTTCGGAACCTTGTTGATTGGCATTTACTTTCAGCAATATAAAAAACCGACTTGCATTAGAAGGCTACTGAAATATAAAATTAACACAAAGCACAGCAGTAATGTCATTCAACGCCTTGCTTTTGTCACACCATTCATCATTTAGGACATATGCGCAATCACATCTGCAGGCAGTCTTTTCAACAGGGTTAAAGAGCCGGCACTTCAAAACACTATCTTTGCATGGAACGCAGGCTGTTTAGCCGAAATATTAATCATATCCGGATTCCCAAAACCTAAAGTGTGATGATCAGGAAAATTTCTCCGGCAGCCATTACCATCGGCCTGATCATGGCAATCATGGTTTACGTATCGTCCAACATTAACTGGGGCGATAACCGCTGGAAAGGAATTCTTGAGTCGGATGCAAAGGGATATTATGCCTATCTTCCGGCGGTTTTCATCTATCACGACCTTAATTTTGGCTTCTTCGATTCGATTGAAAAGGGGGCTTATTACGACGAGAACTTTTTTTACGACTACAGGGCTTTTGTAAATGGCTCGTATATAAGCAAGTACTATGCAGGGACGGCTCTGGCGCAGCTCCCTTTTTTCTTTACTGCCCATGGCTTGAGTCTTGCCGGCGGATCCGTAGCCGACGGGTATTCGCGGACATACATGATCTTCGTAAACCTGGCAGCGCTGTTCTACCTGCTTGCCGGGCTTATCTTCCTTAACCGCACCCTGCTCCATTTTGGTATATCGGAACGACACAGAATCCTGGTACTGATTACCTCAGTTTTCGGCACCAATCTTTTCTTTTATGCAACTGCCGAACCAGGCATGTCGCACGTGTTTTCGTTCGGGTTCATCTCATCCTTTTTTTATTTTGCCGTTCGATATTTCCGAAAGCCGTCGGCTGGTCTTATTCCTGTGCTGTTCTTTCTGTCAGGTATGATTGTCCTGATACGGCCTGTAAACGGCATTGTATTGCTTGCGCTTCCCATGGCTGCAGGAGGAAGCAGGGAACTGATGGAAGGGATAAAGGCCGGCTTTGCAAAGGTACCGGCACTGGCCGGCGGGTTACTGCTTCTAATAGCCCTTGTTTCGGTTCAGCTGATTTATTACAAAATGGCAACGGGCAAGTTTCTTGTCTACTCATACCTAGGCGAAGGCTTTGATTTCCTCAGGCCTCATTTTGCCGACATACTGTTCAGTTTTCGAAAAGGTCTCTTCGTATATACGCCGGTTTATCTTCTGTCCTTTGCGGGATGTTTTTATCTGTGGAAAGCAAAGCGCTTTGTGTTTTATTCATGGCTGGCGTTTTTCATTCTGATAACCTGGATTTTTTCATCCTGGAGTAACTGGTACTATGGAGGCAGCTTTTCTTCAAGGGTTTACGTTGAATTCCTGCCATTTTTTATGTTGCTACAGGGGATGGCATTTCAATTTACACGCGACAGGATAATACGAAAGGTGCTTTTTGGGGTAACTGCAGTTTTAATTCTTCTCTGTCAGATACAAACCTACCAGTACCGGCACCATCACATCCACTGGTCGGATATGACCCGGGAGATGTATTTTGATGTGTTTCTGCGCGTCGACAGAATATAAAAAAGCCTCCGAATCCAAGGAGGCTTCATGAGTTTTATCCTTTTTCCGGTTAAAATCCTAACAGGGTTTCCATAGGGTCCTGACCGTTGAACAACATTTTCTCCGGATTTTCGAGAAGCTCTTTCACTTTTACAAGAAAGCCTACCGATTCACGTCCATCGATTACGCGGTGGTCGTAAGAAAGAGCTACGTACATCATGGGGGCGATTACCACTTGTCCGTCAAGAGCTACAGGTCGTTCGATGATATTGTGCATCCCGAGAATAGCGCTTTGCGGGGGATTAATAATGGGAGTCGACATCATGGATCCGAAAACGCCTCCATTGGTGATGGTGAATGTACCTCCGGTCATATCGTCAATGGTAATTTTATTGTCGCGTGCTTTAATGGCCAGCTCTTTGATTTTTTTCTCGATTTCGGCCAGGCTGAGGCTTTCTGCATTACGCACCACAGGAACAACAAGTCCTTTCGGGGCGCTTACGGCAATGCCGATATCGGCGTAATCATAATATACCATTTCATCCCCGTCGATCATGGCATTCACCTGCGGGTAATGTCCAAGGGCGATGGTAATTGCCTTGGTAAAAAGCGACATAAAACCGAGGGAAACGCCATAGGTCTCCTTAAAGCGATCGTTGTATTTCCTTCGCATTTCCATGATACGGCTCATATTCACCTCATTGAAGGTTGTAAGCATGGCCGTTTCATTCTTTACGGCTACCAGACGTTGCGAAAGTTTCTGCCGGAGTGTGCTCATCTTCTTTCGTTCGCTGTTGCGGGTACCCCCCCAGGCAGGTACCGCAGCGGGTGCCTGACTTCCGGAAGCAGAAGATTTGGAACCGGCCACTTCGGCGATATCGGCTTTTTCAATACGGATATGACGAATGTAATCGAAGATATCGTTTTCGTTTACATTCATTTCCTGCATAACTTTACGTGCAAGCGGGGTAACGTTGAGTTTTCCTTCAGCAAGGGCATTTGGCTTTTCCGCGACTGGTTCGGTATCCCTGGCTTGTTCCTTTTCCTGAGGTTTTTCCGTTTGTTTTTTTTCTGATTCCTGCTTTGGCGAAGGTGCCAGGGCAGCGGGGGCTGCAGAAGTATCGATTTTTGCGACGACTTCTCCCACTTTTATGGTTTCACCGGCTTCGACAAGTAAATGGATGGATCCTGCCTCCGGGGCATTAATGGTAAGTGTAGCTTTATCCGAGTCGATTTCAGCGATTTCGGCATCCTTCTCAACATACTCTCCATCCTTCACCAGCCATGTTGCCAGCTGAACTTCCGAAATGGATTCTCCCGGGCTGGGAACTTTAACTTCGATACTCATTCCTGAAATTTTTATGCGTTTTTAACTGGTTCTGCTATGATTGACCATTCGTGTGGTGCGCATACCATTTTGCAGATCACATTTGCATTCGGGCAGGTACATTCGCCGAACGACTTTTCAATAATTTTACGTTGCCTGATGGCATGTAGTCGGGGTGAACCGGTTGCCGGGCTTCCGCTTTCGGGGCGGGCCACCAGCAGCAGGTCGGTATGCTTAAAGTTGCGCATTATAAATGACCAAGCGCCCATGTTTGCCGGTTCTTCCTGTGCCCAAACATGTTTTTCGGCATTCGGGTACCGGTCGAGAACGGCTTTTATCTGTGCATTGGGGAACGGGTAGAGTTGTTCGATCCGAACAATTGCTTCAGAGGTTCCTCTTTTCTGCCGTTCTTCGATAAGATCATAATAGAGTTTCCCGGATGTAAAAATCACCCGTTTTACTTTGGCGGGGTCTGCCTGTTCAT